>JBEVNG010000394.1:0-7640 GCA_040508235.1 Polyangiales bacterium | reverse complement strand
TCGACGGTGTGCCCCTCCATGGTCCGCGCCGCAGCGTCCAGGAGCGCTGCCGGGCATGCGGATGGTCTCAGTTCAGCGCGGGGACGAAGCGCTCGCAGTCGCGCAAGGCGCGGTAGTGCGCCCAGCGCTCGCCGCCGCGCTTCTCCAAGGCTGCGGACAATCGGGTCGTCTCGAAGGCGTGGATCAAGCGCCGCACGCGCGCGCGGGCGACGCGCACCGAGTCGTAGGTGCCGGCGGCCTCGCCGAGCTCGGCTTGGGTCGCCTCGTACTGTTGTGCGAGCTCGGACTCGGTCAGCACGGCGAGGATCGCCGCGGCCTCGCGGTCGATCAGCGCGCTGGCCTCCGGATCCCAGCTGTGGTCGACCAAGGGCCAGCGCTCGAGCAGCGTGATGCGTAGCGCGGTGTACGTGTCGTCGGCGGCGTTTTGCGCCTCGTCGAGCAGGACGGCGGCATCGTCGAGGATGTGCTCGAGCTCGCGCAGCTTGCCCCGCGCCACGCGCTCGTTGGGCAGCTCGAGCTCGTTCGAGAGCGCGTCGATGACGGCTTGCTCCTCGACCTCGTGGCTGCTGCGGCCGCCCTCGTTTGCCGGCGCGTACTCGCGCAGGTACCGCTCGGACGTCGTGGTGGGCACGTCGAACGAGCGCGCGTGGATGCGCGCCCAGGCGTGCGCCTCCAGCAGGCTCACCTTGCCGTCATGATCGTGATCGATGACGTCCGTCTTGCGGCCGTTGCGATCTTCACCGCGCAGCGCGGACAGGAAGTGGATGGTGAACGACTCCTGGCGCACGCGGTTGGCGTCGGGATCGCAGCCGCTCGACTCGTCGTCCCAGGGCGCGGCGAACAGACCGCAGTGCGTGGGTGCCCGCGCGCCGCGCTGTGGATCGGCGCCGACGAAGGCCAGCTCCGCAAAGCCACCGCCGTAACAGGCGGTCACCACCAGACGTGTGGGTCGTGTGCTCTCCTCGCGATCGAGCAGCTCCGCGACGTCCTCCACGCTCACGCCCCAGCCGCCCCACAGCGCGAGCGAGTTCTCGCGCGCGAGCTCGCCGTGCTCGCCGTGGCTCGCGCCAAGGATCAGCAGCGGCTCGCCGTCGCTGGCGAGCGCCTGCCGCAGCGCATCGAGCACCAGCTCGCGCGTGGCCGGCGCATCGACGGCGAGCGTGGTGGGCTCATAGCGAATGTGATCGCTGCCGCTCGGCGCCAACATGTGCGTCAGCGCCTCGCGAGCACGCGCGGAAAGGCCGGCGTCTTCGTCGCGCGGATCGGTGCGCATCACGGCCACCGGCGCCTTGGGCCCACTCGCGAACAGCACCATGCCCTGGCCCGCGAGCGAGCGGGCTGCCAGCGCTAGATCCTGGGCGAGCGAGACTTGGTTCGACAGCGGGTCGCTGCCGCCCCCGAAGGCCAGCCACCGCAAGTCCGCCGGCACGCGCCCCGGCTTGCGCTCCACGCTCGCGACGACCGGCTCGGGCTCGGGCTTCTTCGCGGCTGGCGCGCGCTTCTTCGCGCATGCACCGAGGGCAAGTACGCATGCCACAAGCAGACTGACTCGCGAGAGCGACACGCGTGCGCTTGTAGATGCCCCGCATGCAAAGTGCAAAGTGCGTGCACCCATGAAAACCGAGGCGTAGAACCCAGTATGAGCGAAGGCGCGCACGTCGTGATCGTGGGCGGTGGGTTCGGCGGGCTGACGGCGGCCAAGGCGCTACGTCGCGCGCCAGTTCGCGTAACGCTCGTCGACCGCCAGAACCACCACCTGTTCCAGCCGCTGCTGTACCAGGTGGCGATGGCGGGCCTGGCGCCGAGCGAGATCGCGCAGCCCATCCGCGGCCTGCTCGCTCGCGAGCACACCATGGTGTTGCTCGACGAGGTGACGAGCATCGACTTCGTGCACAAGCGCGTGGAGCTGCGCGAGGGCAGCCCGCTCACGTACGACTATCTGGTCCTCGCGCCCGGCGCGCGCACCGCCTACTTCGGCCACGACGACTGGGCGCACTACGCACCGGGCCTCAAGAGCCTCGACGACGCGGTCGAGATCCGGCGCCGCGTGTTGCTCGCGTTCGAGGCCGCCGAGCGCGAGAGTGATCCCGCCGCGCGTGCGCCGTTCCTGAACTTCATCGTGATCGGCGCGGGCCCCACGGGCGTGGAGCTGGCGGGCGCGATCGCGGAGCTGTCCAAGTGGGTGCTCAGCCGCGACTTCAAGAACGTGCGTCCGTCGGAGGCGCGCGTGCTGCTGGTCGAGGGTGGGCCGCGCGTGCTCAACACGTTCCACGAGGAGCTGTCCGAGAGCGCGGTGCAGCAGCTCTCGCAGCTGGGCGTGCACGTGCGCACCGGCACCGTGGTCAAGAACATCGGGCCCGAGGGCGTGACGCTCTCGAGTGGCGAGGTGCTTGCGGCCTCGACCGTGCTCTGGGCGGCGGGTGTGTCCGCGTCGCCCTTGCTCGCGGAGCTCGGGCTCGAGGTCGATCGAGCGGGTCGCGCCAAGGTAAACCCGGATTGCTCCGTGCCAGGGCATCCCGAGGTGTTCGTGATCGGCGACGCCGCGTACTTGCTCGGCGAGGACGGCAAGCCGCTGCCCGGGGTAAGCCCCACCGCGATGCAGCAGGCCCGTCACGTGGCGCGCATGATCGACCAGGAGTTGCGCGATCGCGGCAAGCGTGAGCCCTTCCGCTATGTCGACAAGGGCAGCATGGCCACCATTGGACGCTCGCGGGCGATCGCGCAGGTGAACAAGCTGCACCTGAGCGGCTTGCTGGCGTGGCTGGCCTGGCTGGCCGTGCACATCTGGTACCTGATCGGTTTCCGCAATCGCTTCATGGTGATGGTCGACTGGGCCTGGTCGTACTTCACCTATCGCCGCGGCGCGCGCTTGATCACCGGCGGACGCCTGGAGCCGGGCGCGCCACCGCTCGCGCGCAGCTCGCGGTCGATCCCGCCTCCAGCGGCCTGATCAGTCAATGCAATCCGCGAAGACGTGACGTAAGAAGGTTGCGTGACCCCCCATCGTATTCGCACCCTCGCGCCGCTCGCTTTACTCGCCCTTGCAGCCTGTAAGGAAAGTACGGGCCTCAACGAAAGCTCGTTCGGCGACCCGTCGACCGCGTCGGATGCGAGTGCTCCGCCTCCCACGGGGGCGCGCGATGGGGGCGGCTTCGTGCTGCCTCCGTTCGACTTCGGGAGCCTGTTTCCGCAGCGCGATGCGGGCCGTCCGGGGCAGCCCGTCGATGCAGGCCGAGCGCCGACGAGTGCGCGCGAGCGCGTGGGGCCGCAGGGCGGCATGCCCGCCTTCGGCCGCATCGCGTTGGTCGTGCCGCGAGGCGCCGTCACGCGCTCCACGGAGATCACGTTCGCCGAGCTGCCCACGCCGCCCGCCGGCTTCGAGGGCACGGCATGGCTGCTCTCGCCGCCCGAGACGCGCTTCGCGGTGCCGGTCCAGGTAGCGATCCAGTTCACACCCGAGCAGCTGGAGGAGGCCCCCGCCGAGGAGTGGGCCGTGGCCACGCTGCGAGACGGCAAGTGGGTCGAGTTGCCCAACGCGCTCACCGGGCCGGGTGGCGTCTACGTCTCGGGCACCACGCAGACGCTCGGCGCGTTCGCTTTGATCCGCGTCGATCCGCGCGATGACGAGCCGCGCACGGACGCGGCCGTGAGCGACGCCGCGGTCGTGGATGCTGCGCCCGCCGATGCCGCGATCGCGGACGCGGCCGTCGATGCGGCGGTCGATGCGGGGCCGGTCACGTTCTGCCAGCCGGGCGCGTGCGCCAACGGCACCTGCATCGAAGGCGTCAGCGACTTTGGCTGCGCTTGCAACGCGGGCTTCACGCTCGCGCCGGACCTGCACTCGTGCGCGGACGTCGACGAGTGCACGCTCGGCAGCGTGGTGTGCGCGGGCGGCAAGGTGTGCACCAACACGCCGGGCAGCGCCTCGTGCGCATGCCCCGCCGGCACCGAGCTGACGCCGTCGGACACGTGCGCCGCACCGGGCACGTACTGCCTCGCGACCTCCTGCGCGCCGGGCACCTGCGCGGATGGCGCCGGCACCTTCGCGTGCACCTGCCCCGCGGGCTACGCCGGCACCGGCACCACCGCCTGCGCCGACATCGACGAGTGCGCGACCGCCACCGCGGTCTGCGGCGCCAACACCACGTGCGTGAACTCGGCGGGCAGCTACGCCTGCTCGTGCCTGCCGCCGTACGCCCTCGTCGACGGCGTGAACTGCACGCTGCCCGCGCCCACGTGCGTGCCCCCCGCGGTGCTGCAGCCGGACGGCGTCACCTGCGCGGTGCCCGCACCCGCGTGCGTTCCGCCCGCTGCATCCGCCGACGGCGTGACGTGCGCGTGCCCGCCGGAGCTGGTGCTGCAGCCGGATCTCCTGACCTGCGCCGCGCCCGTGGTGCCCACGCCGCCGACGGAGCCCACGCCTCCGGTGGAGCCGCCGCCGCCGGTCGTACCCACGATGTGATCAGCGGGAGAAGCGATGCGAAGAGCGCTCTTGGTGGCTGTCTGCGTGCTGTGCGCATGCGGAGACGACGACGACCGCGAGCCCACGCCACCCCGTGACGCCGCGACGGATTCCGCACAGCCCGCGCCGATCGACGGCGGCTTGCCCGTGCTCGACGCAGCCCTCGCGCCCGATGCCGCGGCCCTCACGTGGAGCGCGTGCGGCGATGCGGGCTACCAGTGCGCGAGCTTTCCCTCGGACAACGTGCGGCTCGCGCTCACGAAGCTGCCGGCGCGGGGGGCGCGGCTCGGCTCGCTGGTGTGGAACCCGGGTGGACCCGGCGCCTCGGCGATCGACTACATGCCCGCGCTGGTGGACCTGCTGAGCGCGCAGGTGCTGGAGCGCTACGACGTGATCGCCGTCGACCCGCGTGGCGTCGGCCACAGCGACCCGATCCTGTGCCACGACAAGCTGCAGCAGCTGTACTCCGTGAATCCCTCGCCCGAGAGCGAGCCGCAGTGGGCGGCCGTGGATGCGGTGGCCAAGCAGTTCGCGGACGACTGCGCCAACAAGTACCCGCGCGAGCTGCTTGCGTCGCTCGGCACCGAGCGTGTGGTCGCGGACTTCGAGCTGCTGCGGCAGCGGCTCGGGGAGGACAAGCTCAACTACCTCGGCTTCTCGTACGGCACCGCGATCGGTGCGCGCTACGCGGCCGCGCATCCCGACAAGGTCGGGCGCTTCGTGCTCGACGCACCGGTCGACCTCGCGCTCGACCCGTTCGAGATCAGCCTGCAGCAAGCCAGGAGCTTCGAGCAGGCGCTGAGCAACTACTTCGCATGGTGCAACGCCGAGCGTTGCCCGTGGGCCAAGGGGGACCCGCGCACCACCTTCAACGCGCTGCTGCAGCAGGTGGAGGCGACGCCGCTCCCGGGTACCGATCGCCCGTGTGGGCCCGGCGAGCTCGTGCAGGGTGTGGTCGCGTTCCTCTATGGCGGTGAGCAGGGCTGGGAGGTGATCTCCGACGACCTCACGCTCGCCAGTGAGGGCGACGGCAGCGGCCTCGTCGACAGCACCGATCTGTACCTGGAGCGCGATCTCGACACCGGCGTGTACAGCAACATCACCGAGGCGAACTACGCGGTGAACTGCCTCGACGACGACCCGCTGACGCTGGCGCAGATCCGCGCGCAAGAGGCCGCGTTCCGCAGCGCCGCGCCGATCTTCGGCATGCCCATCCTGACGCACATGCTGGTGTGCGCGCACTGGCCCGCGCAGGGCAAGAAGCCCGCCGCGCCCAGCAACGTCACGAGTGCGCCGTTCATGGTGATCGGCACCACGCAAGATCCGGCCACTCCGTTCGCCTGGGCGCAAGCCACGGCGCAGCGACTGGGCCCGTCCGCGCACCTGTTCACCTACGACGGCGAAGGACACACCGCCTACGCGCGTGAGATCCCGTGCGTCGATGCGGTGGTCGACGCCTACTTGCTGAACGGCACGCTGCCCGCGGCTCCGGCGCGATGCGACGCGCGTGCCGCGCTCGTGCGCTCCGCACACACGCCCGCCGCGCTCATCCGCCGCTGACCTCCGCCAGCGCGCCGGCGGCGAGCAGCATGCCCGTGATCGGCAGCGGGATGCCGAGCAGCGAGCCGAGTGCGTGATCGCGCGCCCGCACCGGCGTCAGCGCGAGCGCGCTGGTCACGGGCGGGAACATGATCGTCAGCATGCGCAGCAGCGTCACCGTGCGCACCGGGTGCGCCTCCAGCTGGTCGAAGATGCGCTTCAACAACGGACGCTCGATCTCGGTCAGTGGTTGCCCGCCGAACTTGCGCACCACCGCGAAGTTCGCCAGCACCGCAAGGTAGCTGGCGACCACGCACAGCAACCATGCCTCGGGCAACTCGAACAGGGACGGTGCTGCGATCACGAACGCGAAGCCCGGGATCTGCACCACCACCGCGACCACGAACAGCGCCACGAAAGCCAGCCAGCCCCAGCCACCCGCTTGCGCGACCAGATCACGAAACGCGCCCACGGAGTAGCGCGAATCGAGGCCCAGCAGCGGGGCGAGCACGGGTACCAGCGTCAGCAGCGTGAGGAAGATGCCGATGGCCACCAGGTGGTTGCGCTTCTGCTGCATACTCCGGAGCGGCCACTCTTCGTGTTTGCTCGCTTGCGGTCAAGCCAGGGTATTTGTGTCGATCTGTTGACGGTGCCTTGACGACCCCGCCATCGTCGGCTTACCTCCGCGCCAAGAACGCATGGCGCTGACGCGAGACAAGGAGTTCTGGGACGCCTTCACGGGCCACGCCGCACTCACCGTGCGCGCGGCCGGGCTCCTGGTGGAGATGCTGGAGCACCCGGATCGCCGCATCAAGCTGGTGCAGGAGATCTCGGACCTCGAGCACGAGGGCGACAAAATCACGCACGACACCGTGCTGGCTTTGCACCAGACCTGGATCACCCCGCTCGACCGCGAGGAGATCCACGGCCTGATCACGCGCCTGGACGACGTGCTCGACTTCATCGACTCGGCGGCCGATCGCATCGCGCTCTACGAGATCACCGATGCACGCCCCGAGGCGCTCGACATCGCGAAGATCCTGGAGCTGTCGTGCAGCGAGCTGCAGCGCGCGATGGCGATGCTGAAGAACATGAAGGACGCGAAGCCCCTGCTCGCGCTCTGTATGCACATCAACCGCCACGAGCACGACGCGGACCTGATCTTCCGCCGCGGGCTCGCGCGGCTGTTCAACGAGCGCAACGACCCGCTCGAAGTCATGAAGTGGCGCGACATCCTCGAGTCCATCGAGACGGCCACCGATCGCTGCGAAGACGTGGCGAACATCATCGAAGGAATCGTGCTGGAGCACGGCTGACCATGCAGTCGAGCACGGTTTGGGCAATTATCGGGCTCGCGCTCGTGTTCGACTACATCAACGGGTTTCACGACGCGGCCAACTCGATCGCCACCGTGGTGTCCACGCGCGTGCTCTCGCCACGTACCGCGGTGCTGTGGGCGGCGTTCTTCAACTTCGTCGCGTTCTTGATCTTCCCGACCCACGTCTCGGCGGCCATCGCCAAGGGCGTGGCGATCGACGCCGTCACCTACAACGTGATCCTCGCCACGCTGATCGGCGCCATCGTCTGGAACCTGCTGACCTGGTGGTGGGGCCTGCCGTCGTCGTCGTCGCACGCGCTG
>JBEVNG010000356.1:0-9318 GCA_040508235.1 Polyangiales bacterium | reverse complement strand
GGCGGGGCTCCCGCCACGCCGGCCTGATTCTCGCTAGCCCCTACGGATCGAAACGCCCGCGGCCATCTTGGCTGCGGGCGTTCGGGTTTTGTGTTTGCTAAGGATCACACGATGCCAGCCATGAGTGCGGTGGTAGTTTGCGGCGGTTCGGGGGGAACGGCGCTGGCCAAGGTGCTCGCCGAGAACGGCTACCAGACGCGCCTTTGGTGCCGCGAGCCCGAGTTGGTGGAGGCGATCAACACCAAGCACGAGAACACGCTGTACCTGCAGGGCATCACGCTGCCCCAAAACCTCGTCGCGTACGGCACGCTGGCCGAGGCGTTCTCGGCGCCCGACATCAAGGCCGTGATGCTCGTGGTGCCTTCACACCACCTGCGCTCGGTGGCGCGCGAGCTCGGCGCGTTGTTGCCCGACAGCGCCCCCATCATCGCCGCCACCAAGGGCATCGAGAACGACTCGCTCGAGTTCTCGTCGCAGATCCTGGCAGGCACCCTGCCCGCGCGGCTGCACCCGCAGCTCACCTTCCTCAGCGGCCCGAGCTTCGCCAAGGAAGTGGCCCAGGGCATCCCCACGGGTGTGCTGGTCGCAGGGGCCGATGAGAAGTGGACGATCCTCGCGCAGGAGGCGCTCGGCAACCAGCGCCTGCGCGTGTACCGCACCGACGACGTGATCGGCGTGGAGATCGGCGGCGCGCTCAAGAACGTGGTCGCGATCGCAGCCGGCATCAGCGACGGCATGGGCTTCGGGCACAACTCGCGCGCGGCGCTGATCACGCGCGGGCTCGCCGAGATCGGCCGCCTCGCCGCCAAGCTCGGCGCGCACCCGCTCACCATGGCGGGGCTGTCCGGCATGGGCGATCTGGTGCTGACCTGTACCGGCGATCTGTCGCGCAACCGGCACGTGGGCATCGAGCTCGGCAAGGGCAAGAAGCTGCCGCAGATCCTGAGCGAGATGACCATGGTCGCCGAGGGCGTGAAGACGTCCAAGAGCGCGTTCGAGCTGGCGCAGCGCGAGGGCGTGGAGATGCCGCTCACCGAGGGCATCTACCGCGTGCTCTACGAGAACACCGACCCGCGCGAAGAGGTCGCCGAGCTGATGGCGCGCTCGCCGCGCCCCGAGCGCGACTGAGCTAGTTGGGGCCGCAGGCGAGCCAGGCGCCAAACTGGGTGCGCTCGGCGTTGGTGGGCTTGAGGGCGCCGCCGAAGGGCATCGACTTGTCGTCGACCACTTCCTTCTGCAGCAACGCCTTGCCGGACTTCACCTGGGCGAGCGTGTCGTAGATCCGGTTGGCCGGCGCGCCCATGCGCGCGCTGCCCATCTTGCTCGCGGCGTGGCAGCTCGAGCAGTACTTCTCCAGGAACGCCTTGCCGAACGCGTCGTAGGTGAGCGTGGCGCAAGCACCCGCATCCGCGGTGCCGGAGTCGCCGCCTGCATCGGCGGCGCCCGCATCACGGCCTGCGTCCGCGACGCTCGCGTCCTCTTCGACGGGCGTCTCGCCGGCGTCCTCTTCCTCGACCGGCTCGCTCGCATCTTCGTCGCCACCCCCGGAGTTGCCCGCATCGGCGCGCGCGTCCGCGCGTGCGTCGCGCACCGTGTTGGCATCCCCAGCGCCGGAGTCGCGCGGGGTCTCCTCGCCGCTGCCGTCGTCGTCTCCGCCGCTGTCATCGCCGCACGCGATTGCGCCAAGCATCATCGCCACGATCATCAAGCGCTTCATGGTCCACACTCCCGTGCCGACCATCATGCCCCAGTGTCTGGATGAACGCTCGCCCACGTTCGGGCCAGTGACCGGTCAGGGATCTCGAAATCGCGGCCCGCTGCCGCTACGCTCGCCGGGTGTGGAGGCGTCGTCCCCAGTTTTTGTACGTCATCTTGCTGCCGCTGATCGTGGCGGCGGCGGGCGTGCTCGGCTTCTTCACCTGGGAGACGGCGTCGCGCTACGAGGAGCTCGGCGCCAGCTCCATCGCCCACTCCACCGCGCTGCTGGTGGCGGAGAAGGTCGACCGCATCGAGCAGGAGATCATCTTCCGCGACAACGCCGTGTTCCACATGGTCGACGTCAGCGATCTGACGGGCCTGCCCGAGCGCTGGCTGCCGCTGGCGGAGCGCATCTCGCCCAGCGTGCGCGCGCTGGTGATCATGAACGACCAGCACGAGATCGTGGCCGACGTGAGCCGCGCCGCGCAGAAGGAGCAGCCCGCGTTCCTGCGCCTGTTCCGCAAGCACATCGCGCCCGAGCTCGCCTGGGAGAGCATGGCGCCGGACCAGCTGCGCCACCTGCACCTGACGCTCAACGGCACCAGCTACCTGATCTCGTACATGGCGGTGCTGTACGAGGGCCAGACCTACGTGATGGCCGCGCACCACGACACCGGCTTCATCATCCGTGAGGAGTTCCCGCGCCTGGTCGGCAGCGACGAAGGTGGCGCCTACATCAACGTGATCGACGAGGACTCGCGGCGCATCTTCGGCGACAACATGGCGCAGGTGGCGGACTACCTCGCGGGCATGCGCTTCCCCACCACGCTCTACCGATGGCGCTTGCAGGTCGCGCCCAAGGACGCCCCGCTGCTCAAGGAGCAGGCCGCGCGCCGCGAGTTCAACAAGGCGGCGATGATCGCGCTATCGGTCGCCATCCTGCTGATCGGCGTGATGTTCCTGCTCTACGCCATCGTGCAGGAGCGCCGGCTCAACGCGCTCAAGAGCGAGTTCATTGCCAACGTGTCGCACGAGCTGAAGACGCCGCTGTCGGCGGTGCGCATGTTTGGCGAGATGCTGCTGACCCAGCGCGTGAACAACGAGGACAAGCGCAAGCAGTACCTGGAGATCATCTGCCGGGAGGCCGAGCGCCTGAGCGGCCTGATCGAGAACGTGCTCGACTTCGCGGCGCTGGAGCGCGGCAAGCAGAGCTACGCGCCCGAGCAGGCGGACCTCGGCGAGATCGTCGCGCGCGCGGTGGAGACCGTGCGCCATCGCCTCGAAGGCACCGACATTCAGGTCCACGTGCCGCAGCCGCTGCCCAACGTGCTGGTGGACGCGCACGCGGTGTTGCTGGCGGTGATCAACCTGCTCGACAACGCGCTCAAGTACGGAGAGGGCACGCCCATCGACGTCAGCCTGGAGCAGCACGCGCGCGAGCTGGTGGTGGCGGTGCGCGATCGCGGCCCCGGTATCCCGCGCGCGGACGTGAAGCGCGTGTTCGATCGCTTCTATCGCGTGCGCCGGCCGGGCCAGCACCAGCGCGGCTCGGGCATCGGCTTGTCGCTGGTCAAGCACATCGCGGACGCACACGGCGGCCGTGCCTGGGCCGACAACGCCCCCGAAGGCGGCGCGATCGTCAGCTTCTCGGTGGCGGTCGACCGCCCCAAGCGCGGCGCGGAACGCGCATTGAACGATGTGCGCGAGGGTGTATCGTCGTGAGCGAGGGCATGAGCGCAGACAAGGCCATCTTGCTGGTGGAAGACGATCCGAGCCTGGCGCTCGGGCTGTGCGATGCGTTGGAGTTCGAGGGCTTCAA
The DNA here is from genome assembly GCA_040508235.1 of Polyangiales bacterium. Lineage (GTDB taxonomy): Bacteria > Myxococcota_A > Polyangia > Polyangiales > DASUME01 > DASUME01. The sequence continues at coordinate 5,801 of JBEVNG010000356.1, read as the reverse complement.
GGTGCACCACGCCGCCAAGGGCGTAGACGCGGTCGAGCACGCCAAGAAGCACGCGCCCGACTGCATCATCCTCGACCTGATGCTGCCAGACCTGAATGGTTACCAGGTGTGCGAGCAGATCCGGCGCTTCGACCCGCGCACGCCCATCCTGATGCTGACCGCGCGCAGCCAGGAGGCGGACAAGATCCGCGGGCTCGACTCGGGCGCCGACGACTACGTGACCAAGCCGTTCTCGGTCGGCGAGCTGGTCGCGCGCATCCGTGCCGTGCTGCGGCGCACGCAGCGCACCATCCCCACCGACCAGCCGTTCACCATCGGCGAGCACACGCTCGACCCGCTCGCCCACACGTTGGCGCGCGGGAACGAGAGTGAGGTCCTCTCGTTCTACGAGGTGGAGTTGCTCAAGCTGCTGTTCGAGCGCAAGGGCCAGCCGGTGTCGCGCGACGAGATCTTGAAGCGCGTCTGGGGCATCGACGCCAACCCCACCAACCGCACCGTCGACAACTTCGTGGTCAAGCTGCGCAAGCGCATCGAGAGCGAGCCCGCCAACCCGCGCCACATCCTCACGGTGTACGGGCTCGGCTACAAGCTCGTGCCCTGAAGCGAAATCGAAGAGTTCGTTAACAACTCGTAGATCTCCTGCGTGATACGCAGCGCGTATGAAGCTGCCCATCGTGGCGTCGATCGTATCGGCGCTCTTGCTCTCGACGGCGCCGGTCGTCGCCCAGTCCGCACCTCCCCTGCCGCTCGACCGCGCCGCCAGCCTGAGCGAGCCCGTGCTCAACGCGCTGTTGCCCAAGAACTGGTCGTTCCTTCGGGTCGGCACGTGGAACACCATGCTGCGCACGTGGCAGCCCTACGAGAGCAAGGTCATCAAGGCGGTAGGCAAGACCAATTTCGACGTGCTCGCGCTGCAGTCGGTGTGGAGCGAGGGCGCCAAGAACGCGATCCTCGCCGACCGCGACGTCAAGGCCAAGTACAAGCACCACTTCTGGATCCCGCCGAGCACCGTGGCCGCGGAGTGCAGCTCGATCGTGCCGTTCACCGATCAAGCCTCGTTCATCAACTGCTACCAGCAGAACGAGATCGACACCCAGACCATCGTGCAGCCGGAGGTCCCGGTGCCCTTCTCATGCACGCTGTTCGGCCTCAACATCGCGCTGCTCTCGCAGCCCTGCCTCGACTGCCTGATCAGCACCATGGAGGGCCTGCCCTCGGAGGACCCGCTCAGCTCGATCCAGATCTGCGCCGCCGGCAACGGCGTCAAGTACACCAGCGGCGGCACGCCCGGTCTGCTGATCCTGAGCAAGAAGCCGCTCCAGAACGTGCAGACGGTCTCGTTCCCGACGTCGCTGCAGGCGGCCGCGAACGTGTACGCCACGGTCAACAACGTGCGGCTCGCGTTCTCCACCTTCCCCAAGAACACGCTGGAGGAGATCGATCCCATCCTCGGCGAGCTGCAGGACGGCGCGCTGCAGGATGACTTCGCGGAGGACCTGCTCCTCAAGAAGCCCAAGCTCGCGCTCGGCACCTTCAACTCCGGCGCGGACTACCAGCCCGAGGGCTCGCAGCTGCTGAAGCAGAACAACTACAAGCCGCTCTACAACAAACCCACGTACTGCCCCGCCAAGACGCACGCGCGCTTCCCGCCCTGCACGGTCGCCTTCGCTCCGGAGCCGCGCTCGATCGACGACATCTACGTCAGCAAGAGCGGCGTGTTCTGCCTGACGAGCACGTTCGCGGAGGAGGCCGTCTCCGACCACATCGGCGTCAGCGCGATCTGCCTGGTGAACACCAAGTAAGGGTCACTTCGCGCAGGCAGGCTCGGCCGTGCACTGCCCACCCAGCTCGCGCGGCGAGGTGGTGACGCAGCCGGCGAGCTCCGCGAACGTGTTGCTGGAGGTCCAGTCGAACGCGCTGCCGTCGTAGCCCTGCACCACGCCGTGGCCCGAGCCGTGCGCGATCACCGAGTTGGTGAGGAACGCGCCGTACGGTGGCTCCTCGAGCAGGATGGCGCCCTCGTACTCACTGACGTCCCGCGTGCAGGTCACGAAGCTGCAGCCGCAGTCCGCGCCGGTGTACTCGATGCGCACGTGATCGAGCTTGTTCGCGGCCTGCGCGACGCCGTCGAACCACAAGCCTTGCCAGTCGCCGGCGGCGGGCGTCGGCCTGGCGGACGTGAACACGACCGGCTTGTCCGCGCTGCCGAGTGCACGCAGCACACCGTTGCTGGGTCGCTCCGTGCCGACGTGGTGCATGACCTCCAGCACGGTGCCCGCGCGGAACTTCAGCGTCACGCCGGGCTCGATGGTGAGCGTGGCGGGCGTGGCGCCATCGGGCGAGCCGACGATCAAGTCGTCGAAGTCGTCCTCCAGGCCGACCTGGTAGGGCACGCCGCGATCGTGCAGCGTGGCGCTCTCCTGCACGCCGGGCTGGCCGCTCACCACCTGCACGTCGATCAGGATGGAGTCGATCGCGTTGCCCGTGTAGCTGCCGCTCGGGATCGAGCCGAGCGCGAGCTCACCGACCTCCAGCGGGTACGAGGAAGATTCGCTGATCGTGAGCGCGGTCGAGCCAGCGGCAAACGTCGCAGCCTGATCGAGACGGACCGCGCCGCGCACCGTCACGTGGTCGACGGTCAAGATCGGGTCGCTGGGTAGCTCGCCGTCGCCGACCGCGCGCAACGTGGAGCCGTTCTTGGCGTCGCCCCCGCCGCCCTCCACCAGCGTCGTGTGGGCGAGCGTCGCGGTGCCGGGCGCGCGCACCAGCAGCTGGCCCCAGCGTCCGTTCAGGCCCTCGAAGCGGATTGGCCGCAGCGCGGTGCCGCGCGCGTCGAGCGTTCCGCCGCGCGTGTCGTCCTCGACGATCAGCTTGGCGTCCGGCGCGATGCGCACCACCGCACACGGCTCGACGGTGAGCTTGGCGCCCGCCGACACGTACAGCGTCGACTGCAGCACGTGCGGGCTGCCCGCGGCCGTCCACACCTCGTCACGCGTGAGGTCGCCACCCGCGTGCAGGGTGGGAACCAGCGAGGGCGCGGGGCAAGCCTCCCCTGCATCGCCCGCGTCCGGCGTGCTGGCATCGGTCGCGTCGATCGCCTCTTCCGAGCACGCACTCGAGCAAGTCAGGGCCAGGGCGATCAGACACTGCGTACGACGGTTCACAAGCGACTCCTTCTCGGCCTTCACTGCGAAGGGCCAGGCACTCGCTTTGTGCTGCGCTCGCGGGGGCGGGGCTTCCTAAGTTCTCCCCTCGCGATCCTAAGTTCTCGCTACACGCACATACCTGCACCCAGGCGAGCCCGCGCACCGTCGTGTTGCTTTCGCGTTCGCGGACTTGACCCGACAGCCACCGAGAAGCGATTTATGGCTCCCCCCGATTCGTTTGCCTGATCGGTTTCGAGTCGTTCGTTCCACCTATCGGTGTACGGCCCACGCCGTCCAGCGCCGGAGGCCCCCCGCTTGTCGCTCGCCGTATCGCGTCCCTTGCTCGCCGCCGTCCTGACCGCCGCGAGCGCGTGCAGCGGGGCGCTGGACCACTTCAGCCCGCCCGACCCGAACGCGGTCGGACCCGACGGTCCCGGCTCGGTCGATCAGCCCGGCGGGGGCGGTGGCGGAGGTGGCAGCCCGGTCGACCCCGGCTCGCCCGCCGCCCGCGCCAGCGACCCCGGTCGCGTCACGCTGCACCGGCTCAACCGGGTCGAGTACAACAACACCGTGCGCGACCTGCTGGGCACGTCGCTGCGCCCGGCCGACGACTTCCCCGCCGACGATCGCGGCAGCGGGTTCGACAACGTGGCCGACGTGCTGAGCCTGTCGCCGCTGCACCTCGACATGTACCAGCGCTCGGCCGAGCAGCTGGTCAACAGCACGCTGAGCGGGAGCGAGCGCAAGCGCCTGGTCGGCTGCACCACGGTGGACGCGGCGTGCGCCGAGAGCTCGCTGCGCACGTTCGCGCGCAAGGCCTGGCGCCGCCCGATCACGGACGCCGAGCTCGCCAAGCTGAAGACCGTCGTCGAGCTCGCGCGCACCAGCGGCGACAGCGTCGAGGTGGGCCTCGCGCTCGCGCTGCAGGCGGTGTTGATCTCGCCCCACTTCGTGTTCCGCGTCGAGCTCGACCAGAACCAGGACGTGCACGCGCTGACCGCGCACGAGCTGGCCACGCGGCTGTCGTACTTCCTGTGGAGCACCACGCCGGACGACACGCTCGCCAAGCTCGCGGACGACGGCACGCTCACGCAGCCGACGGTGCTCAAGGCGCAGGTCGAGCGCATGCTCAAGGACGCCAAGGCCAAGGCGCTGGTCGACAACTTCGCGGGTCAGTGGCTGTACACGCGCAAGATCGACGAGGTGCAGCCCGACCGCGCGGCGTTCCCCGCGTTCGACGACGCGCTGCGCAGCGCGATGAAGCGCGAGACCGAGCTGCTGTTCGAGGAGATCGCGTTCCGCGGGCTGCCGGCCAACGAGCTGCTGACCGCCAACTTCACGTTCCTCAACGACCGGCTCGCCAAGCACTACGGCCTGCCCGCGGTCGGCTCCACGGAGCCCAAGCGCGTGCAGCTCAGCGGCGACCAGCGCGCGGGCTTCCTCGCGCACGGCGGCATCCTGACCGTCACCTCGCACCCGACGCAGACGTCGCCGGTGTTGCGCGGCAAGTGGGTGCTCAACGAGCTGCTCTGCCAGGACATCCCGCCGCCGCCCGTCGGCGTCGACACCAAGGTGCCCACCGAGACCACCGGCGGCACGCTGCGCGAGCGGCTGGAGAAGCACCGCGACAGCCCGCAGTGCGCCTCGTGCCACAAGCTGATGGATCCAATCGGCTTCGGCCTGGAGAGCTACGACGCCGTGGGCGGCTTCCGCACCATGGACGGCGCCTACCCGGTCGACTCCTCGGGCGCGCTGCCCGATGGCTCGGAGTTCAGCGGCGCCAAGCAGCTGGCCGCGCTGATCGCCGAGGACCCCCGCTTCGCGCGCTGCATGGCGCAGAAGCTCTACACGTACGCGCTCGGTCGCGCGCCCAACCTGGCGAGCAAGGTCTCCATGGACGGCGACACGCTGACGGCGCTGGTCGACCGCTTCGGCGAGAGCTTCGACTTCGCCGCCCTGATCACCGACATCGTCACCAGCGAGCCGTTCACCAAGCGGCGCGGAGAGCCATGAGTCGTACCCTTTCGCGACGCGGTTTCACGCGTGCCCTGCTCGCCGGTGGCGCCGCCACCGTCGGCCTGCCGTACTTCGAGTCGCTGGCGCGCGCGCAGGAAAAGGCGCCCACGCGGCTGCTCTTCTTCTACGTGCCCAACGGCATCCAGGCCGCCGACTTCCGCCCCAAGACGCTCGGCGCCGACTACGCGATCACGCCGATCCTCAAGCCGCTGGAGGCGCTACGCGGCGACTTCTCGGTTATCAGCGGCCTCGACAACACGCCTGCACGTCCGGACGGCGCGGGCGATCACGCCTCCGGCACGTCGTCGTTCATCACCTGCGCGCACGCCAACAAGTCGGAGACCGACATCCGGCTCGGCGTGTCGGCGGATCAGATCGCGGCCGGCAAGATCGGCAAGAACACGCGCTTGCCCTCGCTGGAGCTGGGCATCGACGGCGGTAGCTCGGCGGGCGGCTGCGACAGCGGCTACGGCTGCGCCTACACGCGCAACATCTCCTGGTCCGGTCCGTCGACACCGATGCCCAAGATGACCAACCCCCAGCTGGTGTTCGATCGCCTGTTCGAGGGCTTCGACAAGAACGCGTCGGCGGCGGAGCTGGCCAAGCGCAAGGCGTACAAGAAGAGCGTGCTCGACGCGG
>JBEVNG010000347.1:0-5425 GCA_040508235.1 Polyangiales bacterium | reverse complement strand
CTATGGCCGCACCCACGCCGTTTTATCCGACCGATCGTGCTTGGTCAGACCACGCGTCAGACCACGCGTGCCTCGCTGCGTGCAGCTTGCTTCTGCCGGTAGAAGCCCTTGGTGGCCACGTAGAGGACCTTGTCGAACTGCGCGTAGACCGAGCCTGCCCGATCTCTGTACTGCACCGACCAGGTGAACTCCGACTCCCCGCGCTCGGCCACGGCGCTCTTCACGTCGGCCAACATCGCGGGCGTGATCTCGAACTCGGCGCTGACGGTGGAGGTCGCGGGCCGCTTGAAACGGATGGTGCAGCCCTTGTCCCAGATCACGTAGTCCTTACCGAGCAGCTGCATCAACATCAGCATGTAGAAAGGATCGGTCGAAGCGTACAGGCTGCCGCCGTAGATCGTCCCGACGTAGTTGCGTGTGCGCCAGCTGAGCGGCAGCTCCACGCGAAGCTTGCTGAAGTCGTCGCTCAGGTACGTGACGCGGCCGCCCGCGCTGAAGATGCACGGCCACACGTTGAGCAGGAGACGCGTCCACTGCGTACGTAGCTTCATGGCTCACTCCGCCGCCGCCGCGAGCATGATCGGTTGCTCGACGTGGCGCGGCTCGATCTCGGGCGCCAGCAGCTTGTACATGACCGGCGTCACCACGCGCGTGAGGATGGTGGAGCTGACCAGGCCCCCGAGGATCACCAGCGCCAGCGGCGAGTACAGCGACGACTGCTCCAGCACCAGCGGCACCAGGCCGCCGATCGCGGTCAGCGTCGTCAGCAAGATCGGCACGAAGCGCACCTCGCCCGCGCGCAGGATCGCCTGGTCGATGCTCATGCCGTCTTCACGCAGCTCGTTGGTGAAGTCGACCAGCAGGATCGAGTTCTTTACCTCGACCCCCATCAGCGCCACGAAGCCCACGGTCGCCGTGAACGAGAGCGTGTAGCCGCTCAGGTACAGCGCCGCGAGCCCACCGATGATGCCCAGCGGGATCACCGACGCGACGATCAGCGTGCTGCGGAAGGTGCGGAACTCCAGCACCAGGATCGCGAGGATGCCGCCGAACGCGATCAGGATCGCGGTGCCGAGGCCGCCGAAGCTCTCCTTGCGGCTCTCCACCTCGCCGGCCGCCACGATGCGCACGCCGTCCGGCAGCTGCTTGCCCTGCAGCTTGGCGAGGATCTCGGTGGTGAGGCGATCCGTGTTGTAGCCGTCCTGCGGGTGCGCGGTGACGGTCACGCTGCGCTCGCGGTTGTAGTGGCGGATGCGGCTCGGCGACGGCTCCAGCTCCACGTCCGCGACCATCGCCAGCGGCAGTGCGCCCTGGGCGTTGGGCACGTACAGCTCGTCGAGCGCATCGAGCGTGGGGCGGTGACCGCGACCCTGGTAGGGCAGGCTGGCGCGGATCGGATAGGCCTCGTCCGCCGCGTCCTCGCGGTAGCTGCCCACCACGATGCCGCCCACCGCCAGCCGCACCGCGCGGTCGACGTCGGGCATGCGCACACCGAGCACGCCGGCCTTATCGCGGTCGACCTGCAGCTTGAAGTCGACGCGCTGATCGCGCGAGGGGTTGCGCACGTCGCGCGTGCCGACGGTCGCGCGCATCACGTCCTCCACCTGCGTGGCGGCCTGCGCCAGCAGCTCGGTGTCGTCGCCCAGCAGGCGCATCGCGATCGGCGCCTCCAGCGGCGGTCCGTTCGCGAACTCCTCCAGCTCGATCTTGGTGCCCGCGTAGGCCGCGAACTCCGTGCGCAGCGCACGATAGAGCTCCTGGCGCGCGTCCGGCGAGTCGGCGTGCGCCTCCGCGAACACGTCGGCCACGTTGGCCTTCTGGTTCTTGGGGGCGACGTTGTAGAAGATCTGCGGGTGGTCCTTGCCCACGCTCGCGGCCACGCGCCGCACCTCGGGGTGCTTGGCCAGCACGCCCTCGACGAAGCGCGTCGCGCGATCGGTCTCGCCGAGGGATGCGCCCTCCTCGGCCTCGATGTGCACGATGAACTGCGGCGTTCCAGCCTTGGGGAACAGGCTGAAGCCGATGCGCGGGATCAACGTGATGCTGCCGGCGAACAGGCCCGCCGCCACCGTCAGCGTGATCAGCGGGTGCTTGAGCGCCGCGCCGAGCACCGGGCGATACGACGCCTCGATCAGGTGTGTCATCACGCGGAACACCGCGTTGCCGTGCTCGCCCTCGCGCTTGAGCAGCACGCTGGCCAGGAACGGCACCACCGTCAGCGACACGAACAGCGAGGCCGCGATCGTGTACACCAGCGCCACCGGCAGCGGGCGGATGAACTGGCCTGCGTTTCCGGGCAGCGCCATCAGCGGCATGAACGCGAAGATCAATGTCGCGGTGCAGCCGAGCACGCTGACCGTGATCTGGCGCGTGGCCTTGATGGCGGCGTCGCGCGGCGTCGCGCCTTCGCGCAGGTGGCGGGCGATGTTCTCGACCACCACCACCGAGTCGTCGACCAGCAGCCCGAGCGCGATCACGAAGCCGACGATGCTCAGCTGGTTGAGCGTGTAGCCGGTGGCCTGCAGCAGGAACAGGCCGATCGCGAGGCTGAGCGGGATCGAGATCATCACCACCAGCGACGCGCGCAGCCCGAGCGGCAGCAACGTCACCAGCACCAGCACGATCGCGAGCCCGAAGTCCCGCGCGAAGTTGCCGAGCCGGTGGCTCACGTTCTCGGCCTGGTCGAAGCCGTGCAGGAGCTGCATGCCCGCGGGCAACGCGCCCTCGAAGCGCTTCACCTCGTCCTGGATCGCACGCCGCACCGTGAACAGGTCGTTGTTGTCCTGCTGCGAGGCGGTGATCAGCACCGCGCGCTGGCCGTCGTAGCGCGTCAGCTGCGCGGGCTCGGCGTCCGTGAGTTGCACCTCGGCCACGTCGCGCACGCGCACCGCGCTGGCGCCCACCGAGCGCACCAGCGTGTCGCGCACCTCGTCGACCGACGCGTACTCGCCGCTCGTCTTGACGCTGAACTGACGCGTGCCGCTCTCGACCGCGCCGGCCGGGATGTTGGCGCTGTCGGCGTTGATCGCGTTGAGCACCTCCGTGGGCGGGATGCCGAGCGCGATCAGGCGCGGCAGGTCGAGCACCACGTTCACCTCTTGCCCGGGCAGGCCGTCGATGTGCACGTCGCGCACGCCGGTCACGCTCTCCAGCCGCCGCTTCAGCGCGCGCGCCTGCAGATCCAGCTCGCGGAACGAGGCGCCCTCGGCGACCAGCGCCAGCTCGACGATGTTCACGTTGGCGGCATTGATCTGCGTGACGTCGAGCCGGACTAGCTCCGTGGGCAGCCGAGGCCGCAGCGCCGTCACCTCACGCTGCACCTCGTCGCGCTTGCGCTCGGCGTCGACGCCGGCGTGGAACTCGACCCACACCACCGCGAGGCCGTCGCCGATCTCGCTGCGTACGCTCTTGATGTCCTCCAGCGCCTTGACCTCGATCTCGATCGGGTCGACCACCAGTCGCTCGACGTCCTTGGGCGAGGCGCCGGGCAGCACGCCCACCACCAGGAAGGTGGCGAGCGGAAACGTGGGGTCCTCGGCCTTGGGGATGGTGACGAGCGCGTTGTAGCCGAGCGCGCTCAGCGACAGGAACAACACCAGCGTGAACTGCCAGCGCTTGACCGCAAACTCGGCCAGCATGTTACGGCACCACCCGCACGAGCGCGCCGTCGTGCAGCATCGAGGCTCCGCTCACCACCACCGCGTGTAGCGCTTCGTTGGCGGCCAGCAGCGCGTGATCGCCCGCGAGGCGCTGCACGCGCACCGGCACACGCTTGGCCTTGTCGTCGTCGACCACATAGACCGCGGCGACGCGACCGCGTCCTTCCACCAGCGCGGACACCGGCACACGCAGCGCGTCGGTCTCCTGGTGCGCGATGCGCGCCTTGATGGTCAGCCCCGAGGGCAGTGCACGCGCGGCCGGATCATCGACCGTCAGCTCGACCGCGAACGTGCCGACGCCGGGCGTGGCCATGCTCGCGAGCTGCGTGACGTGGGCGCGCAGCGTCTGCTCCGGGCGCGCATCGAGCGTGACCTCGGCCTGATCGCCGAGCTTCACCGCCAGGATGTCGCGATCGATCAGGTTCACGCGCGCCACCGGACCGACGCCCGCCGTGCTCAGGTGAAACACCGGTCGTCCGGGTGCGACCACTTCGCCCGCGCTGATCGAGCGCCGGTCGATCACGCCGTGCTCGGGCGCCACCAGCTTGCTGTGCAACACGTTGAACGACGCGCTCTCGACCGCGGCGCGCGCCAGCTCCAGGCCTGTGGCCGCGTTCTGCGCCTCGACCAGCGGCATGGTGCCGTTGTCGTGCAGCGCCTTCACGCGCGCGGCGTCGCGCTCGGCCTTGTCGAGCGTCTGGCGGGCGCTGGTCAGCTGCGCCTGCAGCTCCGTCGCGTCGATCACCGCCAGCAGCTGCCCCTTGCGCACACGCGCGCCGGCTTCGACCGAGACCTGGCTGATCACGCCGCCCACCTTGAACGAGAGGTCCAGCTCGTGGCGTGCGCCCAGGGTGCCCGAGCCGCGCAGCGGCACCTCCAGCGTGCCGCGCTCGACCTCGGCCAAGCGCACCGGGATGGTGGCGGCGCCGACCACACGCTCGCTCGCGCGCGCCTCCGAGTTGCACGCGGACAGGGCCAGGGCGCCCACCAACAACAGTGCACGTCGCGTCATCGTTTCCTCCGCCAGGCGTGTTGACACTGTCTACCCAGGCTGATGACACTGTCAACGACAGCCAGGGGTGCGTTAGGGTCGCGCGCGCGCAAAACGGCTTTGCGCAAACAGGCGGGCCCGCTCACCAACGGCTATGTTTGCGGTCCACGACGGGGAGCGCGCGTGACCTACGGCACCGACGACTGCGGCTACTACGACCAGCGCTGCCTGGAGTCGGGCGGCGCGTACTACTGCGCGGAGGCGCCATATTGGTGCGCTGCCTTCCCGCGCGGGGACGGCAGCCTTACCGCGTCCTGGAGTCGCTGCACGCGGCGCTGCCTGCAGGAGTGCGACCGCGCGCAGGCGCTGAGCTACTGCCCGCCCGCGGAGGACGACCGCCCCGGCGTGTTCGCGCTCTCGGGACCGACGTTCCTGTGCCATGGGGGCTGCTATGCCAGCTGCCTGGTCTACGCGGCGAGCGCGACGTGAGCGGCGAGGCGCGGGTTGGTCTCGGCGAGCAGGCGCTGCCGCCACGCGAGCAGGTCGGCGAACTCCGCCGCCAGCTCCGGCCAGCGCCACACCTCGCGCGTCGCCGGCTGCGCGATGGCGAGCGGCTCCACCATCTGCAGGCAGCTCGCCAGCGCGATGTCCGCGTACGAGAACGGACCGAGCAGGTACGGCCTGCGCCCCAGCTCGGCCCGGCCCGCGCGCAGCACCTCGCGCATGGCGCCCTCGTTGGCGAGCGCGCCGTACTTCTTGCCGAGCGCGCGCATCA
>JBEVNG010000329.1:0-10017 GCA_040508235.1 Polyangiales bacterium | reverse complement strand
CGATCCGGACGACGCCAGCGCCCACGCCGCGCGCGGCCTCAACCTGCTGCGCATCGGCCGCGAAGAAGAAGGCCTGCTGGCGCTGCGCGAAGCCTGGAAGCGCGATCGCTACGACGCCCAGGTCTTCAACCTGCTGGAGCTCTACGAAAAAGAGCTGCCCGCCTACGACACCTTCCAGGCGCTGGGCGTACGCGTGCGCATGCCGCGCGCCGAGCGTGCGCTGCTGGAGCCCTATGCGGTGCCGCTGATCCAGAGCGCGCTGGAGGAGCTCTCGCGCCGCCATGGCCCGGCGCCGCGTGACCTTCAGGTGGAGCTGTACGCGAGCAGCGAGCAGTTCGCGGTGCGCGCGACCGGCCTACGCCAGCTGGGTGTGCAGGGGCTGTGCTTCGGCAACGTGGTGATCGCGCTGTCCCCGAAGGGAGGCGAGTTCAACTGGGGGCAGGTGCTGTGGCACGAGCTGAGCCACGTGTTCCACGTGCAGCGCTCCCGCGGTCGCGTGCCGCGCTGGTTCACCGAAGGGCTCGCCGAGTGGGAGACCGCGCGCGCGCGACCCGAGTGGAAGCGCGAGGACGACCGCGCGCTGTACGACGCCCTGCCCTCGCTGCCTGCGCTGGCCGGGATGAATCGCGCCTTCACGCATGCGGCCGACGGGCAGGCGCTGATGGTCGCCTACCACGCCAGCTCGCTCGCGATCGAGTACCTGGTGCAGGCGCATGGCTTCCCCGCGATCGTGGAGATGCTCGGCCTGTGGGGCGAGAGCCTCGACAGCGAGCAGGTTTTTCAGCGCGCGCTGGGTCGCTCCCTGGCGGATGCCTCGCAGGGCTTTCGCGCGTGGCTGACCAGCAGGCTGCAGCGGTACGAGCGGGATTTCCGCGTCGACCTGGCGCGCTATCGCGAGCTCGCGAGCTGGCGGCAACGCTCGGCGGCACCGGGTGCGAGCGCGGACGATCACGCCGGGCTGGCGCTGTCCCTGGCGCTGGCCGGCGAGCCACGCTCGGCAGTGACGCGCGCCGAGGCGCTGCTGAAAGACGTGCCCGCGCAGCCGGTGGCGCGCTTCACGCTGGTGCACGTGGCCCTGGAGGCGGGGGACCTCGAACGCGCGGCGCGTGAGCTCGATGCGCTGTTCGCGTCCGGACACGACGGCTACCAGCCGCGCATGCTGCGTGCGCGCGTTGCCGAGGCGCTGGGCGACCTGCAGCGGGTCAGCGCGGAGCTGAACGCGGCGGCCGCGATCGACCCCGAGCGCACCGAGGCGTACGAGCTGATGGCACGCGTGTCGGCGCCGGATCGCGAGCGCGCGTGGCTTGCCCTGGCGCGCCTCGATCAACATCAGCGTGCGCCGCTGCTGCGCGCGCTGGCCGCGCTGCGCGAGCGCAAGGCGTACCCCGAGCTGTTGACGCTGGCGGAGAGTGGGCTCTACCGCGACGTGCATGCGCCGGCGATCCACGCCGCGCTGGCGGAAGCGTTCTTGCACTCCGGACGACCCGTCGAGGCGCGCCAGGAGGCGCTGCGCGCGGGCCCCGAGGCCAACCAGTTGCTGCGCGCGATCGACGCATTCGCGGCCCCCAGGCCGAAATCGCGGTAGCGTACCGGTTCGCATGGACAGCTCGAACCAGCCGAGGCGCACGCGCTGGTGGCGCAGGCCCGGGATCCCGGCGCGCATCTTCGCGGGCTTCGCGCTGGTCTCGCTCACCTTCGCCAGCGTGGCCGGCGTCAGCTTGTGGGAGCACCAGCGCACGGCCTTTACGCTGCGCGTGCTGCACGAGGGCTACCTGCCGCTGTCGCTCAGCGTCAGCGAAGCGCGCGCCACCCAGGGTGCGTTCGCGACCATGGTCGAGCGCACGCTGGAAGGTGCGGACACGGTGGCCGCGGAGGGCTGGCTGGAGGTCGCACGCCGCTTTCGTCCGTTCGCGCTGCGCCGGGCGCTCGATGCCGCCAACCAGGCGCAGCGGCTGGTCAAGGCCGAGCGAGATCGCGCGACGCTGGTCACGCTGTGCAGCGAGCTGGAGGCGGTGCTGCTGCAGTACAAGCTGGCGGAGGACGACTTCGACTCGCTGTCGGCGTCGATCACCGGCCGTGATCCCGCGCTGCGTGCGACCGCGCTCAGCGGCATCCGCAGCCGCGAGCGCGCCGCGCAGTTTCATCTCGCGCGCGCGTGGCAGCTGATCGGCGAGCGCATCGCGGTCACCAGCCGCGAGGCGCGCGAGGACGAGCGGCGTGCGATCGCGCTGCTGCTCGGCCTGGGCTTGCTGGCGCTGGCGGTGAGCATCACGGTCGCCACCTGGTCGCAGCGCATGCTGTCGCCGCTGACCAAGCTGAGCGCGCGCGTGGCGGCGGTCGCGCATGGCGACCTGTCGGCGCACACCGAGGCGCACACCGATGACGAGATCGGGCGCGTGGCGAGCGAGTTCGAGCGCATGGTGGCGGCGCTGTCCGAGCGCGATGCACAGCTGCGTCAGAGCGAGCGCCTGGCCGCGGTGGGACGGCTCGCCGCGCACGTCACGCACGAAGTACGCAACCCGCTCAACAGCATCCGCCTCAACGTGGAGCCGCTGCAGGAAGACGTCGCGGACGCAGGGCCGGAGTCGCAGCGTGTGCTGGCGTCGATCGTGCGCGAGGTCGATCGACTCACCGACCTCACCGATCAGTACCTGCGGCTGGTGCGGCTGCCCGAGCCCAAGCGCAAGCCCACCGAGCTGGCGGAGCTGGTGCGCGACGTGTCGACGTTCCTCGCGCCCGAGATGGAGCTCGCGAACGTGCGCACCGAGCTGGCGCTGGAGGACATGAAGATCCCCGCCGACGAGGGACAGCTGCGGCAGGCTCTGCTCAACCTCTCGCGCAACGCACGCGAGGCGATGCCCGACGGCGGCACGATGCGCATCGAGCTCACCAGCAGCGCGGGCGGCGCACTGCTACGCGTGCAGGACGAAGGCGGCGGCATCCCCGAAGCAGAGCGCGCCAAGATCTTCGACCTCTTCTACACCACCAAGCAGCACGGTACCGGGCTCGGGCTGCCGCTGACGCTCCAGATCGTGGCCGCGCACGGTGGTCGCATCGCCTGCTTGCCGGGCGCGAACGGAGGGGCGGTGTTCGAGCTTTGGTTGCCCCGTGCGGAGCTGGGCACTACACACCTCGTCCATGCAGCAGACAAAACGCCATGATGGCCGCACGGATCGCGAGCTGCGCGAGATCGCGGTCGAGCTCGGTGCCCAGCGCAACCCCGAAGGCTCGGTGCTCTATCGCTGCGGCGCCACCACGGTGCTGCTCGCCTGTTCGATCGAGGAGCGCGTGCCGCCGTTCCTGGAGGGCCGCGGCCAGGGCTGGATCACCGCCGAGTACGCGATGCATCCACGCGCCAACCCGGACCGTCGCCAGAAGCGCACCGGTGGCGATCGCGTCGATGGACGTAGCCAGGAGATCCAGCGCCTGATCGGTCGCTCGCTGCGCGCGGCGGTCGATCTCGACAAGCTCGGTGAGCGCACGCTCTCGCTCGATGCGGACGTGCTCGATGCCGATGGCGGCACGCGCTGCGCGAGCATCACCGGCGGCAGCATCGCGGTCGCCATCGCGCTCTCGCGCCTGATGAAGCGCAACCTGGTCAAGCCCGGCGTGCTGCGTGCGCCGATCGCGGCGATCAGCGTAGGCCTGCTCGACGGCCGCGCGCTGCTCGACCTGCCGTACGTCGAGGACAGCCGCGCGCAGGTGGACCTGAACGTGGTGGGCAACGCCGACGGCCACATCATCGAGGTGCAGGGCACCGCCGAAGGTCTCGCCATGAAGCGCAGCGAGCTCGACTCGATGGTCGACCTCGCGCTGGAGGGCATCGCCGAGCTCACCCAACGTCAGCTGCAGGTACTGCGCAAAGCGGACGTCGATCTCGACAAACTGATGGGTCGCTGACCAGCCTGGATAGGTGCGCTCGAATTTCTCCCGTTGGGTAAGCAGAACACCTTGCGTGTGAGCGTACCGGGAGGAAGTTTGACGGCGTATGACTTCCTTATCTAGGTACGCGGTCGTGGGGGCGCTCCTGCTGGGCGCATGCGGCGGCGAGGATACAAAAGCCGATGACGAGGCCGGCAATGGCGACGATCTCTCGCCTCCGGTCGCGGAGGTCGACGCGTCGGTGTCCGTGCCCTCTCCCGTGGAGGATGCAGGCCAAGACGCGGGCACGACCACCGGCCGATGGCAGCCCGGACAGAAGATCCCCGCCTCCGAGATGTGGGCGAGCGGCAGCGACGGCGCGAGCCGTGAGTGGGCCAAGCTGTTCGGCGACTGGCGCGGCCGTCCGGTCACGTCGACGTGGCTGAACCTTCTGTTCTTGCCCTGGGACTGGCTCGCCACACCGGGCTTGCTGTCCACCATGGACGACGAGAACAAGGGTCAGTTCAAGGTGTGGGAGCAGTGGGGCGACTTTCAGGGCGTGGTGGCGCTCTCCATGTCGATGGCCGGCACCAGCGAGGTCACGCAGGAGCAGTACGACGAGAGCATGCGCCAGTGCGCCACGGGCGCGTTCGACCCCGCCTGGAAGGCATTCGCACGGAACGCCAAGGCCGCGGGCCGCACCGGCGAAAACACCATCGTGTCGCTGGCGCAAGAGTTCAATGGCGCCTGGTTCCCGTGGAACCCCAAGAACGTCGGGCTCCAGGTGTGGACCGACTGCTGGAAGCGCGTCTACACCGCGATCCACAGCGAGTCGGATCTGAAGGTGAGCTGGGTGTTCTCCGCGGTGCCCAAGAGCGCGCAGGGCAGCGATCTGCTCGCCGTGCCGAACGTGTGGGACGCCTACCCTGGCGATGAGTATGTCGACGTGCTGGGCCTGACTCGCTACGACTTCCAGGATTTCGGCCCGAGCACCAACACCGACTGGCGCCAGACCTGCGACAACGAGCAGGACATCTGCCGCGCGGCCGAGCTCGCGCGCGAGCACGGCAAGAAGCTGGCGGTCATCGAGTGGTCGATCCAGCGCAACGAGGAAGGCTACGGCGACAACTCGAACTTCGTGCAGATGATGTTCGGGTTCTTTGCAGACAACCGCGACGTGCTGCTGCTGGAGAACAACTTCAACCACTACGGCGACGGCGGCGATCAGAACATCTGGTACTTGTACCCGCGCACGACCGACAACGTGCGCTCGTCCGACAAGTATAAAGAGCTGTACGCGCCCTGAATTGCTAGAACGCTCCGCATGAGCGTTCGAACAGGTGACCTCGCGACCTATGAGCGCGAGCGCTTCGAATACGAAGGCGCCGCGCATGACCTCTACCGCAAGGGCCGCGGACCGGCCGTGATCATCATGGCCGAGCTGCCCGGCATCTCGCCCGAGCTGCTCGGCTTCGCGGATCGCGTGGCCGAGCGTGGCTGCACGGTGGTGGTGCCGCACTTGTTCGGGCCGCCGCTCGCGGACGTGACGGGCTCGTCGCGAGCCGGTCGCGCGTTGGTCGTCGCGCGCACCGTGTCGGAGGTGTGCATCAGCCGCGAGTTCAGCCTGTTCGCCAGCGGACGTGCGTCGCCGATCACCAGCTGGCTGCGCGGGCTCGCGCGCCACGAGCACGCGCGCTGCGGCGGCCCCGGCGTGGGCATCGTCGGCATGTGCTTCACCGGCGGCTTCGCGCTCGCGCTCGCGGCGGAGCCCAGCGTGCTCGCGCCCGTCGTGTCGCAGCCGTCGTTGCCGTTCAACAACCCGCGCGGCATCGACTGCGACAAGCTCACGCTGGCCACCATCCGGCAGCGCTGCGCCAAGGAAGGCCTGGAGGTGCTCGGGCTACGCTTCAAGCGCGACCAGGCCTCGCCCTACCCGCGCTTCCAGTACCTGCGCGACAAGCTCGGCGACGGCTTCGTCGCGGTCGAGATCGAGCCGCGCTTCGGCAATCCCAAGGGTCCGTTCTCGTTCCGCCACTCCGTGCTGACGCTCGACCTGGTCGACGAGCCCGGCAACCCCACGCGCGAGGCGATGGAGCGCGTGCTCGACCTGTTCGAACGCAAGCTGCTCGCCTGAGCGCGTGACCCGGGAGGCGGTCGAGCGACTTCTTTGCAGTCGGTGTCTACTTCCTGTCGGATGCGTCCCACCCTGGCGTTGGCTCTGATGATGGCCGCGTGCGGCGATGACTGGCACGGCGTGTACGCGAACGGCGAGCCGTTTGCCGAGTGCGCGCCGCCGCCCGCGCGGCCTGCTTGCTCGGGCTCAGGTCGCTCCTTCGCGCTCGCGGTGTGTGGTGACCTGGAGGCGAACAACACGCTCAACGTCAACGGCGGGGGCGCGGAGGCGGCGCTGTGGGTCGCGGGCTCGGCGGTGACGCGGGCCCCCCTGACCGTCCAGGGCGCGTTGTGGAGTGCGTCTTTCACGGCGACCAACACGGTCGACGTCGACTCGCAGCGCGCGGGTGTGGCGCCGCCATCTTGTGCCCCCGTGCCTGCCGTGCGCTCCGAGACGCGCTGGGACGTGCGCATCGTGGAGCCCGCCGAGGTGATGCTTCAGGGGTGCTCGTTCGCGCAGCCTTCGCTCCAGGTCGACAACACGCTCGATGTGTACGTGCGTGGCGACGTGAGCTGGCACATCGACGGCGACGTGCGTATCGCCGCGCCGCTGCGCGTGGTGCTGGAGCCCGGCGCGCGCCTCGACTGGACCATCACGGGTGCGCTCGACGTCGACAACACCCTCACCGTCGAGGGCGACAGCACGATGCTCGTGGGAGGTCGCATCCGCGTGGCCGCGCCGTTCGAGCTGGACGGCTCGCTGATTGCGCCGGGCAGCCGCGTCGAGGTCGACAACACGCTGACGATCACGGGCGCAGCGTACGTGGGAGCGCTGCGTGTGGCGGCGCCGATGCGCGTCGGCGGCGAGACGCTGCTGCACGAAGACGGCTGCTGAGGCCCTTACGCGCGGTATGACTTGTTGCTCGTACGGCATGCGTGCTGATACGAGCAACGGCGATGAAGCGCTGGGGTGCAGCATGGTTGCTCGCGGGCACTCCCGCTCTCGCGCAGGCGCACGCTCTGCCGGTAGGGCTCGAGCTGGCATGGCCTGCGTCCGGCGCGCCCGTGGTGCTGACCAACCGCGGCGTCGTGATCGATGCGCAGCTGCGCTGCAACGAGTCCTACGGCGTCAACACCTCGGCCTATCCGCGGCTCTGGCTGGGCGAGACGATGGTGATCGCGACCCAGAACAGTGTGCTGCGCTCGCCCGATCGTGGCTGCACGCTGGTGCACGCCACGGGCTTGCCTGATCGCTCCCTGAGTGGGTTTTCGGCGGGCCGCGGGGTGCTACTGGTCACGACGCTGACGGCGGAGCTCGGCGGCGGCGTCTACGCAAGCGCGGACCAGGGCGCGAGCTTCACACGCTGGGCCGACAACGAGCCGTACGAGGCGTTCCGCGAGCTGATGTTCGCGCCCGGCGATGCGATGCGCGTGTACGCGTCGGGCTTTCGCGTGGAGCCCGCGAGCGGCCGGGTCAGCTACGTGTGGGCAGTCAGCCGCGATGGCGGGCGCACCTTCTCGCGCTCGTCGATCGCCGACGAGCGTTTGGTGCTCGCCGTGTCGGCGCGCGACGCGGACGTGGTGTGGGCCTGGGACTCGCAAACCGGGTCTGTGTTCGCGAGTCGCGATGCGGGCAAGACGTTCGCCGAGCGGCTGCGTTTTCAGGGCAAACCTTCGCTGACGCTGAGCGGCTCGTTCGTGTGGGCAGGCTCCGAAGCCGACGAAGGTCTACGTGTGTCGCGCGACGACGGCGAGACGTTCACCACGATCCTTCCCGAGCTGACGGCCGTGACGTGCTTGAGCACGCACGAGGGCACGCTGCACGTGTGCGGCGTGCGCTATCCGCTGCAGCTCGGCATCTGGTCGCTGGTAGAAGGCGCCGACACCGGGCTGCGCGAGGAGCTGATGTTCGAGGACGTGGCGCAACAAGTGGCGTGCGCCGAACCCACGACGTGCGAGCAGCCCTGGCAAGACTGGTCGCTGGAGCTGCTGTCAAACGTCGATGCAGGTGTCCCTGACGCGAGCGTTGCCGACACGCGTGTGGTGGACGCCGGCGTGGACGCGGGCGTGGTGGACGCGCGCTCGTCGGGTTGTTCGACGCGCGCGGGCTCCGGGGGCTGGCTGCTCTGGTTGCTGGCGTGCTTGGGCGTCAGCGTGGCGCGCCGGCGTTGATCCAGGCGCGCACGACCTCCACCTTCGCGGCGCAGAGCCGCTCGAGTGGAGGCTGCGGCATCACCTCGCTGCTCATCGCCAGGTTCTGCCCGAGCAGCTTGTCGATCAGGTAGCTGCGCTCCGCCTGCGCCGGACTCACGATCAGCTTGTCCGTCGCCTGCGTGGACGTCTTGCTGACCGCGGTCGCGATCAGGTTGTCGACCGTGTCGAGCGCGAGCCCCTGCTTGGGCGACGTGCCGCCGTGGCAAGAGCTCGCGAACCCACACGACGTCTTGAAGATGCGCGTGGTCACCGCCTCCGCGGTCGGTGCGATCGCGGAGATGCAGGTGTCGTCGCAGGAGATCTCGCCCGCCGCGCACGGCGAGCTGATCGCCGCGTCGGGAGGCGTGGGAGCGCCCGCGTCCGGTGTGGGCTCCGCGGTGGGAGGTGCCATGGGCTCGCCGCCTCCGTCGTCGGAGCACGCGAACATCAGCGCGAACAAGGCGAAGCTTCGACGGTCCAAGCCCAGCTCCTTCAGTTGCAGGTCGCCGTGGCGACGGTGGTCACCTCGGTCTTGCACGCCTGCTCGTTCAAGCAGCCCGTGGTGCACGAGGTCGCGGACTTGGTGATGCAGCCCGTGAAGCACGTCTCGACGCACGCGGTCGCCAGCTTCTTGCCCTGATCCTGCGCGCACGCGCCGACCATCACGTTCATGCACGCGGTGTTCGTCGGCACGCCGTCGAACGTGCCGATGCATGCCGCACAGGCCGGATCCGTGGGCGTGGCGCACGCCGCTGCGCACAGGCCGGTCGCGCACGTCTTGGTGAAGGCGGCGATCTGCGCCGGCTTGGTGCACGCCTTGACCGCCTCGGCGCCCACGCTCGTCGCGCAGGTGCCGTTGCTGCCGTCGGTGCCGAACTCTTCCTTGCACTCGCCCAGCGCACACGCCGCCTGGAACGAAGCCTGCGCGTCCGTGCACTGCTCGGTGCACGACTCCACGTTGCGGCCCAGGCACGTGAGGTAAGGCTGCAGACCGGGCGACGCCTTGGCGCACGTCTGCGTGTAGCAGGACTGCGTCGCGAACCGCGCGGGATCATCGAACGCACCGGTGTACTTCTGCTCCGGCAGCGCGCCGAGACACTGCAGGAACTCCGCGCCCGACTTGGTGCCGTGCCCGTAGAAGATGGAGGCCGTGGCGCCATCGGCGTCCTTGTCCTCGGGGTGGCGGCAGGTCTCGAAGGCGCGGTCCTTCGGCCAGTAGATGCCGAGGAACATGCACATCTCGTCCGTGCTCGCGTAGCCCTGCGACACCGAGCGCGGCTCGCGGTTGGTGTAGTGACACTCGTAGTCGATCCACTGTCCGCTCTTCAGCGAGAGCGGCTGCGGGAACACCTTGATCGGCGGATCATCCCACTCCGTGCCGCGATAGAGCTCGGTCACGACCTTGGCCGTCGGATCGCTGGGCGCCTTGTCGAGCAAGTTGGCCCAGTAGCCGTCGCCACGCGCATGCATGTGCGACTGCGACGTCACCAGCGTCACATCGCCGCGCACCGGACACGCCATGCGCGCCGTCGACTGCCCCATCGGCGGCACCGTGATGTTCGTGTTGTACGTGAACAGCGTGCCGGCTTCGTGCTTCACCTGCGCATCGGGGATGCCGTGCAGACCGAGCTTGAAGCACGAGTCCAGCGTCTTCTCCGTGGTGTTGATCATGTGGAAGTTGACCAGGAGGACGTCGCCCTTCTTGATCTTGAACGCCACATCTTCGGGCAGCACCTTGTAGCCGCCCTCGCCGTTGGGCTTGGCTACGTCCACACCGCGCCCCGTCGCGACCACGCCCTCGACGTCCCACATCGCCGTCGGCGTCAAGCACGGATGCGGCTTGTCGGCGTT
>JBEVNG010000293.1:0-6081 GCA_040508235.1 Polyangiales bacterium | reverse complement strand
GGCCAAGCGCCTCAGCGAGAAGGGCGTCTCGGTGCTGATGCTGGAGATGGGCCGGCTCTGGGATCAGCCCGGCCCGGACGGGAAGATCTTCTGCAGCGTGAACAACGTCGACGGCCGCGCGATGTGGTTCCAGAACAAGCTCGTGCTCGGCGGCCTGCTGCCGATCGACATCGACATCCCGGTGGCGCGCCAGGCCGGCATCCTGGACGTGGTCCAGACCGACACCATGAGCGCCTACTGCGGACGCGGCGTCGGCGGTGGCTCGCTGGTGAACATGGCGATGCTGGTGGTGCCGCCGCGCGACGTGCTCGCCGATCGCTTCCCCGGCGTCGACGTCGACCAGCTGCTGGCGGTGCACTACCCGCGCGCGCTCGGCATGCTGAAGGGCAACCAGGTGCGCAGGGAGTACTGGGAGAAGACGCCCTGGTACCGCTACTCCCGCGTCGGCCACGCGGCCTCCACCGCCGCCGGCTTCCAGGCCGAGTTCCTGACGTCCGGCTACGACTTCGCGTACATGGAGCAGGAAGAGGCCGGCCGCGTGCCCAAGTCCGCGCTCGCCAGCGAGGCCGGCTTCGGCAACAACCACGGCAAGCAGAGCGTCGACAAGAACTACCTCGCGGACGCGCTCGGCACCGGCAAGGTCACGATCGAGACGCTGCACATCGTGCGCGACGTGCGCCGTGACGGGGATCAGTACGTGCTCGGGGTCAACGTGATCGACCTCGAGGGCGAGCTGGTGGAGCGCAAGGAGATCACCTGCAAGTCGCTGTTCTTCTGCGGCGGCAGCATGGGCACCAGCCGCCTGCTGACGCGCGCGCGCGAGGTCGGTCAGCTGCCCAACCTCAACGACGAGGTCGGCACCGGCTGGGGCCCGAACAGCGACATCTTCGTCTACCGCGGCAACCACCTGTGGAACCCCACCGGCGACACCATCTCGACCATCCCCGCGACCGGCTTCCGCACCACCGATCAGAACGGCAAGCAGGTGTTCTCGATGGACATCCCCTACCCGGTCGGCATCGAGACGTTCGCGAGCTTCAACATCCTGATGACCGAGAACCCGGAGGAGGGGCACTTCCGCTACGACCCGCTGACGGACCAGGCGGTGCTGAAGTGGGCCGAGGGGCAGAACGATCCGGCGCTCGCGAGCGCGCGCTACGTGATGGACAAGATGAACTTGGCCAACGTCACTGGCTACAAGCCGGAGATGTTCCGCGGCCAGGACATGCTGGGCGATACCACCTATCACCCGGTGGGCGGCTGCCCGCTCGGTCGCGCCACCGACGCGTACGGCCGCCTGCACGGCTACCCCAATCTCTACGTGGCCGACAGCTCACTCATCCCGGCCGGGATCGTCGCCAACCCCGCCCTCACCGTCGCCGCCCTCGCCGAGCGGAACATCGAGCGCATCCTCGCGGAAGACTTCGGCCTCTAGCGCGTCCAGCGTGCCGGGTCGGTCGCGGTGCTTGGCCGGGCTGCGTCCGGTCCAGCGCCGGAACGCGCGGTAGAACCCGCTCACGGTGTCGAAGCCGAGCTCGAACGCGACTTCCTTCACGCTGACGCCCGGCCGTCCCAGCAGCTCCGCCGCCAGCTCCGCCTGGCACTGCTCGATCAGCTGCGAGAACGTGGTGCCCTCGTCGGCGAGGCGGCGGCGCAGCGAGCGCTCGCTCATCTCCAGCGCGCGCGCGACCTCGCCCATGTCCGGGATGCGCGGCAGCGTCTCGCGCAGCTGGTTCTTCAGCCGATCGCTGTACGGCAGCGAGGCCTCCATGCGCACGCGCAGCGCCTCGATCTGCCGCTGCAGCAGGCCGCGAAGCTCCTGGTTGTAGTTGTCGTGGGTGCGCACCAACTCCAGCGCCTCGAAGCGCAGCTCGGTGCGCGGCTGCGAAAACGCCGGCTCCTCGAAGTGGCGCGCGTAGGCCTCGGGGTAGCCGCCGTCGTCATGCTCGAAGCTGACGCTGATCGGCCGGTACGCACGGCCCACCTCGTAGTGGCGCAGCAAGCGCATCACCCCGACCATGTGCGTGTCGCGGATCACGCGCGCCGCGGGCTCGGACAGGTCACCGGTCTCGATCGTCCACACCACCTCCGCGCCCTGCTCCTCGAAGCGGAAGGGTAAGCCCTCGAACAACAGCTGGTGCACGCGCTCGACCGCGCGGATGCCATCGCGCAGGGCCGGCATGTTGGACACCCAGAGCGGCAGCATCTCCAGCTTGTGCATCGGGGAGTAGGCACCCCAGTTCAAGCCGAAGTCCGGGCGCTGCGTGAGCCTCACCGCCGCGCACAGCATGGCGTCGAGGCGCTCGCCTGGTAGCCATGCGTACGGATCGTTGAGGCCCTCGCTGAGCCCGGCCTCGCGGCGCAGCACGGCGGGATCCACCCCTACGAGCTCCGCGGCTTCGATCACCGCACGCACCAGGATCGTCGACGCGCGCATGGCCGCAACGTAGTCAACGAAGAGCCAAGTTTCAAATGGTTGCGTCAGGCGTCGCGACGACGTGGCGCGGGTGCGCCGGCCATCAGACGCGCGCGGTCGACGACATCGAGCTCGCCGTGCAGGCCGCGCGTCCGCACGCGCAGACGCTCCAGCATCGCCTGCGGTGCGGCGGCACGCCATTGCACGCGCGTGCCGGACCAGCGGTCGAGCCATCCGTGCTCGGCGCCGGTCGACGCGACGTCGCTCGCCACGCGCAGCGCCGCCGCCACCGACACGCGCTTGACGAACGGACCGAGCGCGGTGACGAACACGAAGCGCACGCGACGGCCGGTGGGGATCAGCAGGGTCGCCGCGTACTGCCCGTTCACCAGCGCGACGAAGTCGCCCGCGAACAGGATGCCGATGCCCTCGGCGCGAAGCAGGATGCGCGCCCTGCCATCGGCGAGCGTCATCGTGTCCTGGAGGAGCTCGAACCTGGGTCGGAAGGCGACCGCGAGCGCACGCAAGAACCGGCTGAACATGGGAACGGACCTCGATCGTCCGCGCGGACGATGTTCGGAGTTGCAATACCAGGTGCGCTCGGCATAAAGCAAACGGCGAGGCTCTCGGACGCGGTCCCCCCCTAGCGGCGCCGGCGCGAACAAGTCCTCTAGCCGCGAGCGTGAAGCTCGTGAGCGAGAGGTCGGCGCACGCCTGCGTCCAAGCTCTCGATTGTCGGATTGGACGGTGCGCGTTTGGAACGGCGAGAGATCGACGAAGTACAGGTCGAGGCCTGGGGCGGAACGGCGACGAAGTCGAGCTGGCTGGAGCGCACGCTCTGGTTCGCGGCGGGTGGCAACCCGGCCCTGCTCGAGCGCTGCCCGTACGCCGACCGCGTGAAGTACCAGAGCCTCGGAGGCATGATGTGGGCCGTCTCGGCGCTCGCGCTGTGCGCGTCGTCGTATGCGCTCTACGTGGTGTTCGCGCCCAAGCTCGACAGCGTGCTCGAACCCAGCATCGACGCCTGGACGCTGCTCGGCGCCAGCGGCGGCGGTCTGCTGTTCGCGCTCGCGGTGCTCAACCTCAACCGCTTCATCATCTGCAGCACGGGGCGCGCGGAGCCGTCGGACCGCTTCGCGGCGCAGGCGCTGTTCTCGGCCACGCCGCGGCTGGCGATGGCGGTGGTGATCGGGCTGTGCATCGCGGCGCCGCTCGGCGCGCGCGTGCTCAAGTCCGAGGTCGACCAGGAGCTCGCCACCGAGCAGCAGAACCACCAGAGCCGCCTGCGCCGCGACAAGCAGAAGGCGCACGACACCAAGAGCGCCGCCGTCTCCGCGCGCGCCCGCCAGCTGGAGACCGAGCTCGGCCGCGACCGGCTCGTACGCGACAAGCTCAAGCTGGAGGTCGACGCCGCGCGCACCCGGCTGGAGGACGAGCAGGCCGCCCCGCGCAACCCGCTACGCCCCATGGACGCCGCGCTCAAGGAGACGCTGCGCACCAAGCAGACCGAGCTCGCGATCCAGGAAGTGCAGCTGTCCGCGAGCGAGCGCATCGCCGACTCCGAGCTGGCCGAGCTGATGCGCGAGCTGGCGACCGCGTCAGGCGAGCTGGAGATCGCGCGCGCCAACGACGCACGCCAGGCGCGCAACCTCGACGGCATGCTGCGCCGGATCGAGATCGCGGAGGGCCTCGGTGGCTCGATCCTGTACGCGATCGTCGGCCTGCTGCTGGCCATGGAGCTGGCGCCGATCTTCTTCAAGATGTCGACGCGCGGCGCCTACGAGTACCTGGAGGAGAACGAGCGTCGACTGCGCGCGGCCTACCAGGGCGTGATGCTGGAGACCGTGCTGGTGGGTGGCCCGCACCGCAAGGAGCCCCGGCTCACGGAGCGCTTCCTGCGCGCCGAGCGCGTGCAGGCCGAGGAGCGCGAGCGGCTGGAGACCGAGACCGTGCTCAACCAGCAGATGCACACCCGCTTCCGCACCCTGCGCAAGGCCGAGATCGACGCCGAGCCCGAGAAGTTCCTGAATGTGGAAACGGCTCGCGAGACCTGAGACGCGGCGGGCCATCGGCGACGTGCTCGGGCTCGACCCGGCGCTGCTGAGCGCGCTCGACGACGGCAGTGAGCAGCCGCGCGTGATGGCATGGCTGGTGGGCTGCTGCGGCGCCTCGATCGCGGGCGTGGCGCTGAGCTGCGCCTGCGTGCTGGCCGCGTGTGGGCTCGGCGGCGTGCTGGTGGCGCTGGGCGCGCTGTTCGCCGCGGTGTGCACGCTCAACCTGATGCGCCTGGTGCACGCCTGCGCCGGACTCGCGGCACGCGCCAAGAGGGCGCGCGCGCTCGTTCCCAGCTTGCTGCTGCTCGGCGTGGGCGTGCTGCTGTCGCAAGCGACCAGCGCCGCCTTGCTGGGCGAGCGGCTGTCGCTGGAGAGCGCCTGGCAGCAGCACCCGTGGCTGGCGGCGCTCACGTCGCTGCTGCTGACGGCCGTGATCAGCGCACCCGCCGTGCTGCGCTCGGCCTTGCCCGCCGCGGCGCGCGGCTTCGAGCAGGCCCAGCAGCGCGCGATCGAGAAGCGCATCGCCAGCCAGCGCGACACCTGCGCCGAGCTGTGCGACACGCTGCTCGCCTACGAGCTGGACCGGCTACGCGCGATCACCGGCGAGTGACTACTCGCACTCGGCCTTGTTCTGGGCCGCGACCTCGCGCCAGCGACCGGCGCCTGGCAGCGCCTTGAACGCCGCGCACGCGGCCTTGTCGCCGAGCAGCTTCCAGCGGAACCACGGCACGCCGACCTCCATGGTCTCGGCCTGCGGCGTGGGGATGTGGGTCGCGCCGCTGGCCGACCAGTTGTAGGCCTCGATGGAGTCGGAGAGCGCGTCGTAGCCGCGCTGCACCCAGGACGCCGAGACCAGCGTGTCGGCCGTGCCGCTGAACGCGAACATGGGCGACTTGATCTTGGCGTACCAGCTCTGCCAGCTGCCGCCGCTCGGCTGCGTGCCGAAGCCGCTGGCCGGCTGCATCGCGAGGCCCGCGTAGATGGCGTCATCCCCGAACTCGGCCTCGGTCAGCGCCAACACGGTGAACGCTCCCTGTCCACCCTGCGAGTGTCCCGTGGAGCCGAAGCGCTTGTCGGCGAGGTCCGGGTAGAGCTCGAGCGCCTTCTTGATCGCCTCCAGGCCCTGCGTGCCCGCGCCGGTGTTGGTGTTCTCGTAGCAAGTGGTGAGGAAGCCGTGCGACGCGAAGCGGTTGAGCACGTTCTGGTAATTGCCGCAGTTGGCGCCGGTGCCGTTGGCCAGGTGAATGACCGGGACCTTGCAGCCCGCGGGCACCTCGGGGATCCACATCTTGATCGCCCCCGACGGCTTGGCCGCGTACTTGAACGGGCCGGCACCCTTGAAGTCGGTGATGCCATCGAGGCAGGCGCCCCCGCCGGTGACCGGCGGCTTGGTGCCGGGATCGGTCGACGCGTCGGTCTTGCCGCCGCCGCCGGGGCCGCCGTCCACCGTGACCACGGGCTCTTCGTCGGAGCCCGAGTCGCTGTCGCTCGTCGGCGGACGCATGGTGGCGTCTACCCCGGAGTCGCGGCGGGTGCCGCTGTCGACGGAGCCTGTGGGCTTGTCGTCGTCGCCGTCATCGGTGGGACCTTCGCCCTCGTCCGTGACGTCGT
>JBEVNG010000283.1:0-20081 GCA_040508235.1 Polyangiales bacterium | reverse complement strand
CTGCAGCGCACCACGCAGCTGACGCGCGAAGTCGCGCACCAGCGAGAGCCCCAGCGTGTCCGCATCGTCCTGCGGCGTCGGCGTGCTCAGGCCCACGCCGTCGTCGACCACGCAGAGCTGGTGGCGCTCCGTGCCCGCGTGCAGCTCGACCCGGATCGTGCCGACGCGACCGTCCGGGAACGCATGCTTGAACGCGTTGGCGACCAGCTCGTTGATGATCAGACCGCACGTGATCGCGCGGCCCATCTCCAGGTGCAGCTCGCCGACCTCGACGCGCAGCGTGACGCCCCGGCTCCCCGCGCCATAGGCTCGCGCCAGCCGCGCGCACAGCGTGGTCAGGTGATCGCGCATCGGGATGTGCGAGAAGTTGCCCGCGCGATAGAGGTTCTCGTGCACCAGCGCCATCGAGCGCACGCGGTGCCGGCAGTCGGCGAACAGCTCGGCCACCTTGGGGTCGGCCACGCGCGCCGCCTGCAGGTTCAGCAGGCTGCTGATCAGCTGCAGGTTGTTCTTCACGCGGTGGTGCACCTCCTTGAGCAGCGCCTCCTTCTCGCCGAGCGAGGCGTTCTCCAGCGAGATGGCGGCCTGCGACGCGAGCAGCTGCAGCACCTCCACGCGCGCGGGCGTGAACACGTACGGCGCCAGGTTGTTCTCCAGGTACAGCACGCCGATCAGGCGCGCCTGCTTCTGGATCGGCAGGCACAACACCGAGCGCACCGCGCCGCCCACGAAGTACGCATCCGAAGCGAATGCGTGCGAGGTGGTGCCGTCGTCGAGCAGCACGGCCTCTCTCGCGCGCGCCACGTAGCGCAGCACCGATGCGGGCAGCACGCCGGCGGGATCCCGCGAGACCACCTCGACATCCACCAGCTCGCGCGTGGTCGCCTCCGCCATGATGCGCAGGCCCGCGCCGGTCTGCAGCAGCAAAAAGCCGCGCTCGGCGCCCGCGTGCTCGACCGCGACCTCCATCAAGGAGCGCACGACGTGCGTGTGGCCCACCTGCTGCGAGACCGCTTGCGAGGTGCGCACGACCGCCGCCAGATCGACGTCGTCCGCGCGCGGCGCCTGCACGGCCGGCTCGCTCGTGGGCAGCTGCCGCCAGAGCTGGCGCTCCTTGGCCGTGGCGCCCCAGCGACGGTAGCAGGCGTGCGCGGAGGCCAGGTGAGCCCGCGCGCTGGTCGCGAGCTGCTGGCGCGTGAAGAAGCGCGCCGCCAGCTCGTGCGCGATGGCCTCGTGGTGCACGAAGCCCGATGCACGCGCCGCCTCGATCGCGCGCTCGTAGCCGCGCATCGCGTCGAGCTCATGCCCTCGCACGCGCGCTCGCTCGGCCTCTGCCAGCGTCGCCATCGACGCGAAGTTGTCGGGGCCGTGCACCGCCCAGCCGGCCAGTCGCTCGACGTGCCGCGCCAGCTCCGCACTGTCCTGGTCACACGCCGCGAGCGTGAGCGCGCCGTAGAACTCGTACTCGACCGTGTCGACGAACGCGCCCGACGTCCACAGCAGCGCCTCGGCCTGCGCGCGCGCTTGCCGTGCCGCCGGCAGGTCGCCCGCCAGGAAGCGGCTCTGCAGCTTGCGGATCCAGTACCAGCAGGCGGCCATCACCAGGCCCGGGTTGCCGGCCAGGTGGCGCTCGAAGGCGCGCTCGTCGAACGGCGCGGCGGTCGCGCGCAGCGTGCGGATCAGCTGCAACTGCGAGACCATCATGTCCGCGATCTGTGCGAACTTGGCCTCTCGCGCGACGCGCAGCCCGGCCTCGGCCTCCGCCTCGACCTCGGCCAGCTCCCGCCCCGACGCGAGCAACAGCGTGGTCAAGCACGGCCCACCGTACGCCGCGAAGGTGAGGTCGCCCGTCTCCAGCGCGATCTCGGTGGCGCGCCGTGCGAGCGGCACCGAGCTGGCGACGTGGTGCGTCCAGGGGTGCACGCAGATGCTGAACACCGAGGCCACGCGCGCGCGATAGGTCGCCATGCCGGGCCGGTCGAGCAGCTCGAACGCGAGCTTGCCAAAGCGATAGCCGAGCCGCGGATCCCCGAAGTACGGGCCGGCCACGCGGCCGAGCATGACGTACGCGAAGCAAGAGCCGTCGCTGTTGCCGTGCGCGAGGCTGAGGTTGACCATGTGGCAGAGCGCCAGGCTGTTCAGGTTCGCGTCGACGAAGATCGCCACCGGCAGCATCGCGGTCAGGGCGGACATGGTGGCGCGGCGATCCCGATCGAGCATCGGCGGCAGCTCGATCAGCGACTCCACCGTGCGACCCTCCAGCTGGCGCAGGATCTGCTCGTACTCCCGCTGCACCTGCGCGCGGGTCGGGTGCGGCGTCCAGTCGATGCCCACCCCGCGCAGGAACGCCAGGCACACCTCGACGGCCTCCTGGTTCTGATCGAGCGCGCTGTGCACGATGATGCGCAGGCGCGTGACGGCCGCCCGCTCCACGTGACTGCACGTCCGCTCCGCCAGCGTCGCCAGCGCATGCGCCGCCGCGCCCGGATCTCCGGCCAGGAATGTCGCCTCCGCCAGGCCGAGCTCCAGCGCGAAGCACAGCGCATGCTGCGTGCGCCATGCATCGTCGCCGAGCAGCGCACGCCCGCGTGCGAAGTAGCCGCACGCCGAGGCATGCGCCATCGCTTGCCGTCCACGCGTGCCCGCCTCGAGATAGAGGCGCGCCACGCGCTCGCACTCACCGGCGCTCGGCGTGGCGTGCTCGAACTGCTGCACCACCTCGAACAGCGCCTCGTTGCTCGGCTCGCTGGGCAGCGCGGCGGCGAGCATACGTCCGATCGCGAGGTGCATCGGCGCGGGCTCCCGGATCAGCGCGTAGCTCGCCTCCTGCACGCGGTCGTGGGCAAACGCGTAGCCGCCGTCGGTCGGGCACACCAGCCGAGCGCGCACGACCTCGTGCAGCGCCGCCTCCAGCGCGCGCGGGGTCATCGAACACACCGCCGCCAGCCGCTCGGTGCTCGCGGCGCGGCCGAGGCACGCCAGGTGCTGCAGCACGCACTGCGTCGTCGCGGGCAAGCGATCGAACCGCGCCACCATCAGCGCCACCACGTTCTCGCTAGAGTGCCGTACACGGATGCGCGCCAGGTCCCAGTGCCAGCCGCGCTCCGGCGCGAACGCGAGCAGCTGCTCGTCGACCAGGTCGCGCAGGAACTGGATCACGAAGAACGGGTTGCCCGCCGTCTTGTCGTGCACCACCTGCGCCAGCTCGTGCGCGGACTCCGTGCGCAGCGCGTCCGCGACCAGCTGCCCCATCGGCTCGCTGCCCAGGCCGTGCAGCTGCAGCTCCAGCCGCGGCACGTCTCCAGGCAGCGCCGCGTCGGGCAGCTCGTCGTCGCGGTGGGCGCAGATCAACAGCAGATGCTCGGGCCGACTCGCGATCAGCGCGTGCACCAGCTCCAGCGTGGCGGCGTCGAGCCACTGCAGGTCGTCGAAGAACAAGGTCAGCGGCTGCTCGCGCCGCGCGAACACGGCGAGCAAGCGCAGAAACAGCTGGTGGAAGCGAGCCTTGGCCTCCTCGGGCGGCAGCTCCGCGACCTCGGGCTGCGCACCGACCAGGTGGCGAAGCTCCGGGATCAGCTGCAGCAGGGCCTGTCCGTAGCCACCGAGCGCTGCCTGCAGGGCCGCGCGCTGGCTCACGAGCTCGGCGTCGCTGTGGCGCAAGGTCTCGCGCACCAGCATGCGGCAGGCCTCGGCCACCGGCGCGTACGGAATGCCGCGCTTCTGCTGATCGACCTTGCCGGTCGCGAACAGTCCGCCGCTCGTGCGCTCCAGCTCGCGCACCAGGGAGGACTTGCCGACGCCGGAGCGCCCTCGCACCGTGACCAGGTGCATGCGTCCGGTCGCGCGCACCTCCGCCAGCACGCGCCGCAGCGCCGCCAGCTCCTGGTCGCGACCGTACAGGCGCTCCGGCTCGCGCAGCTCCGGGCAGGCGTCGTGACTGCCGAGCGCGAAGCGGGCGAGCTCGCGTCCGTCCGTCGACGTCTGCAGACACGCGCGCAAGTCCGCCTCGAGGCCCGCCGCGGTCTGGTAGCGATCGTCCGGCGACTTGGCGAGCAGCTTGTGCACCAGCGCCGCCACGCCCTCGGGCACGCCTTGCGCCTGCAGCGGAGCCGGCTGGCGTGCGACGTGGCAGTGCATCCACTCCAGCGGCTCGCGCGCGAGGAACGGCAGCTTGCCCGCGAACAGCTCGTAGAGCGTGATGCCGAGCGAGTACAGATCGCTGCGCGCGTCCAGCGAGCGATTCACGCGCCCCGTCTGCTCGGGGGACATGTACGGCAGCGACCCGCTGCGCTCGCCCGTCGGCGGCTCGCCCTGGCGCGCCCGCTGCAGCGGGGACGAGTGCCCGGTGGCTCGTAGCCACGCACGCTCGCTCGCCACGTCGACCACCACGCTGCCGGGACGCACGTCTCCATGCAGCCAGCCGCGCTCGTGCATGCCGCGCAGCGCACGGGCGACACTCAGGGCGACCGAGAGCCGCGCCCGCACGTCCCAGGCTCGCTGCGAGGTCGCCAGCAGCTCGCCCCCGGTGTCCGCCAGCAGCAGCCGGTCCTGCTGCAGCGCCAGCGGCTGCAGGGCCCAGCCCGGATCGAGCTGGTCGCGCAGCGCGAACACCGCCGCCAGCCGCTGCGAGGCACCGGACACGACCCACACGGGCTGTCCCGCGGCGTGCCCGCGCGTCACCACGGAGTCTGCATCCTCCCAAACCGCGGAAGGCTCGTCTCGTCGCATGGGCCTCGCTATTGCTGGTCGTGTAGTCGATCTCGAACCGGGAAGCTCGCGGGCAGACTTCTTACCCGGAGGGGTAAGGAACTTACCCAGCGTGGCCGAAACTCCCTGGAGGTCCGGCTTGCGCCGGCCCGTCTTCTGGCGAACAGCAACGATCGGACCATGAGACGCGCGCGCATTCTGATCGTCGAGGACGAGCGTGTGGTCGCCCGCGACATCGCGCACCAGCTGCGCCGCATCGGCCACGAGGTCGCCGGCTCCACGTCCCTGGCGGAGGAGGCGGCCGACCTGGCCACGCAGAGCGACGCCGAGCTGGTGCTGATGGACATCCGGCTCGAGGGCGAGCGCGACGGCATCGAGGCCGCGCGCGAGATCCGCGAGCGCTGCGGCCTGCCTGTGATCTTCCTGACTGCCTACGCGGACGACGAGACGCTGGAGCGCGCGGCCGACACCGGGCCCTTCGGCTACCTGCTCAAGCCCTTCGACGACTCCGAGCTGCGCACCGCGATCACGCTGGCGCTCACCAAGCACGAAGCGGAGCGCAAGCTGCGCGAGAGCGAGCGCCGCTACGCCGTCACGCTGGCCAGCCTGGCCGATGGCGTGATCACCACCGACGCGCAGGCGCGCGTGACGTTCATGAACCCGGTCGCCGAGCAGCTCACCGGCATGGCGGAGGCCTGCGCGCGCGGGCGCCCGCTGCGCGACGTGTTCCGCCTGCTCGACGAGGGCACGCACCAGCCGCTCGAGGAGCCGGCCAGCCGCGTGCTGCGCGGCGAGTCGGTCGAAGCCACCAGCGGCCTGCTGCGCTCTGCCCGCGGTCACGAGGCACCGGTCGAGGCGTCTGCCGCGCGGCTGCTCGATCGGGGCGTGATCACGGGCGTCGTGCTGGTGTTTCGCGACGCCTCGCAGGCGCGGCTGGCGCGCGCCGCCTCCACGCATCGCGTCGCGCGCGAGCGGCTGGAGCTGGCGCTGCGCGGCTCCAAGACCGCGGTCTATGACTTCGACATGCCCGACGGCGACCTCGCCAGCGCCACCCTGCACGAGATCAACTGCTGGGAGTCGCTCGGCTACGAGACCAGCCCCGACGAGCTCACCTACGGCGTGCGCAGCGAGCTCTGGCACCCGGACGATCGCGCCCCCATGCAGCGCGCCGTGGAGCGCTACCTCGCGGGCGAGACCAGCGACTACGAGGTCGAGTGCCGCGTGCGCCACCGCGACGGCAACTACCGCTGGCGGCTGTCGCGCGGCGTGGCGCTACGCGACGAGCAGGGCGTGCCACGGCGCTTCGTCGGCAGCACCTCGGACATCACCGAGCAGAAGCAGCTGGAGCACGAGCTACGCAGCGCCAAGGACGCGGCCGAGGCCGCGAACCGCACCAAGGACGAGTTCCTGGCCAACGTCAGCCACGAGATCCGCACGCCGCTGACCGCGATCCTGGGCATGACCGACCTGGTGCTGGAGTCGCCGCTGTCGGCGGAGCAGCGCAGCTCGCTGACCACGGCGCGCAGCGCGGCCAGCAGCCTGCTCGGCATGATCAACGACCTGCTCGACTTCGCGAAGATCGAGGCCGGCAAGCTGGAGCTGGAGCGGGCGCCGATCGCGCTGCGCGACCTGCTGGAGGAGATCTGGCGGGCGCTCTCGCTGCGTGCGCAGCGCAAGGGCCTGCAGCTGGTGTTCGACATCGACGCGGAGGTGCCCGATCACGTCGCGGGCGATGCAGGCCGGCTGCAGCAGGTGCTGGTGAACCTGCTCGACAACGCGATCAAGTTCACCGAGCGCGGCCAGGTGAAGCTCGAAGTGCAGCGCGTGGCCCGCGTCGGAGAGGTCGCGCTCGCGTTCACCGTCACGGACACCGGCATCGGCATCGCGGCCGACAACCTGAGCCGCGTGTTCGGCGCCTTCGAACAGGAAGATCCTTCGGCGACGCGGCGCTTCGGTGGCACCGGCCTCGGGCTCACGATCGCCGCGCGTGCCGTCGCGCTGATGGGCGGCCGCATCGACGTGGAGAGCGAGCTCGGGCGCGGCAGTCGCTTTCACTTCGAGGCGCGCTTCGACAGCGCTCCCACGCGCAGCGTCGCAGACCAGCCCGCACGCGTGCTGGTACTGGAGCACAACGCGGTGAGCCGCGGGGTGTTGCTCGACTGGCTGACGTCCTGGGGCGTCAAGGCGCGCGCGGCCGACGACGGCATGAGCGCGCTCGATGCGCTCTGGCATGGCGCCGCCTCGGGCCAGCACTACGACGCCGTGCTGGTGAACCCGCGCATGCCCGGCCTCGACCTGCAGACGCTGACGCGGCGGCTACGCGGCCGGGCAGAGCTGACCGGCACACGCCTGATCGCGCTCGGCGCCGCCCCGGCCGGAACCAGCGCCGAGGTCGACGTGCAGCTGCAGATGCCGGTGTCGCCCGACGAGCTGCGCGACGCGCTGCGCCGGCTCGACCTCGACCGCGCCGGCGAGCCCAAGCAGGCCGAGGTCGACACGCGCGCACTGCGTGTGCTGGTGGCCGAGGACAACCCGCTCAACGCGCAGTTCCTGCGTCAGCTGTTGACGCGACGTGGGCACCAGCTGGAGCTGGCGGAAGACGGCGAGCAGGCGCTGGCGCGGCTCGCGCACGAGGAGTTCGACCTGTTGCTGCTCGACCTGCACATGCCGCACAAGAGCGGCTTTCAGGTGATCGAGGCCGTGCGCGCCAGCGAGCGCGAGACCGGAGCGCACCTGCCCGTGATCGCGCTGACCGCACGCTCGCGCAGCGAGGACCGCGAGCGTTGCCTGGCCGCGGGCATGGACGACTTCTTGACCAAGCCGTTGCTCGCCGCCGACCTGTGGGCCGCGATCGCGCGCGTGAGCCCGCGTGGTCAGCGCGGCAGCGTGCTGGACGGCGCGTTGTTGTTGGCCGCATGCGATGGCGAGCCCGCGATCCTCGACACGCTGTGCACGGCCCTGCACGAGCACCTGCAGCGCCACGTCGACGACACGCAACGCTCGCTGCGCGAGGCCGACGCGCCGCGCCTGCGCGAGGATGCCCACAAGCTGTTCAACATGGTGGCCGCGTTCTCCAGCCGTGCCGGCACGCTGGCCTCCGAGCTGGAGGATCACGCCGCGCGCGGCGATCTGGCGGCGGCGGCGGCGCTGATCGATGCCTTGCCCGGCCTGGCAAGCGCGCTGCTGCGCGAGACCACGGCGCTGACGGTGCAGCAGCTACGCGCGACGTGACGTGGCCGGGAAGTCGACCGTGATGCACGAGCCGGGTCCGTGCAGCGTGATCTCCCCGCGCAGCTGACGCGTCAGGTCCTGCACCAGCTGCAGCCCGAGCGACTCCGCGGGTGTGCCCGATGCGTCGCAAGCGAAGCCGATGCCGTCGTCGTGCACCTCGAGCCGCAGTCGGCCCTCGGCAGGCGCGCTGAGCGACACCCGCACCTGCCCGCCCCCGTCGTGCGGAAAGGCGTGCTTGAGCGCGTTCGACACCAGCTCGTTGGCGATCAGGCCACACGGCACCGCCAGGCCGAGCGGCAGGCGCAAGGGATCGCTCTCGACCAGCACCGCGATGCCTCGACGTGGCGCCGCGTACACGCGCGCGAGCAACACGCACACGCTGCGCAGGTGCGCCTCCATCGCCACCTCGGAGAAGTCGTCCGCGCGATACAGGTTCTCGTGCACCAGCGCCATCGAGTGCACGCGGTTCTTGCTGTCCGCGAACTGCTCGGCCACCTTGGGATCCGTGGTGCGCGACGCCTGCAGGCTGAGCAGGCTGCTGATCAGCTGCAGGTTGTTCTTCACGCGGTGGTGCACCTCGCGCAGCAGCTCGCCACGCTCGCGCAGCGCTCGCTCACGGCGCGCGTTCTCCTGCTCCAGCTCGCGGTAGAGCCGCGCGTTCTCCAGCGAGATCGCCGCCTGCGCGGCCAGCAGCTCCAGCACCGCGCTGCTGCCCGACGCGAACGCGCGTGTGGCCAGGTTGTTCTCGCAGTAGAGCACGCCCAACAAGCGCGCCTGCTCGACGATTGGCACCAGCAGCAGCGAGCGCACGCCGCGCTCGCGCACGTGACGGTCGGACGCGTGCACCTCGTCCGCGCTGGCGTCGTCGAGCCACAGCGGCAGCTTCACGCGCGTGACGGTGTTCAACGCGGACAGCGCGAGCGGCCACTCCTGCACGGACGCATCTTGCAAGGCCACCGTCGGTCCACGCTCGCTCAGCTGCGCGCTCGCGACCACACGCAGCTCGTGCTGACGCATCAGCAGCAACACACCGCGCTCCGCACCCGCGTGCTCCAGCGCCAGCGACAGCAGCGTGCTGAGCTGTCGCTCCAGCACGATCTCGCCCGACAGCGCGCGCGAGGCCGCCAGCACGGTCGCCAGGTCGAGCGCGTGCTCCGAGGCACCAAACGTCGCGTCCGCGCGCGGCACCACGCTGGCCAGCGCGGGATGCCGCGCACGCAGCTGCTCCAGCTTGGCCAGTGCACCCCAGCGCAGGTACCCCTGAGCCGCGCGGCGCAGGTAGGCGTCCGCGGCAGTGGTCAGACCACGCGCGCCGTGGAGGTCCGCCGCCTGCTCGGCCGCGATCGCCTCGTGGTGCACGAAGCCCTGCGCCGCCGCGCCGCGCAGCGCGCGCTCGTACAGCTCCATGGCGCGTGCATCGTCGCCATCGAGGCGCGCCAGCTCGGCCGCCACCAGGGCCTCCGCGTGCGCGAAGTTCTCCGGACAGGGCCCCGCCCAGGCCGCCAGCTGCGCACGGTGACGCTCGACCTCCCCGCGCAGATCGCGGCCCTGCGTGCGCGCCATGGCTGCGCGCGCGAGCCCCGCGAACAGGTGCATGTCCACGTGCTCGACAGTACCGATGCCCGCGATCCACAGGAGCGGGTCCGCCTGCTCCGCCGCCGCCACCGCAGCCTCCAGGTCGCCCGCAAGAAAGCGCGCCTGCAGCTTGCGAATCCAGTACCACACCGCCGCGATGCCGAGCCGCGCGTCGTCCGCGAACGTCTGCTCCAGGCGCCGCTCGTCGAAGTCGTCGTCTTCGAAGCTGCCGAGCGCGCGGGTGCCACCGCGCATGCTGCGCACCAGGCCGCGCTGGGTCTCCAGGATGATCACGGCCAGCCCAAACTGCGTCTCGCGCGCGAGCGCCAGGCTGCGCTCGATCTCGCTCTCCACGCGCGCGAGCGGGTCCCCGGCCAGCAGCATGTGGCTGACCAGCAGGTGCCGGATGTACACGATGTACGTGACGTCCGTGGCCTCCAGCAGCGCGGACGTGCGCTGCACCACCGCGCGCCCCTCGCGGATGGGCCTTCCCCACTGCGTGATCGAGAGTCCAAAGAACATCTCGATGCGCGCCTTGTAGCGGTCGAAGCCGCGCTCGGTGGAGAGCGCGTAGCCGAGCTTGCCAAAGCGATAGCTGGCGCGGCTGTCGTGCAGGTGCGTGGCCAGCGCGGCCGCGAGCGTCATGTAGGCGAGCGCGCCGCCGTGCGAGTTGCCGTGCGCAAGCGTGGTGTTGATCGCGCCCGCGACCACCAGCTGAAACAGCCTCGCGTCGCTGAAGAACGCGGGCGCCAGCAGGTCACCGAGCACGTCCATCACCGCCACCCAGCGCGGGTCGGTCATCGTGGGCAGCTCGATCAGCGCCTCGATCGGCGTGTCGCCGATGGTGCTCCACATGCGCGCCAGCTCGTCGTCCGCATGCTGCTGGCTCGGACGCGCGCTCCACGCAAAGCCCGCCTCTCGCAGGTAAGCGAGGCAGACCTCGACACTGCGGTCCGGCTGGCCGAGCGTGGTGTAGAGGGCGGAGTGCAGACAGGTGACCCGAGCTCGCGCCGGCAGGTCGTGCGTGCGCGTGGTGAGCTCGGCGAGTCGCCCCTCCGCCGCGTCGAGCGCGCCGGTCAGCACCTCGCACTCGGCGCGGTGCAGCGACAGCTCGAAGCGCAGCGCGCTCCACGGCAGCGCGGCGCACAGCGCATCGCCACGCGCGAAGAACGCCAGCGCGGACGCGTGGGCGGTGGCGACCTGCGCACGCCTTCCCGCCTCCAGGTTCAGCTGCGCGATCAGCTCGTACTGCGCCTCGCTGGCGTGGACCAGGCCGCGCTCGAGCTGGTTCACGATCACGAACAGCTGCTCGGGTGCGCGCTCCGCGAGGCGCGTGCCGATCCGGAAGTGGGCCGCGCTCGGCTCGGCGAGCGAGCGATACGCCGCCTCCTGGATGCGGTCGTGCAAGAATGCATAGCCCTCCGCACGCTCCACGATCAGGCCGGCGTCGATCGCCGGCGCCAGCGGCAGCTCTTGTTGCGCCGTCGCGATGCACAGCACCTCGCGCGTCGCCTGGCCCAGGCAGGCCAGCTCCTGCACCAACGCGCGCGTGTCCGCCGGCAGCGCGGCGAGGCGCGCCAGCAGCAGCTCGATCACGCCTTCGCTCGGTTCGTCCCGCGCCGGTGTCGCCTGCCAGGCGTCGTCGCGAAACGCGACCTGCTGCTCGTCGATCAGCGCGCGCAGCAGCTGGCTTACATAGAACGGGTTGCCCGCCGTGCGCGCGTGCAACAGCTGCGCGATGGGCTGCGCGCGCGCGGTGGTGAGCTGCAGCCGTCCCTCGACCAGCTCCACCACGCCCGCGAGCGAGAGCGGCGGCAGGAGCAGCTCGCGCGCGCGCAGCCACGGCGCGGGCGAAGTCAGCTCTTGCTCGCGGTAGGCGGCCACCAGCAGCAAGTGCGGCAGCTCCGTGTGACCCACCAGGTGCTGCAGCAGCTGCGTGCTCGCCGGGTCGGCGACGTGCAGGTCGTCGAGGAACAACAGCAGCGGTCGCTCCGCGGTCGCGAACACCGACAGCAGCGCGCGCACGCTACCCTGAAAGCGCTTCTGCGCATCGAGCGGCGTCAGGTCGTGCACCTCCGGCTGCGGCCCGAGGATCAGCGCCAGCTCGGGCACCAGGTTGAGCAGCAGCGCGCCGTTGCCCGCGAGCTTGGCCTCGAGCTGCGTGCGCACGCGCTCGAGCTCCGTGTCGCTCTGGGCGAGCGCATCGCGGACCAGCGCGCGGAACGCCTGCGCGAAGGTCGCGTGCGGGATGTTCATCGCCTGCTGATCGAACTTGCCCGACGCGAAGCGCAGCCACGGCAGCCGCCGACGCAGGCCGTGCACCGCGGAGGTCTTGCCAACACCCGACGGCCCCGCGACACAGATCAGGCCCGCCGCGCCGCTCCCGAGCGCGCCCTCCGCGCGCGCCTGCAGATCTTCCAGCAGCTGCGCGCGCCCATACAGCACGTCCGACTCCGCGCCGGGCGAGGCGTCTCCCACGCCGAGCGCAAACGGCGCGACGGTGCCGGTGGCTTCCCACTGGGCGAGGCAACGGCGCAGGTCGAGCTCCAGCGCGGACGCGGTCGCGTAGCGGCGCTCGGGCCCTTTCTCCAGCAGCTTGCGCACCAGTGCGCTCAGGCCGTCCGGCACGCCCGCCCGGCGCAGCCGCTCCAGGTCCGGCGCGCTTGCGATGTGCTGGTGGAAGTAGCCACGCGCGTCCTCGGCCTGGAAAGGGGGACGCCCCGTGAACAGCTCGTAGAGCGTGATCCCGAGCGCGTACAGGTCGCTGCGCTGACCGACCGCGCAGTTGGTGCGCGCGCTCTGCTCGGGTGCCATGTACGCCAGCGTGCCCTCGACGCGCAGCCCGGGTGCTCGCCCGCTGTCGTCGAGCTGCGCCGCGATGCCAAAGCCGATCAACCACGCACGCGAAGCAGTCAGGTCGACGAGGAAGTGGCTCGGCTTGACGTCGCGATGCAGCAGGCCCGCCTGGTGCAGCTTGCGCACGGTGCCCGCCAGCGCGAGCGCCACCCGCAGCGAGCCCTCCAGCTCCAGCTTGCCGACGTATTCGCTCAGCAGCTCACCACCCGGGTCTTCCAGCAGCAGGCTCGACGCCGGCAGCCCCTCGGCTCCGAACGCGAGCGGACGCGCGGCCCAGTCCGGGTCGAGCCGCTCGCGCAGCGAGTACGCGTTGGCGAGTCGCTCCGCCTCGGCCGTCGCGCGGGCCACCACCCAGAGGCGCGCCGCCCGCTCCGGGCTCGAGCCGCGCACCAACACCAAGTCGTCATGCTCGGACAACGTCCGAATGCTCGCGAAGACGCCCGTCATGAACGCCGCAGCATGCGCGAGGTGTCGGGCGGATGCCATGCCCGACTTC
Organism: Polyangiales bacterium; assembly: GCA_040508235.1. Taxonomy (GTDB): domain Bacteria; phylum Myxococcota_A; class Polyangia; order Polyangiales; family DASUME01; genus DASUME01. The sequence goes on along the minus strand of JBEVNG010000283.1, from coordinate 7,216 downwards.
GGGCAGCGCGCTCGACAACCCCACTCCGGGTGCGCCATGGTCGCGGTCGTGAGTGAGCTGCTGGACGAGGCCGCGCGGCGCCTGGAGCTGACGCTGGGCCTGTCGCCCGAGCGCGCGCGACGTGCGGTGCTGGAGGTGCTCGACGTGATGCGCTTCGACGTCGACGCGTACATCGCGGCGCGCCACACGCAGCTGCAGGCCGAGGGCGTCACCAACGCAGAGATCTACGAGCGAATCGCCGACGAGCTGCGCGAGCTGCGCTTCGTCGGCCCCGAGCTCAGCGCGCGCCAGATCCGGCGGCGCATCTACGGCTGAAAGGAGAGCGAACGATGTGCGGCATCATGGGCTACGCGGGGAGCGAGCGCGCGTGGGATGTGCTGATCAGCGGCCTGCGACGGCTGGAGTACCGCGGCTACGACTCCGCCGGTGTGGTCACGGTCGACGGCGGTGAGCTCGTGCTCGGCCGGCGGGTCGGACCGCTGCGCGCGCTGGAGCAAGCCTACGGCGCGGGCCTGCCCGGCAAGGCAGGCATCGGCCACACGCGCTGGGCCACGCACGGCGGCGTCAGCGAGAGCAACTGCCACCCTCACCTCGACGAGGCCCGACGCGTCGCCATCGTGCACAACGGCGTGATCGACAACGCCGAGACGCTGCGCGCGCAGCTGCAGGCGGACGGAGTCGTGTTCCGCTCCGAGACCGACTCGGAGGTGCTCGCCGTGCTGATCGGACGCGCGGTGGCGGCGGGGCGTTCGCTGCGCGATGCCGTCATCGACACGCTTCGTCGGGTCGAGGGCACCGCGGGGCTGCTCGCGATCGACAGTCAAGAAGCGCAGCGCATCGTCGCCGCGCGCGTGGGCAGTCCGGTGATCGTCGGCGTCGGTGATGGAGCGGTCTGGGTCGCGTCCGACCCGCTCGCGCTGCGCCCGTTCACTGACCGCATGATCGTGCTGGAGGACGGCGAGGTCGCGGAGCTCACGCCCACCAGTGTGCGGACGTTCGACCTGGACCTGCGCGAGCAGAACAAGCAGATCGAGCAGATCCTGCACCAGCCCGAGGACGCCGACCTGGGCGCGCACGCCCACTTCATGCACAAGGAGATCCACGAGCAGCCCAAGGCGCTCGACCGCGGACTGCGCGGCCGACTCGACCAGAGCATGGGCACCGCGCGTCTCGGCGGTCTGCAGAATCGAGAGGCGCGTCTGCATGAGGTCCGGCGTGTGGTCTACTTCGCGTCCGGAGGAAGTCTGCACGCCGCGCAGGTGGGCGCCTACCTGATGACCCGGCACGCGCGCATGCCCGCCAGCGCGGAGGACGGCGCCGAGCTGCTATCGCAGAACCCGATCGTCGATCCTCACACGCTCTACATCGCGATCTCCCAGAGTGGCGAGACCGCCGACACGCTCGCGACCTTGAGTGAGCTGCAGCTGCGCGGGGGGCTGACCGCCGGCATCACCAACGTGCCCGGCAGCTCGCTCGCCCGCGCCACCGAGTTCGGCGTCTACCTGCACGCGGGCCCCGAGATTAGCGTCGCGTCCACCAAGGCCCTCAGCGCGCAGATCCTCGCCTGCCAGCTGCTGGCGCTGCGCTTCGCCCGCATGCGCGACCTGAGCGCGGTCGACGGCCGCGCCTGGACCAGCGCGCTGGAGCGCCTGCCCACGCAGGTGCGACAGATGCTGGAGCAAGAGGCCGCATGCCAGGCCCTGGCCACGCGCTTCGCCGGCGCGCCCTATACCATGTTCGTCGGCCGCGGCATCAGCGTCCCGATCGCCGCCGAGGGCGCGCTGAAGCTCAAGGAGATCGCCTACCAGCCCGCCGAAGGAATGTCCGGCGCCTCCATGAAGCACGGCCCGCTCGCGCTGGTCGAGCAAGGCACGCCCGTCTGGGCCATCATCCCGCCCGACGAGACCCGCGAGCGCATGCTCGGAAACCTACGCGAGCTCAAGGCCCGCGGCGCCCACCTGCTCGCCATAGCCGCGCACGACGACCGCGAGGTCCAGTCGCTAGCCGACGACGTCATGCAGCTGCCGCCGCACCACCCCGCCCTCTCGCCCCTGCTGACGGTCATCCCACTCCAACTGTTCGCCTACCACACCGCCCTCGCCCGCGGCCTCGACGTGGACCGTCCGCGGAACCTGGCGAAGTCGGTGACGGTGACCTGAAGGCTACTGGGGCTCCGCGAGGGAGGTCAGGGCTTGATCGAGGCGCGCGGCGAGGTGGGTGTTGCCGTAGGCCACCAGGCGTTGCTTGCGGTCGAGCACGGCGACCAGCGGGATCGCGAAGCCCTTGCCGTCGAGGGGCACGCCGAGGCGCTTCAGCTCTTGCGCCGTCGTGCCGTCCGACGTGATCAGCGTGGCGGGGAACACGCCTTCGAGCGTGGGCACGTAGGCGGCGTACTGCTCGCGGTCGCGGTCGACGGAGGCGGCGGTGAACTCGACGCCCTTGCCGTAGTGGCGCCTGGCGGCCTCGCGCACGGTGGGCATCACCTCGCGGCAGGCGGGACAGTACGCGGCGTAGAGGAACAACACGCGCAGCTTGGCGGTGGAGCTGCGCAGGTCGGTCATCACGCGCCGCGCGGTCGCCTCGCGAAGGGTCGTGCTCGCGAGTGGAAGCTTGCGCTCGGGCACGGCTTGCTCTCGCGCCACCGCGCGCGCGTCGCGCTCGAATACACGTGCCTCCGGCGAAGGAGCTCGTCCGGCGGCCATCAGCGCGTCCGGGGAGAGCGCAGCCTGGCGCGGTCGCGGCGGGAGCTCGGCGCCCGCGGGCGGCTTCGAGAGCAAGCCCAGCGGATCCCCGAGGATCGGCAGCTTGCCGGTGGACGCGGCAGGCGCGGCCGGAGTCGGTGCGGACGCGGCGGGCGGAGCCTCGACGGGTGCGCGCTCCATCTCCAGCGCTGGAGGTGAGCTGCATGCGACGAGCGCGAGACTCAGCACGAAGGTCTTCACGCGCTCGATCGTATCGCCACGCCCGTGGCCGGGTCTGTAACCTGGCCAACCGCGTGCTCAGAGCAGCGGCTTGGCCTTCTGCACCAGCGTCTTGAACTCCTGGCGATCGGTATCGTTCGTCTGCGGGTCCTGCGCGATCAGTTGCTCGACCTTACTGATCTCGCCCACGCCGACGTACGGACTGACGCGCAGGATCTCCGCGAACGCTGCGACCGCCGCCGCCCAGGTGAAGTCCGCACTGACGGGCTGCGCGAGGTCCGTCGGCTTGAGCGCCTGCGCAACCTCGCTGGCGGGATCGGCGTCGGTCGCGTTGACCGCCTTGTAGCGCACCTTCACGCGCACCACTTCGTCGGCCGGGATCTCGCGCAGGACGTCGCTGGTCTCGCCCACGCTGAGCGCCGGGATGCCCACGCCGCTGGGCACCGGCTGGTCGGCCATCACCAGCTCGTAGAGCGCGGTCACACGATGCTCGGCACCGACCTCGCCGCCATCGACGGTGTCGTTGCGGAAGTCGTTGTCCGCGATCGCGCGGTCCTCGTAGCCGACCAGGCGATACGCGCGCACCAGCGTCGGGTTGAACTCGACCTGCAGCTTCATGTCCTTGGCGACGTTCACGATCGTCGAGAGCAGGCGCTGGTTCGCGTAGGCGACCGCCTGGTCCTCGCTGAACACGATGCTGTAGCTGCCGTTGCCGGCGTTGGAGACCCGCTCCATCATCGCGTCGTTCAGGTTGCCGTGGCCAAAGCCCAGCGCGGTCAGCGTGACGCCCGACGCGCGCTTGCTCTTGATCAGCGAGACCAGCTGATCGCTGTTCGTGATGCCGAGGTTGAAGTCGCCATCCGTGCACAGGATCACGTGGTTGATGCCGCCCGGCACAAAGCCCGCGACCGCCTGCTCGTACGCGAGGTCGATGCCGCTCGCGCCATTGGTGGAGCCACCCGCGACCAGGCTGCTGATCGCGCTGCTGATGGTGCCGCGCTCGGAGACCGGCGTCGGCGTCAGGCGCACACGCGTGTCCGACGCGTAGCTCACGATGCTGACCTTGTCGGTGGGCGCGAGCACGGACAGCGCCTCGTTGAGCACCTTCTGCACCAGCGGAAGCTTGTCGGCGGACGCCATGCTTCCGGAGACGTCGACCAGGAACACCAGGTTGGCCTGCCTCTTCTCGCTCGGCGCCGCCTTGGCCTGGATGCCGACGCGCAGCAACGTGGTGCTGCGGCCCAGCGGATGAGCGCCCGCCATCAGCGAGATCGCGAACGGCTGCGCGGCATCGCCAGCCGGCGTGGGGTAGTCGTACTTGAAGAAGTTCACGTAGTCTTCGACGCGCACGTACTCCGGGCTCGGCAGCCGCGAGTAAGTCTGCAGACTCTGTCGCAGGTAGTCGTAGCTGGCGGTGTCGACGTCCGCGCCAAAGGTGCTGAACGGATCCTGCTGCGCGTCGATGAACGGACTCACCACGGCCGGCGTGCGCGGGGTGGGCACGCTCGGCGGCGGCGTCACCACGTTCGGCACGGTCGTCGAGCCGTTGGGCAACGGCGGCTCTCCGACGTCCCCGAGCTCCCCGCCGAGGATCGGTGCCGGCGTGCTCGGACTTGGAGCCTTGCCCGTGGAGATGCCCGCATCCCGCTTGGCGCCCGACCGGAGCGGAGGCTCGCCGAGCTCGTCGTCGCCGTCGCTCTCGCCGGTGCTGTTCACTTCGTCGCTCGCCGTGGCCTCTTCCGTGTCGGCGCAGGCGCCGAGACCGAGCAGGAGTGAGAGCAGGACCAGGATACGTGTCGAAGCAAAGTGCATGGGAGCCTCCCGGCGGCTCCTTGTGCAAGGAGCTTGCCGCGCAGCAGCCAAGGAACCATTGCGCTTTCGCCGGTTCGCACGGTGTCAGTGTGTGCCAGCCCGTGTCGTACTGTTCCCTCGTTCGCGAAGGAAGCATTGGGGGTGATGCCGACGTAGACGGTACGTGAGCGGTGCCACCGACGTCGTGCTCTTCGCGCTGCAAGCGACGGGCGCCGTCGTGTGGCTCGGGTTGTTCCTCTGGGGAGCGACCCTGGCGTGTCGCCAGGTGCGCCGACGCCTCTGGTTGCTCGCGATCCCGACTGTCCTCGTGCTGGCAGCCTACGCGTTTCACCGCCAGCCCGAGGTGTGCGCCGTGCTCGGAGGCGGCTTCGTCGCGATCGCGCTCGTCGGTGTCGGACTGCTCCAGGTCTCCACACGCCCCCGGCTCGCCGCGCTCGTGATCACCGCGCTCGCGGGCGCCCTCGCCTTCGCACGCTAGCCGTCGCGTCGACGATCGCGGCGTCGTAGGCGCGACGTGCGTCCTCGGCGCGGCCCGCCTCGGCTGCTCGCCATCTATACGAACGGCCCCACCCGGGATCGACGGCTCCCCAAGCTTTCGCTCACGCCTTCTTCTTGGCGCGCTTCTTTGTCGCCTCGCTGGCGGTTGCCTTCCGCTTCTCCGCGGCGGGTGTGGGGATGCCCAGCAGCAGGCGGAGCGTGCGGATCGCGTCGCGCTTGTGCTCGGCGGCCTTCTCCGGCGTCAGCGTGTTCATGCCCGCGCCGGGGATGAGCGGCGCCATCGCCGCCACGTAGAAGACCGTGGCCCCGATCACCGCGCTCGCGGCGTGGAAGGGGTCGTCGTGCACGGGCTTGAACTCGCCCTTCTTCTTGGCTTCCTCGAACAGGGCCCAGCCCGCGCTCATGTACAAGCTCGCGTTGGGGAAGATGCCGGTCTTGCCGTGCTCGTCGGCTTCGGCGGCGTGGCGCAAGATCAAGCGCGCCAGCGTGGGGCGCGCGACGACGGTGTCGACCCACGCCTCCAGCGCGCGCTCGATGCGCACGGTGATCGGCTCGTCGGATGCGAACGCCTGCGTGAGCCGCGCGCCGAGGGAGCCGAACGCATCGGCAACGACCGCGTCGTACAGGCTCTGCTTGTCCTTGAAGTGATAGAACAGGGCCGCCCGCTTCAGGTCTACCTTCGCGGCCACGTCCTCCAGACGCGCAGCCACGAAGCCGCGACGCGCGAACTCCTGCTCGGCGGCCGCCAGGATGGCCATGCGCGTACGCTCGGCTTTCGCGCTGGGTTCGAGGTTGAGCGTTCTGATCGGTGCGTTCTGCAAGCTGGCCTCTGCGGGCACTATCGCATGAGTCGAAACCAGCCGCATCGTGCGCTCGCTCTCATTTTGACTCATCAGTCGATTTTCGACGCATCGACTGACTCGTCAGTCGAAAATGAATTGACTCCAAAGTCGAAAACGATAGTGTCGCGGCTGTGGACGGCGAAAGACCGCGTGGCGCAGGGCAGGAAACGGAGCTGGCGCGGCTAGGCATGCTGGCGTCGGCGCTGGCCAACCGGCCGCTCCAGGTCGCTGCCTGCGCACCGGGACAAGCCGCATGGACCGACGGCAAGGTGGTGTTCGTCGACGCCGCACAGAGCCACCACGAACAGCTGCGCGCGCTCGCCGTGCAGGCGTCGCTGCTCTCCGCCGGCAGCCTGACTGGAGAGATCGCGGCGGCGCTGGTGCGGCGGCCCGCGCTGGCCAAGCGCTACCTCGCGGTCGAAGGAGCGCGCGCGCTCTCGGTCGCCGCGCCGCTGCTGCCACCGTCGCTGCAGTCGCTGGTCGCACGCAGCCTCAGCGACTCGCCCTCCGCCTCGCTGGAGCTGGCGCGCAGCCGTCAGCCACTTCCGGAGGCGCCCGCCAGCTTCGGCACCATCCACGCGCGTCAGCTGCTCGCGCGCGGCGAGCAGGGCACGACGGCGAGTGCGCCCGCGCAGCCCAAGACGCTGGTCGAGCTGGCCGAGGACCCCAGCACGGACGCACCCGCGCAGCAGAGCTTCGTCGGCGAGCTCGGCGGGGGCGGCGCGATCGGCAAGTGGCTCTCCAAGATGCTGACCGCCGTGCGACAGCTCGGGGGCGGCGGCTCTCCGGGCGCGGACGCGCCGACGCACTGGACGCGCGGCAAGCGCCGGGGCTCGCGCGCCACGCTGATGTCGACCGCTTCGACGGGAGCCGTCGAGGACTCGCGCGCGCAGAAGACCCACGGCACCAAGTACCCCGAGTGGGATGTGCACGCGCAGCGCTATCGCATGGACTGGTGCACCGTCAGCGAGGTGGAGCTGCAGCCGGGCGAAGCGCGCTTCCCAATCGCGGACCGCAACAGCCTGCGCCGCGCGCTCACTCGGCTCGGCCTCGGCATCGATCGATACCACCGTCAGGCGCAGGGCGACGATATAGACATCGACGCAGTGATCGAGTCGCGCATCGAGCTGCTCGCGGGCTCCG
>JBEVNG010000270.1:0-12519 GCA_040508235.1 Polyangiales bacterium | reverse complement strand
GGGCGGCGCATTGACCAGGTCGCGCGCGAAGTTCACCGCGTCCGCGACGATGGTGGCGTCCGCGAGCGCCTTGCGGTCGGCGGCGGTGGGCTTCTCGCGCGTGATCAGCACGCCGCGCGTGGTGCTGGGCTTGGGCTTGCGGGCACCGGTCAGGTACTCCGTGTAGCGGTAGTCGCCCATCAAGAACGCCTCGATCAGCACGCGCAGCATCTCGCTGGTGGGCGGCGCATGGATCGCGAACGACTTGGTGTCGCGCAGGCCGCGTGCGGTGACGGTGGCGAACGAACGAAGCTCCTCGGTGGCGTCCTTCCCACCCAACGCATACACACGCAGCTTGCGCGCCTTGAGCTTGCCGCCGGTGTAGAGCGTCAGCGACTGCCCCTTCTTGCCGGTGAAGTCCTCGAGCTTGGCGACGCGCAGCAGCTCGCCGTCGAGCGCCACGTCGAGCGCACGCAGCGCCTCGTCCTTGGCGAAGTCCGGACCGGGGATGGGCACGATCATGAGGTCGACGTCGACGCTGGCCAGGTCGGCGTGGGTGAGAGTGAGCTTCATGGTCCGGCCATGGTGCCATGGCTGAACGAAAACGCGATAGCTGGCGGACGCCGGCGGTGGCGCCGAGATGCGCCAGGCCGTCACGCGTAGGGCACCGCAATCGTTGAGGCGGGTGTCGGTGCGCGCGCTGCACTGGAGCCTCGTCACAGGAGGCAACATGGACAGCGAAGCGAAGCTGATGGCCGTGTACACGGTGATCGAGAAGCAGGGCGGCAAGGACATCTGGCTGCGCGTGGGCAGCGGCTTTCACAACCGGGACGGCAGCCTGAGTCTGTTGCTCGACGCGATGCCGATCAACGGACGCTTGCAGGTGCGCGAGTACCGGCCGCGCGATCAAGCCGCGCCGCGGCGTGGCGCGGAGGTCAGCGCATGAGGGCGGTCGCCTGGCTGCTGTGCACGCTGGCACTCGTGGGCCAGGCGCACGCGGATGCCGACCCCAGCGCAGCCGCGGACACGCCATGCCGCGACGTGGCCGACGTGGAGGAGGTCTACCCGCGCGTCGATCTCAATCGTGCGGACGAGTCGGCGCTGGTCGGCTTGCCCGGCATCGGCGAGGCGCGCGCGCGTGCGATCGTGGCCTGGCGCAGCGCGCACGGCGGCTTTCGCAACCTCTCCCAGCTGCTGCAGGTGAAGGGCATCGGCCGCGCGCTGCTCAAGCGCTTACGGCCGCTGGTCACACTCTGAGCGCGCAGCGCGTGAGCGGCTCGGCGATCTAGCCACGCGGCCGGAATGGGCTAACCTCGGCCGCGTGGAACAGGACATCTCCATCCGCACGGCGCGCCGTGCCGACTACGACGCGGTCTTGCGCTTCCACCGCGACCTCTACATCAAGCACCGGGACGAGCTGGCTCGGCCGGACATCGCGCCGCTGCTCGCCTACCGCGATCTGGAGGGCACCCTGCGCGACGACGTCGAGGGCTTGCTCACGGGCCGCGACACGCGCGTGCTGCTCGCCGAGCGCGCGAACCACCCGGTCGGCTACATCACCGGCCACATCGAGGTCGACCCGCGCCGCGTGCTGACGCGCAAGGGTGTGATCGAAGATTGGTACATCGCCAAGGACGCACGCGGCCAGGGCACCGGCAGGCTGCTGCTCGACTCGCTGGTCGAACACTTCCGCCGTGAAGGTTGTCAGCTGGTCGAGTCCGGCACCTGGGCGTTCAACGAGGGCGCGCGCCAGGCCCACCTGAAGTCGGGCTTCCTGGAGATCGAGGTCAAGTTCCGCAAGCGGCTCTGATCAGCTCAGGGCATCGCGAGCGCGGCCAACAGCTTGCGGATCGGCTCGCGACCGAGCTTGAACGCGGCCACGTTGGCGATCACCACCGACGAGATGTCCGCCACGTCCTCGAACACCTCGAGCCCGTTCTGGCGCAGCGTCTCCCCGGTCTCCACGAGATCCACGATCACGTCCGACAGCCCGGTGATCGGCGCCAGCTCGACCGAGCCCTGCACGTAGATGATCTCCACCTGCCGGCGCTGCTGCTGGTAGTAGCGGGTGGCGCTACGCGGGAACTTGGTGGCCACGCGCAGCGGGCGCAGCTGCTCGCCGCTGGGCGGCTTGCCGGCCAGACCGCAGACCGCGAGCTTGCAGCGACCGATGCCGAGGTCGAGCGGCACGTACAGGTCGTACTCGCGCTCCAGCAGCACGTCGCGCCCGACCACGCCGAGGTCGGCCGCGCCGTACTCCACGTACGTCGGCACGTCGTCCGGCTTGAGCAGCAGGAAGCGCACGCTGCCATCGTGCGAGGTGCGCACCAGCCGCCGGTCGTCGTCCAGCAGCACGCTGGGCTCCACGCCCGCGCGTGCGAAGCGGGTCGCGAGCGACTTCAGGACGCGGCCCTTGGGCACGGCGATCGTGATCGGCTGACTCATGCGGCGATCGCAGTAGCATCCACTCAGGCGATGCGCAGCCCCACCGCGAACGCGATCCAGCCGAGCAGCAGGAACAGCACGCTACGCCGGGCGATCGCGCGCAAGATGCGCCCTTCCCGGTCGACGCCCCACGACAAGAAGACCACCGCGCTGCCGACCCAGGTCACGAACCCGAGGCACGCCAGCAGCACGCCGAACGGGTTGGGGTCGTGCGGCTGCAGCAGCTCCAGGTAGTCTGCCTTACGGTCTGCCTCGCTGCGCTGCGCCTCGATCGCGGGCGGCGCCTCGCGCGCCATCAGGCTCGCGATGCGCTCGTCCGCGCGCTCCAGCTGGTCCTGATGCGGCGTGTAAAAGCTGCGCGTGGCCATGATCGCCGCGTGCAGCGAGCGCCAGGCCGACAGCGCGCGCACTTGATCTCCACGCGCCTCGCACGCCTCCGCCAGCTGGACCAGCCGGGCGCGCGCCTCGGCCGCGTAGCCGTTGAAGGGCGCATCCCAGCGGGCGCTGTTTCGCAGGTGCACGATCGCCTCGTCGAGGTCGCCCGTGCGCAGCGACACCGTCGCCCGCGCCGCCCCCGCCCGCGCCTCCAGCACCGCGCGCAGCGTCATCACGCACAGCAGCACCGCCAGCGACGCCAGCGCGATCACGATCGCGCGCTTGACCGGACCGAGCGTCATACGAAGTCGCGCCGCTGAAAGATGAACGCGGCCAGGCCCAGCAGCACCACGGCGTACAGCACGCCGTAGCCGAGGCAGCTGGCGACGTACGGCCAGACCCACACCTTGGTCTCGCTGTACAGCAGGCTGCGGCCCGGCACGTAGAGCTGCAGGTTGGGCAGCACCTCGGAGGCCACCCGCAGTACGCCCTTGGTCAGCTCCCCGAGCTGCTTGCTCTTGAGGGTGGCCATGTCGTCCGCCGAGCGCCCGAGCACCCAGATGCCCAGCGTGAAGATGCCGGTCAGGAACGGCGTGGAGAACGAGGAGAACAGGATCGCCACCGACGCCAGCACCAGCACCTCCACCGCGCACAGCGAGAGCTGCGCCAGCAGCGCCTGCAGGTCGACGCCGCTGCGGTCCGCGAACAGCGCGCTCACCGTCAGCGCCAGCGCCGCGAACGGCAGCAGCACCGCGGTGCGATCGCGCGCGAAGGCCAGCGCCAGCGCCAGCGCCGCGAGCAGCCCCAGCAACACCAGCCCGGCCCAGAGCGGCGACGCCTCCGCCTGCAGCGAGGTGGTCCACAGCTGCAGCGAGCCCATCAGCGCCACGAACACCACCGCCGTCAGCACGATGCCCAGGTACTTGCCGAGCAGGAACTCCGCGCGCGCGATCGGCTTGGGCAGGATCACGTACAGCGTCTTGCGCTCGATCTCCTTGTAGAGGAGAGACGAGCCGAGGAAGACCGCGATCACCACCGCGAACAACGAGATCGAGGCCATGCCCACGTCGCTGACCACGCGCAGCTTGTCGTGCAGCGAGAGCTCGGCGATCGCGAGCGTGAACAGCAACACCGCGCACGCGAAGCCGAGCACGGCGTACAGCACGCGGTCGCGCACCGCCTCGCGGAACGTGTTCAGCATGATGGCGTAGATGCGTCCCACGCGGGCGACTCTACATCAACGGCGCGTAAGTCGCGTAGCTCGCGAGCTCGTTCAGGAACGCCAGCCAGAGCGCCAGGGCCAGCGAGCCCCCCAGCCAGCGCGCCGCGCGGTGCCCGAGCTGCTCGGGAAACAGCCTCGGCAGCGCCGCCCCGAGGCCCTGACCAAAGTGCGTGCACACGGCGGCGATGCCGACCGCATGCAGGACCAGTCCCACCAGCGTGCCCGAGTGCTCGACGGTGGAGCCGTAGCCGGCCCCGGTCGACTCCAGCAGCCGCGGCAGCCAGCTGACCGCCAGGTGGTAGAGCAGGAACAGGCCCGCCAGTGCCCCCGTCAGCGCCTGCAGACGTCGGTGCCTGGGCCCCGCGTACGAGCCATCGTCGGGCTCGCGTCGCAGCTTGAAGCCCAGCACCGCGTGCAGCCCCAGCGGCAGCAGCACCAGCAAGATCTCCAGCAGCGTGTTCGAGGAGTGCTCCAGGCGCGCGAACAGCGCATCGCGCCCCTCGCGCACCGGCCAGTGCTCCCAGGCGTGGAAACACAGGTACGCACCGAGCGGGACCAGCCCACTCGCGCTGTGCAAGCGACGCAGCATCGTGGTGCCGCTCGTCGCGCTTCCGATCGCGACCTGCATCTGATCGCGGATTGTCGCCGCGCGAGGCGACAAGGGTCAAGACGCGCGCCCGCGGCTCGGGCTACGCTGCACCTCGTGCCCGAGCACTGGAAGTCCCTGCTCTCGGGCCTGCGCTCGCCGCTCCTGCTCGGCGCACTCGCGGGCGCTGTGTTGCTCTCCGGCGTCGACGAGACCTGGCTCGCCGTCAGCGCCTGGGTCGGCACGTTCGGCCTGTGCGAGGCCCTGCACGGCTGTCGCTCGCGCTGGGGTGTCGCGGCCACCGGGCTGATCTTCGGCACGCTCGCCAACGTCGTCGCGCTGTTCGCGCTCGGTCCGCTGCTGGTCGGCTACGCGCAGCTCTCGGAGCCCGTCGCGTGGCTGGTCGCGGCCTGCACCTGGCTCGCGCAGGGGGTGCCGTACGCGCTCGCGGCCTGGCTCGCGGAGGCGGTGGCATCGCGGGGCTGGCCACGCTGGCTCGCGCTCGCCGGCTCGCTCACCTGCGCGCTGGCCCTCTGCCCGCAGGTGTTCCCGTGGCACCTCGGCGCGTCCCAGCTCGGCGTCCTGCCCTACGTGCAGCTCGCGGAGCTCGGGGGCGAGTCGCTGGTCGGGCTGTGCTTCGTGTCGGCGGTCGCGGCGCTGCACGGCAGCTTGCGTGCACCTGGCAAGGCGCGCTGGGGTGCACTCGGCATCGCCATGCTCGCGATCGCGGGCCCGCTGGCGTACGGCTTCGCGCGCTTGCCGGCGGTCGAGCGCGAGCGCGCCATGGCGCCCAAGCTGCGGCTCGGCGTGGTGCAGGCCAACGCGCCGATCCCCAGCGGCGACGCGGAAGCCTATGCGCGCCGCTCGCTGACCGCGCTGCTCTCGCTGACCCGCCCGCTCGAGAGCAAGGGCGTCGATCTGACGGTCTGGGGTGAGACCGCCTACCCTTACCCTCTGCTGCGCAGCACCACGCACGCACCCGACGACGAACGCGCTCCCCAGGCCGCCGGCGTGCAGGGCCCGCTGCTGATGGGCCTCGAGACGTACTCGACCTTCATGGACCACGGCGCCAAGTACAACTCCGCCTGGTTGGTGCGCCGCGACGGACGCATGGCCGGTCGCGTCGACAAGGCGCGCCTGATCCCGTTCGGCGAGTACGTGCCGTTCTGGCACCTGTTGACGCCGCTGCAGTCGTTCTTCCACTCGCCGGGCTTCGCACCCGGCGCCCCCGGCACGGTGCGCTTGCCGCAGGGCCGCCTGGGCGTGCTGATCTGCTACGAGGACCTGTTCGCGGCCGCCGCGCGCGAGCCCGTGCGGCAGGGCGCGCGCATGCTGATCAACCTGACCAACGACGTCTGGTTCGGCACCAGCCGCGTCTCGTTCCTGCACGACCTGCTCGCCCGCATGCGCGCGATCGAGCAGCGGCGCGACCTGGTGCGCGTGGTCAACACCGGCCGTTCCAGCTTCATCGCGGCCAGCGGGCGCGAGCTGATCCACGGGCAGCCGTTCGAGCAGGCGTCGTTCGTGGTCGAGCCGGTGTTGCTCGACGCGCGCACGCCTTATTCGCGGCTCGGTGACCTGACGGCTCCGGGCTGCGCGCTGCTGCTGCTGATCGCCCTGGTGCGCAGGCGGCGCGTCAGGCTTGGATCAGCTTCTTGATCGCCTCGTAGGTCGTGCCGACCGTCGAGCTCGGGTCGACCGCGCGGAACGCCTTCACGACGCGCGCCTCGGGATCGAGCAGGAAGGTGTCGCGCGACAGCCCCATGAACTTGCGGCCGTTCCACTCGCGCTCGCCGTACACGCCGAGGAAGTCCGCCAGCTTGTGCTCGGTGTCGCTGATCAGCGGGAAATTCAGGTGGAACTTGTCGCGGAACTCTTCGTGCGACTTGATGTCGTCCAGGCTGACGCCGAACAGCTTCACGCCCAGCTCCTTGAACTTGGCGCCCTCGTCGCGGTAGGCGCAGGCCTGCTTGGTGCAGCCGGGCGTGTCGTCCTTGGGATAGAAGTAGAGCAGCGTCCAACCTTCGAGCAGGTCGTCGGGCAGGTCGACCTCGTCGACCAGAGTGGCGCGCAGGGACAGCTGCGGCAGCACTTTTCCTTCGGCAGGATCCGTCATGGCGAAGCAACTCCTGAGTCGAAGCGCGCGGGTTCTCCGTGCGCGAGCAATAGACGGCGGGGCAAGAGCGCGCCGCACGGGGGCAGCCTACCATCCCCATCGCCGAGCGTCGCCCGTGCGTACTCTTGCGGCAGGCACTATCCTCGCGGCCATGTCGCCGAGCGGGCCTGCCGAGAAGCGCGCGCCCATCCCCAGCTGCCCCCTCACCGCCAGCCTGCCCGTCCCCCCGCGGATCGAGGTCGAGGTGCTGCGCGAGGTAAGTCGTGCCGACACGCCGTTCCTGAGCCTGCGCGAGCTGGAGCTGCGCAATCGCTACGCGGACGGCAGCCAGAGCGCGCCCTACCGCTACAGCCTGGTCGAGCGCGTGCTGCTCGACGCGGTCGCCCTGGTCTTGTTTCGCCGGGTCGGCGCGCAGATCGAGCTGGTGTTGCGCACGCAGCTCCGTCCGCCGCTGGCGTTTCGAGGCGATTACGAAGTGCCTCTGTTGGCGCTCGGCACGGGTGCGGTGCAGTGGGAGATCCCCGCCGGCCTGATCGAACGCGGCGAGCGCGGTGACCGCGGCATCGCGGGACGCGCCAGCGCCGAGGCCCTGGAGGAGGTGGGTGTGAAGCTGACGCGGGAGCGCTTTCGCACGCTCGGCGCCGCCACCAGCCTCAGCCCCGGCCTGATCGCGGAGAAGCTGCACTTCGTGTGCGCCGAAATCTTGGACACAGACGAGTGGGAGCAGGCCGCCGGCGACGGCCACGCGGTGGAGGAGCACTCCACCAGCCTGTTCGTGCCGCTGTCGGTCGCCCTGCGCGCGCTCGATGATGGCACCATCCACGACGTGAAGACCGAGATCGGCATCGCGCGCCTGACTCGTCACCTGGCGAGGCAGCCATGAGCCAGTCCCGGCGTCCACCCCGGTCGGGCCCGCGTCTGCTCGTGATCTACAAGAAGTCCGCCTACCAGCTGATGGTGCGCGAGCGCAAGAATGCCCGCGCCAGCGCGCTGATCGACAAGCAGGACCGCGCGGTGGAGCGCTTGCTCGCCTCGCACGAAGATCACGTCGGCACGATCCAGGAAGCGCGCGTGCTGCTGGAGAAGCTCGGCATCGATGCCACCTTCCGCTATCGCGCGGACGCGGACACCGCGGACACGTTCGACCTGGTGGTCACCATCGGCGGCGACGGCACGCTGCTGTGGGCATCGCACCTGGTGGGCAAGCAGCCCATGCTCGCGATCAACAGCGCCCCGCGCGACAGCGTGGGCTACTTCTGTGGCGGCACCAAGGACAACCTCGAAGAGGTGCTGGTGGGCGCGCTCAAGAACGAGCTGCCCGCCATCGAGCTGACACGCGTTCAGATGACGCTCGACGGCGAGGTCGTGAGCAAGCGCGTGCTCAACGACGTGCTGTTCTGCCACGAGTGCCCGGCCAACACGACGCGCTACCTGATCAAGCAGGGCGACATCGAGGAAGACCACAAGTCGAGCGGGCTCTGGATCGGCCCGGCCGCCGGCTCGACCGCGGCGCAGCGCTCGGCGGGCGGCTCGGTGCTGCCGCCGACCTCCACGCAGATCCAGTACGTGGTGCGCGAGCCGTACATGCCCAACGGAACCCGTTATCGCTTGATCAAGGGCCTCGTCGAGGCCGACGAGCAGCTGTTGATCACCAGCAAGACGCACGGCGGACGCCTGTACGTCGACGGTCCGCACCTCCGTCGCAAGGTCGCGCTCGGCAGCGAGATCGCGGTGCGCCGTTCGCCCGAGTCGCTCACCGTGCTCGGCTTTCGGGCGCGCTAGGGAATATCTGCAGCGCCTACGTAAGGGCTAGCGTCAGCGCTCACGAGTCGTGAGAGGATGCGCGCGATGGCGCACTCGCACCTTGCTCTTCGGCTGTTTGCGTTCGCCCTACTCTCCGCGCTGACGCTGCCCGCGCATGCGCAACCCGCGCAGAAGCCCGCGCCGCCGGCGCTCCGGGGCCCCGAGATCCCGCCGCTGCTCGCACCGTGGGTACCGTGGGTGCTCGACAAGGTGGGCGACGCACGCTGCCCGCGCGTCGACAACCGTCACGTGTGCGTCTGGCCGGGCTCTCTCGCGCTCGACGTCACCGGCAACGCGGCGCAGTTCACGATGCGCGTGTCGGTCGAGAACGAGCAGCCGGTCTCGCTGCCCGGCTCGGGCGACCAGTGGCCCATCGACGTGCTGGTCGACGGCGTCGCCGCGCCGGTGCGCGAGCCGCAGGGGGTGCCCACGGTCGACCTCGCGCGCGGCTCGCACACCGTCAGTGGTCGCTTCCTGTTCGCCGAGGCACCCAGCACGCTGCGCCTACCCGCCAACGTCGGCGCGCTGTCCCTGCGCCGCAACGGCAGCCCGGTCGCTCATCCCCGCCGCGAGCCGGATGGCCTGCTCTGGATCGAGGAAGGCGTCAGCGACGACGACGGCGAGCAGCGGCTCAGCCTGAGCGTGCATCGCCGCATCGAGGACGCGCTGCCGCTGCGCCTGATCACGCGCATCGCCATCCGTGCCGGCGGCAAGTCGCGCGAGCTCGCGTTCGACGACGTGCTGGTCGAAGGCGCGCGCCCGATCGCGGTGCGCGCCGACCTGCCCGCGCAGCTCTCTCCGCACGGCGCCCTGCGGCTGCAGGTGCAGGGCGGCAGCTACCAGGTCGAGATCGTCTCCATCCTCGACACGCCGCCCAAGTCGCTCGGCGCGCCCAAGCTGCCCGCGCCCTGGCCGGAGCAAGAGGTGTGGGTGTTCCGCTCGGACGACGTGCTGCGCCACGTGGAGCTGAGCGGACCGCCGCAGGTCGACGCCGCGCGCACCGACCTGGCGCAGGACTGGCGGGGTCTGCCCACGTTCCTGGTCGCACCCGGGCAGTCGCTCGCGTTCGACGTGCGACGACGCGGCGAGCAAGAGCCGGCGCCCAACCAGCTGCGCCTCGCGCGCTCGCTCTGGCTCGACCTCGATGGCGACGGCTACACCGTGCGCGACGAGCTCGGCGGCACGCTTCACCACGGCTTCCGCATCGACCTGGAGCAGGGCACGCTCGGACGCGCGGTCGTCAACGGCGAGGACGCGCTGGTCACCAAGCGCGCCAAGCAGAGCGGCATCGAGCTGCGCAACGGCAACCTCGCGCTCACCACAGAGTGGCGCTTGGAGCACGGCCAGCGCGACTTGCCCGCGGTCGGCTACAGCGAGGACGTCGACAACCTGTCCGCCACGCTGCACCTGCCCCCGGGCTACGTGTTGCTCGCCGCCACCGGCAGCGACAGCGCGCAGGGCACCTGGATCGATCGCTGGGACCTGTTCGACTTCTTCTTCGTGCTCGCGATCGCGCTCGCCGTGGGCAAGCTCGCGGGCATCGGCTGGGGTGTGCTCGCCCTGCTCGCGCTCGTGCTCGCGCAACACGAGCCCAACGCGCCCGGCGGCACCTGGTTCTTCCTGCTCGCCAGCTGCGCGCTCGTCCGCGCGATCACCAGCGAAGGCAAGGCCGCCAGCTTGGCCAAGCTGCTGCTCGGCGTGGCGACCATCACGCTGCTGCTCAGCTGGGTGCCGTTCGCGGCGCAGCAGATCCGCAGCGCGCTCTACCCGCAGCTGGCCAGCCAGGAGTTCGCGCGCGTGCCCGAGGAGTACTCCAACCTGGTCATCGGCGGTGCGCCCGCCCCGGCCGCGAAGGAAGCGCCCATGGAACCCATGGCCGAGCAGTCGGCCCGCGGTTATGCGGAAGACCTCGCGGACGCCGCGGGCGTGGGCGTGGCCGCTTCCAAGTCGGTGATGCCCAGGCAGAAGACCGCGTACAGCGAGCGCGAGCTGCTCGACCCGAGCGCCATCGTGCAGACCGGTCCGGGCATCCCGAACTGGTCGTTCCAGCAGTACGCGCTGTCCTGGTCCGGTCCGGTGACGCGCGCCGAGCGCCTGCAGCTCTGGTTGGTGCCGCCGTTCGCGATGCGCGCCTGGGCCTTCGCCTCGGCGCTGCTGACGGGCCTCCTGTTCTTCGGCCTACTCAACGCCACGCGCGATGGCGATCCACCCGCACGCCCCACCACGCCGCCTCCACGCGGTAGCAACCCGGCCACCGAGGTCGCGGTCACGATGCTGGCGGCGCTTTTCCTGTTCGTGCCGCGCGCGCATGCGCAGCCGTTCCAGCCCAGCGCCGAGCTACTGGAGGAGCTGCGTCAGCGCCTGCTCGAGCCACCCGCGTGCGCGCCAGACTGCCTGGCCGTTCCGTCTCTGTCGCTGTCGCTCGACGAACGCCGGCTCGACATCCAGGTCGAGCTGCACGCGGGCGAAGGCGCCGTCTACCGCGCACCGGGTCCGCTCGCGCAGTGGTCGATCGATCGCGTGCGCCTCGATGGCGCGGAGGCGTTCACCAGCGCGCGCTTCGACGACGGCTTCCTGCACGTGCGCGTTCCGGCCGGCATCCATCGCCTGGAGCTGAGTGGTCCGGTGCCCAGCAACCAGGCCTGGACACTCGCGCTCGGAGGGCCCGCACCTCATCGCGTGGAGGACGAGGCCAAGGGCTGGGTGATCGAGGGTCTGCACGCGGACGGCACCGCGGAGCCCAACCTGGAGCTGCGGCCCGAGGTCGTCAGCACGCAGAAGGAAGCCGGCGCGCAGCCGCTGGTGCAGTGGCTGGAGGTGCAGCGCGAGCTGGAGCTCGGCCTGCGCTTTCAGGTGCGCACCACCATCACGCGCCTCGGCCCCGCGACGGAGGGCGTGACGCTGCGGCTGCCGCTGTGGACGGATGAGTCCGTGAACGAAGCCGGCCTGCGCGCCGAGGACGGCCACGTGCTGGTGAACCTGCCGCGTGATCAGACGAGCGTCAGCTTCGTGTCCAGCCTGCCGCCCCGCAACAAGCTGCAGCTCCAGGCCGCGATGCCGCTTCGCGACGGCGTGCTGCGCCATCCGTACAGCGAGCACTGGGTGGTGCGCCCCGGCCCGCTCTACCGCGCCAGCATGGACGGCCTGCCCGCGCTCGCGCAGACCGACGGCGCCGGCGACTACGCACCCAGCTTCCGCCCTTACCCGGGCGAGCAGCTCACCCTCTTCGCGGAGCGGCTCGCAGCCGAGTCGGGCGCCTCGGTGACGATCGATCGCGTCGAGTTCGCGCTGCGCCCGGGCGCACGCAGCGAGGAAGGCAAGCTGTCGCTGTCGCTGCGCACCAGCCGCGGCACCACCGAGCGCATCGCGTTGCCCAAGGGCGCCAAGCTCGCGAGCGTCATGGTCGACGGCATGCCGCACCCGGCGCGCTCCAAGGACGGCCACGTCGACATCCCGCTCGCGCCCGGCTCGCACGCCATCGAGGTGACCAGCGAGCGCAGCACGCAGATGGCCTTCGACTACTCGCCCGCGCTGCCCAAGGTGCAGCGTGCGATCAGCAACGTCAGGGTGAACGTCACGCTGCCGCCCGACCGCTGGCTGCTGGCGACGCGGGGACCCGCCTGGGGCCCGGCCATCCTGTGGTGGGGCTATCTGGCGCTGGTCGTGCTCGTCGCCCTCGGTCTCGGACGCGCACCTTACAGTCCGCTGCGCAGCTGGCAGTGGGTGTTGCTCGGGCTCGGACTCGCGCATGTCGAGACAGCCATTGCGTTGATCGTCGTCGGCTGGCTGTTCGCGCTCGCCTACCGTGAGGACGATCGCATCCGCGACGTACGCCTGTTCTACTTGGTTCAGGTCTTGCTGGTAATCTTCACGATTGTGGCGCTCTGTTGTTTGACCTACTCGGTGCAACAAGGGCTTCTGGTTCCCCCGGACATGCAGGTGCAGGGCATGCTGAGCAATCAGAACTTCGTGCAGTGGTACGTGGATCGCACG
>JBEVNG010000213.1:0-4900 GCA_040508235.1 Polyangiales bacterium | reverse complement strand
CGAACGCCTTGCGGATCAGCTTCACATCCGCCACCGGCACGCGCGCGAAGCCGACGTTGCGCTGGGCCGAGAGCGGCCCGTTCCAGCGCGTGCGCGGCGAGTCGAACATGCTGGCGTTGGCCTGGTGCTCGGGATCCTTGCGGCGCTCGTAGAGCTCCTTGAACGCGTTGGAGGTGCGCTTGAACATGCGCACGATCTCCTTGGGGCGGGCGATGCGCGCGGCCAGGGCGTCGCGCAGCAGGTCGACCTCCGAGGGCACCGCGTCGTCGTCCTCGGCCAGGACGACCGGCTCGCGCGGGGGCGCCTCCGGGGAGCCGCTGAACATCGCGGCCAGGATCTGGGAGCCCGCGACGCCGTCGGTGATGGCGTGGTGCACCTTGGCGACCAGCGCGATCCGGCCACCCTCCAGGCCCTCGATGATCCAGCCTTCCCAGAGCGGCTTGGCGCGATCGAGCGGCGTGCTCATGATCCGGCCGACCATCGCCTCCAGCTCGGCCTGGCCGCCAGGCGCGGCGCAGCTCACGCGGCGGATGTGGTGCAGCGTGTCGAAGTGCGGCTCGTCCAGCCAGACCGGGTGATCGATCTTGAGCGGGACCTCGACCAGGCGGCGCTGCAGCTGGGGCTGGGTACGCACGCCGCGGTCGACGTACAGCTGCAGGCGCTCGAAGTCGTAGCCCCCGGGCATCGACTTGGGGTCGAGCACGGCCACCAGCCCCACGTGCATGTGCATCGTGGGCGTCTCCAGGTACAAGAACGACGCGTCTAAGCCCGAAAGTCGCTGCATTGCTACGCACGTTGCCAGGTGTCGAGGGCTGGCGCTAGAACGGAGTGGCAGGCCTTCTGGAGCGCTACGTGGAGCAGGCGATACCCAACCACTTCGTGCCCTCGTTCGTGAGCTTTGCGTTGCGGCTGGGCGCCGCTCCGGAGGCACTGTTCGCGCGCGTCGGGCGCAGCTTGGCGGAGGCGCGCGAGCCAGGAGCCTCGTTCGGCGTGCGCGAGCTGGAGCGGCTGTTCGAGGCGTTGTCGGACACGGTGCAGCGTCCGGATCTCGCGCTGCACGTGGGGCGCGAGGTCGACCCGGAGCGGCTCGGCTTGTTTGGCCTGGTGCTGTCCACTTCCAGCACGCCGCGCGCCACCTTCGCGGCGATGTCCGAGTTCAAGGCGCTGTTCCACCCGCTGCTCGACCTCAGCGTGCACGAGCAGGCTGGGCGTACGCACTTGCGCTATGCCGCGCGCGACGGCGGGCCGATCGGCGCCAAGCCGTACTACGCGGAGGCGCTGTTCAGCACGCTGCACGCGGCGGCCTCGATCTACTACGGCAGCGACACACCGCCGTTGCACGCCTCGTTTCGCCACCGCGCGCCGCCCCACGCGGAGAGCTACACGCGCGTGTTCCGCTGTGAGATCCGCTTCGAGCAGCCTGTCGATGAGCTCTGCTATGGGCACGCCTTCCTCGACACACCCTGGCACGGCGCGAGCGCCAGCAACCACGCCTTGCGCGAGCGGGCCCTGCGCGAGCTGTCACTGGAGTCGCGGGTGGAGCGTGTGCTGCACGAGCGGCTGCGCGAGGAGCTCGACGTGGAGGCGGTGGCGCGCGCGCTGGCGATGAGCTCGCGCCACCTGCAGCGCTCGCTGCGCACGGCGGGCACCAGCTACCGCGCACTGCGCGATCGCGTGCGTCATCGTCGCGCCTGCGCGCTGCTGGAGCAGGGCCTGGCCACGGCGTCGGTGGCCGAGGCGCTGGGCTACGGCGACCGCAGCAACTTCGTGCGCGCGTTCGAGCGCTGGGCCGGAGAGTGTCCCTCGGCGTACCGTTCGCGCGTGCGCTTGGCGCGAAATGACACGCGAGGCGCGAGCACGCACACGGTCGAATCGACGGGCTGACCCCACGCTGTAGCCATGGAGATCCCGAGCCGGTTCCGGCACCCCATCGACGACCCCGATCCGGCGTTGGTGGCGCACTACGACAAGCTGTTCGCCCACGGGGTCGGGCAAGCGCTGCCGTCGCAGGTCCAGCTGCTGGCCTCGGCGCTGCAGCGTGGTGATCCCCTGGCGGACGCGTGTGTCGGCCTGGACCTCGCGGGCGACTCGTCGGAGGTGCGTGCGCTGTATGCGCAGCTGCGCGAGGTGCCGCTCTGGGTCGACGTGGACAAGCTGAAGCTCGGCGCGCGCACGGCGCGGCGCGCGGGCGTGATCGGGAACTTCGTGTTGGCGGACTTCGCATTGATGGGTGGCTATCGCTCGGCGGCGATCGCGAAGACGCTCGTCTACACGGGCGAGCTGACGGGAGCGACCGCGCGACGTTTGGTGCACACGGGCGGGTACGTGGCGCTGGTGAACCAACCCGGTGCCGTGTTGCCGGACGGACCGGCGTGGCAGGCGACCATCCGCGTTCGCATGGTGCATGCACGCGTGCGCGCGGCGTTGCTGCGCTCGCCCACCTGGGATCGCGCGCGCTGGGGCGTGCCCGCCAACCAGGCCGACACGCTCGGCACCAACCTGCTGTTCTCGACCGGCTTCCTGGAGGGTTGCAAGCAGTGGGGCCTGCGCTTCTCGCGCGAGGAGGAAGAGGCGCTGTGCCACCTGTGGCGCTACGTCGGTTACCTCAACGGCATCGACGAGGCGCTGTTGCCGGTGGATCCCGCGGGTGGGAGGCGTGCGCTGTACATGATCGGCGTCAGCCAGCCCGCGCCGGACGAGGACAGCAGGACGCTCGCGCGCGCGCTCTACGAGGTGCCGCTGACGTTCGCGGACACGCCCTTGCGGCAACGCGCGGCGCGCTTCGAGATGGCGCTGCGCCTGGGCATGACGCGACGCTTGCTCGGCGACGAGAGCGTCGACCAGCTCGGGCTGCCGGAGAGCTCGCTGCGTCGCGTGCTGCCCTCACTCGTGCGTGTGATCGGCGGCGTCGAGCGTGTGCGCGAGCGTGTGCCCGGAGGCACGGCGCTCGCCTATCGCCTGAGCGACCGCGTGCTGAATGCCACGCAGAAGCTGGCGGAAGGGTTGATCAGCGCCGGGTGAGCTCGGTGACGCGCGACACGCTGCGCGTGAAGAACCGCTCCTTGACGGCGAGGTACTCGGGGTGCGCGAAGAACGCCTCCATGTGCGCTTGGTCGGGGAAGCGGATCGTGAACACGCGGTTGAACGGCGCCGGTCCCTTCAGCACCTCCGAGACCCACAGGTCGAGGATGAACTCGCCCTCGTGGCGCACGAGGATCGGCTTCATCGCCGCGCGGTACTCGCTGTACACGTCCGCGTCGTCCACCTGTAGACCCCATGTCACTTCCAGCATCAGAACCTCCCTGCATGGGCGCCGCCGTCGACGCGCAAGACCTCACCCGAGACGAACGACGCGCGCTCCAGATAGAGCAGGGCGTCCGCGATCTCTTCCACCGTGCCGAGTCGCTGGGCCGGGCTCAGCGTTGCGAGAAAGCCGTGTTGTTCGGGCTGATGCATCGGCGTGTCGATCACGCCCGCGCCGATGGTGTTCACGCGGATGCCCCGCGCAGCGTACTCGATGGCCAGCGCGCGCGAGGCCGCCTCGATGCCGCCCTTGATCAGGATCGCCAGCGCGCTCGGCACCTGCGCCTGCGGCTGCGTCGACAGCGAGGTACCCAGGTTCACGACGTGCGAGCCCGGCTTCATCACACGCAGCGCGTGCTGCGTCATGTGCACGAAGCCGTGCAGGTTCGTGTTCACCAGGCGCGCGTAGTCGTCGGTCGTGTACTCGGTGAACGGCTTGGCGATGAAGATACCCGCATTGTTCACCAACAGATCCAGTCGGCCAAAGTGTTGCAGCGCTGCTTGGACTGCTTGCCGGGCCGTCTGTTCGTGGACGACGTCGCCCTGAACTCGCAGGGCTGGCGCAGGGATCTTGCTGGGATCGCGCGCCACGCCGACCACCGCGTAGTCCTCGGCCAACAGACGTTGCACCAGCGCGAGCCCAATGCCGCTCGAGCCACCCGTCACGATCGCTACCCTCATCGCAGCCTCCTCTTTGCGACGTAGGTCGGCGAGCGGGCGCTTGTTACACGCGATCTTCGCAGTTGCGTACGTGCTCGCGCGCGCGATGCAGCAGCACGCGCACGTAGCCGTCGGAGATGCCGAGCAGCGGGCCGATCTCTTCGTGCGGACGCTCGTCGAGCAAGCTGAGCCGGATCACGTCGCCCTGCAGCGCGTTCATGCGCAGGATGCAGCCGTTCACACGCGCCAGCTCCTCCGCGCGCGCGATCAAGTCTTCGCTCGACTCGCTGCTGGCGGAGACGTCGTCGCCGGGCAGCGTGCGCGCATTCTGCCGTCGCCGGTTCTGCAGCTGGTGGCGCACCAACACGGTGAGCAGCTTGAGCGCGTCTTCGTCCGGAACCGTGCGCGCCTGCGGCAGCCGCAAGAACGTCACGAAGCCCTCCTGCACCACATCCAGCGCATCGTCCGCGCTCAGCCCGCGCTTGCGCGCGTACGACAACAGCCGCCCGCGGTGCGCATGCACCAGCCCCGCCACCCGGTTCAAGAACCCGGGCGCGGCATGCGCCTCGACGACATTCGCGACCTTTGCGACCGACACGTGCTGAGACGCACGCCGCGCGCCACGCGTTACGGGTGCTGCGCCTGCGCCGGCTTCTTCAAGATCACCTTCAAGTACGGCTCCGCCCGCAACGCACACTGCGCCGCGAACATCAGCCCCGACAACACGATCCAAAACTTCATGAACTGCCGCGCCCGAGTCGAAAACGCCATCGCCCGCCCACCCTGCGTCCAGCCCCGCGTTTCCGCAAGCCCCACCCCCCACATCTCACCCACCCAGCCCCACCGTTCTTGACAGCGAGCACCCAACGCGGCAAACCCGCCCCCCGAGCCGCAAGCTCGCGCGAGGATGGCGGAATGGCAGACGCGCCGGATTTAG
>JBEVNG010000209.1:0-9627 GCA_040508235.1 Polyangiales bacterium | reverse complement strand
CCTGGAGGCGATGCTCGAACAGCAAGCGCCCGCGCCGTTCGTGGGTCAGCTGCGCGCGCGCGACAGCCGCTCGCCCGCGCTCTCCGTGGTGGTGCCCGCCTACAACGAGGAGCGGCGCATCCTGCCCACCCTGCTCACCACCATCGAGTACCTGCAGCAGACCACCGACAGCTTCGAGATCGTGGTGGTCGACGACGGCAGCAAGGACGCCACCGCAGAGGTGGTGCACCAGCTCGGCCTGCGGGTGCCGGAGCTACGCCTGGTCTGCCTGCCCTCCAACATGGGCAAGGGCGCGGCCATCCGCGCCGGCATGCGCAGCGCGAGCGGCGAGCTGATCCTGTTCGCGGACGCGGATGGCGCCACGCCGATCGCCGAGCTCCGGCGCCTGCTGGCGGCGATCGACGAAGGCGCCGACCTCGCGATCGGCTCGCGCGCGCTCAGCGCCCAGGACACGCAGGTGAAGCGCACGCTCAAGCGCCACATCGTGGGCCGCACGTTCGCGTTCCTGGTCAACAGCTGGGTGGTGCCCGGCCTCGGCGACACGCAGTGCGGCTTCAAGCTGTTCAAGCGCGCCGCCGCCAAGCGCATCTTCGACCTGCAGCAGCTGGACGGCTTCGCCTTCGACGTGGAAGTGCTGAAGCTGGCCAGCCTGCTCGCGTATCGCACCAGCGAGGTGCCCGTGAGCTGGGCCGATCAGCCCGGCTCCAAGGTGAACATCGTGTCGGACTCGCTGCGTATGCTCTGGGATACCGTGCGAGTGCCGTATCTGGGCTCGGTGGCGCGTGCGACGGGCTCGATGAGCACGGACGCGCTGAGCGACGGCGAGCCGCTCCGCGAGGGCTGACTCACTCCGCGGGGTCGCTCGCCGAGCGCGCCGCCTGGCTCTCCATGTGCTTGCGCAGGCTGAGCGGACGCATGTCGGTCCACACCTGCTCGATGTGCTCCAGGCACTCCTGCTTGTGGCCGCGCTTGCCGACGGCCGACCAGCCCGCAGGGATGTCCCTGTACGTGGGCCAGATCGAGTACTGCTCCTCGTGGTTCATCACGACGTCGAACACGGTCTCGGGATCGTCCCAGCTCATGCGAAGTGCCTCCTGACGAGGTGTGGGGTTTCGAGCGGGTACGTAGTGGCACCCGAAGCGGCGGCCAGCAAGATACAATGCGATCTATTCTCATTTATTTCGGGAGACGACCGCAGCCTCGCTTGCAAGGTCGGGCAGGGGCGATAGACCTACGAGCGGTTCTCAATTAGCATGCGTATCCCGACGTCCCTCCCGCTGCTGTTGCTCGCCGCGAGCTGCCACGGCAAGTCCGCGACCCCGGTCCCCAGCGAGCGCGGCCACGACCCGTGGGTGCTGCGCTCCACGGTCGACGAGCGTCCGCGCATGATCTCGCTCGCGCTGCGGCCCGACCTCTGGGCCACCTACGACGCCGAGCGCGGTGCGCTGTACCGCGTCTCGCCGCAGGGCCTGAACCTCGACGGCGCCGTCTACAACACGCACCACGGCCCGCAGCCGATCTCGCGTGGTCACGCCTCGCTGCTCAGTGCGTACGAGGAGCCCTGGCACGTGCTGCGCAACGGCAGCGAGCACAAGCCGAGCGTGCGCTACCGCGGCCATCGCTTCGAGGGCGGCCACGTGGTGCTGCGCTACACGCTGACGCTCGACGGGCAGAGCACCGAGGTCGAGGAGCAGCCGGAAGCCTTCCTGACCAACGACGGCAGGCTCGGCCTGGAGCGCACGTTCCGCGTGCAGGGGCCGGCGCAGGTGGTGCTCGACTTCAACGCACCCGAGCTCGCCTCCACCGACGACGTGCGGCTGTTGACGCGCGACGAGGGCAACCTCACCGGCAAGCTCACGCTGCGCAACGACGCAGCCAGCACGCTGCGCATCGTGTTCCCGCCCGCCAAGCAGACCAAGGCCGCACGCGCCCCCGATCAACCGCGCGGGCAGGCGCTGATCGCCGACAGCGACTGCTTCACCTGCCACAACCCGACCGCGCGCGCGGTGGGCCCCTCGTGGGCGGAGATCGCCGCACGCTACTTCACGACGCCGCAGACGATCACCGGCCTGGCCAACAAGATCCGCCTCGGCGGCGCGGACCAGTGGGGCGAGACCGCGATGATCTCGCACCCGCAGCTGGAGCAGGCGGACGCCGAGGAGATCGCGCGCTTCATCCTCACCAAGTACGACCCCGAAGATCGCGAGGGCGAGCAAAAGTCGCACCCGCTCAGCGGCGAGGGCAACGCACCGCCCGACTTCGATGCCAGCAAGCTGATCCCCGGCGTCACGGTGGAGGTGTTCGAGATCGGACACCCGCTCGCCTCGATGCCGCGCTTGCCCGCGGAGCAAAAGCCCAATGTCGCGTTCGTCAGCGAGTCGACCGCGCTCGCCGATCTGCGACGCGACGAGCCGAGCACCGGCGCGATCGTGCGCATGCGCGGCTGGCTGCTGGTCGAGGAAGACGGCGAGCACGACTTCCGCATCGAGCACGACGGCGTGATCGAGCTGAACATCGACGAGGTCTCGCTGCTGCGCGACGGCGACCGCTTCGACGCCAGCGAGCGCCATCAGTCACCGTGGGTGTCCGCCGACTGGACCAAGGGCCTGCACCCGTTCGACGTCACCTACGTGAGCCGCGGCGAGGCGCCCGTGCTGACGCTGCGCTGGCAGACGCCGAGCGGCAAGCTGGAGCCGGTGCCGCTCGCGCAGCTGCGCACGTTCCCCGCCCCGGAGACGGAGCCCGGCCTCAAGACGTACACGCTCGACCCCGGCACGGCCGGCGACGCGCGCCCCCTGGATCGCGTGCACCCGAGCTTCGCGCTCGGCACGGTGCGCCCGCACCGCTTCAAGCCGATGGTCGGCGGCATCGACTTCCTGCCCGACGGCACGCCCGTGATCAGCACCTGGGATGGGCGCGGCTCGGTGTACACGTTGCACGGCGCGGGCGGAGACCCCGAGCAGATCGAGTTGCGACCGATCGCGGAGGGCCTCAGCGAGCCGCTCGGCCTGAAGGTGGTCGACGGCGAGATCTACGTGCTGCAAAAACACGAGCTGACCAGGCTCGTCGATCGCGATCACGACGGCGTGACGGATGACTACCAGACCGTCAGCAACGGCTGGGGCGCCACGGGCAACTTCCACGAGTTCGCGTTCGGCCTCGCGTACCAGCACGAGCACTTCTACGCGACGCTGGCGACCGCGATCGCACCGGGCGGCGTCGCCGCGACGGGCCAGAACAAGGATCGCGGCAAGGTGATGAAGATCGCGCGCGCGGACGGAGCGCTGGCGTTCGTGGGGCGCGGCCTGCGCACTCCCAACGGCATCGGCGTGGGCCCCGACGACGCGCTGTTCGTGACCGACAACGAGGGCGACTGGCTGCCCGCCAACAAGCTGCTGCTGGTGCAGCCCGGCGCCTTCTACGGCTCGCGCGCGGTCGACCCGGACGCGGTCAAGGACTTGCCCGTGACGCCGCCGGTGGCGTGGATGCCGCGCGACGAGATCGCGAACTCGCCCAGCCAGCCGTTCCGCATCGACCTCGGTCCCTACCAGAACCAGCTGCTCTACGGCGACGTCACCTACGGCGGGCTCGCGCGCGTGATGCTGCAGAAGGTGAAGGACACCTACCAGGGCTGCGTGGTGCCGTTCACGCAGGGCCTCGAGTCAGGCATCAACCGCGCGGCGGTCGCGCCCGACGGAGCGATCTGGGTCGGCGGCATCGGCAACCCCGGCGACTGGGCGCAGGACGGCAAGCTCTGGTACGGCCTGCAGCGGCTGACGTACACCGGCGCGCCCGTGTTCGAGCTGCGCGACGTCGCGTTGCGCGCGGACGGCATCGCACTCGACTTCAGCGAGCCGCTGCAGCACGGCGATGGCGAGCGCGCCGAGGACTACCTGGTCGAGCAGTGGCGCTACGTGGCCACGGTCGAGTACGGCGGATCGAAGATCGATCCACGCGAGGTGGGCGTCGAGAGCGTGCACGTCTCGGAGGATCGCCGGCACGTGTTCCTGGCCACCGCGCCGCTCGCCGAGGGACACGTGGTGCACGTACGCGTGCGCAACAGCCCGGTGTCGAGCGCCGGCCGCGAGCTGTGGTCGAACGAGAGCTGGTGCACGCTCAACACGCAGCCCGCGCAGCCGGGCACGCGCCGCCCCACCGCGACCGCGCACAACACGCTGACGCCCGAAGAACGAGCCACCGGATGGCAGCTGTTGTTCGATGGCAAGAGCACGCGTGGCCTGCGCATGGGGCGCGGCTGGCAGGTGCGCGACGGCGTGCTGCACGCCCTGCCCGGTCGCGGGGAAGACCTGCGCAGCGAGCGCAGCCATGGCGACTTCGAGCTCGCGTTCGAGTGGAAGACACAGGCCGGCGGCAACGGCGGCGTGTTCTACCGCGCCGATCCGCGCGCCAGGGAGCTGTGGCACTCCGCGCTCGAGCTGCAGCTGCTCGACGACGAGGCGCACGAGGACGGCAAGCTGCCGCTGCGACGCGCGGGCGCGGCCTACGATCTGTTCGCCCCCGCGCTCGCCATCACGCGCCCCGTCGGCGAGTGGAACCGCGCGCGCATCGTGGTGCGCGGCAGCCAGGTCGAGCACTGGCTCAACGGCCACCAGGTGGTCGCCTTCGACACCGCCAGCGAGACGTACGCGCGCCAGCGCGCCGCCAGCAAGTTCGCGACCCTGCCCGAGCCACCGCTGCAAGGGCTGCTCGGCCTGCAGCATCACGGCGAGGCGGTCGCCTTCCGCAACCTGAAGCTGCGCGCGCTCCCTCATTGACGCATCTCGCGCACGGATGCATACGCGAAGCATGCGAACGGTCTTTCTCGCGCTCGCGCTGCTGCTCGGCTGTGCGCCATCGATCCCTTCCAGCTCCCAACACGCACGTGCGGTGGCGCCGGCCGCGCCGCCGGATCAAGCCCCGGACGCCTCGGGCTGGGGCGTCGCGGGAGGCCTGAAGTACCGCGAGATCGTGCGCGGTGGCGCCGACCCAAAGCAGCCGCTGCCGTTGCTGGTCGTGTTTCACGGCATGGAGGGCTCGCCCAACATTGCCTACCTCGACAAGCTCGACGTCGAGCAGGGCGTGCAGGTGCGCATCGTTCGCCCGCAGGCGCCCATCCCCGTCGGAAAACACGGCTTCTCCTGGTACGACGGCCGCCTCAACGACGAGCGCAGCGAGGAGGAAAAAGCCGCGGGCATGGCGGAGACGCTCGCGCGTGTGGTGCGCATGCTCGACGTGCTGCGCGAGCAGCGCCCGACCCGCGGACAGACGGTGGTCACCGGCTTCTCGCAAGGGGGCATGCTCAGCTACGCCCTGGCCGTGCGCCATCCGGAGCGCGTCGGCTTCTCGATGCCCGTGAGTGGCTACCTGCCGCAGCCGCTCTGGCCCGACCACCCGAGCTCGCAACCGCCGCGCGTGCACGCCCTGCACGGCCTGATCGACACCATCGTGCCGGAGGCCAAGGCCGAGACGCTGGTCGCGTACATGCGCAGCCACGGCTGGCCGGTCGAGTTCACGACCTTCCCCAACATCGACCATCGCATCTCGCCGGAGATGACCGCGCTCGCGCACCAGGCGCTAAGCCAGGCCATCGCCGAGGTCGCGCCCTGATGCGCGCGCTGGCCGCGGTGCTCGCGCTGGCGTTGTTCGGCTTCGCCGCCGTGCAGCTCAACGATCCCGATCCGCTCGGCTGGACCGCGATCTACGCGAGTGCGGCGCTGGTGTCGCTCGCGTTCGCCGCGCGGCGCACGGTGCGCCCGTATGCGGGGGCGCTCGCGTCGATCGCGTTGGTGTGGGCGCTGACGCTGGTGCCCGAGGCTCTGCAGCTCGCGCGACTCGCGGACGTCACCGCGCGCATGGACATCATGCGCCCCGAGATCGAGATCGCACGCGAGCTCGGGGGGCTGACCATCGTGCTGGTGTGGATGGCGACGCTCGCGCTCAGTCCCAGGGCGACGCGACCTTCGTCGACAGCACGGCCACCTGCTCCCCCACATCGAGCCCCGACACCAACTCGATCGTGATGCCGTCGCTGACGCCGATCACGACCTCGCGGTCCTCGGCGGGTCGGTCCTTGCGCCACACCTTCGCGAACACCTTGCCGTTCTCGAAGCGCAGCGCGCGCTCGTGGATCACCGGCACGTTCTGCCTGCGATCGAGCGTCAGCTCGGCGGCGCCGGTGTAGCCGGCGCGCATGCCAGCGGGCGGCTGATCAAGCTCCACCCACAGCTCGAACTTGGTCACGCCGGTGGTCGACGCGGTGAGCGGCATGATCTGCGTCCCCGAGCTCTGCGACGCGCCGCCTCCTCCCCCGTTGCTGCTGGCGGAGCTGGCGCCCTGCTCGACGGTCGCGCGCGGCGAGACCCAGGTGAGCTTGCCCGGCATCTTGGTGCCCGGCAGCGCGCCCACCGTCACGACGGCCGGCATGCCCACGCGCAGCGAGCCGACGTGAGCCTCCTCGACGTGGCCCTTGAACACGAGGCGATTCATGTCGGCGAGCACCGCGATCGTGGAGCCATCGCGGTACGCGTTCATGTCGCCCACGAAGTCACCCACCGCCACCGGCGTCGCGAGCACCGTGCCCGTGATCGACGCCGTGACGCGCGTGGAGCGACCGCCGTTGCTGCTGGCGACGCCCTCGGCGATCAGGCGTTGACGCTCGCGCGCCGCTTCCGCCTCGGTGCGCGCGAGGCGCTCGTTGTCCTCGGCCTTGGCGCTCTCCTGCACGCTCAGGCCCATGCCCGACTTCATCTGGCGCAGCCGCGTCAGCTCGCGCACGGCGGTCTCCAGCCGCGCGTCCGCCACGCGCACCTGCGCGCGCGCTTCCCCCAGGATCACCGGGTCCGCGATCACGCGGATGGTCGCGATGTGCTGCCCCTTCTCCACCTGGTCGCCGGGTCGCACCTTCATCTCGACCAGCTGCCCCGCCACCTGCGAGCGCACGAACACTTCCTCGAGCGGCACGATGCGTCCTGCCGACTCGGTGCGGTAGACGGCCTCTCCACGCGTGACGGTGAGCAGCTCGGGCATCACCGGCTCGGGCGGCCTGGTCAGCGCGTAGAGCGCGTATCCCACCGCCACCACCAGCAGCAACGCGATCAGATAGGGCGTCTTGCTGGCGGCCTCGGAGTCGTCCTGGTACACGGCGGCGGGCGCGCTCATTCTTGCCTCAATGCTTCGATCGGAGTCATGCGCGCGGCCTCGCGCGCGGGGAAGTAGCCGGCGAACAGCGCGGTCACCACCAGGATGCCGAGCGCGCCCGCGATCGCGCTGCCGTCGACGTCGGGGTGCGTGAACAGCGGCGAGTCGATCGCGAGCGACTGCAGCCCCTTGATGGCGCCCAGCGCGGCGAGCAAGCCGAGCCCACCCGCGAACAGCGCGAGCATCAGGGCCTCCGCGATCACCATCATCAGGATGGTGCTCGCGCTGGCGCCGAGCGCGCGTCGCACACCGAACTCGCGCGCCCGCTCGCGGATGGAAACGAACAGGATGTTGCTGACCCCGACCATGCCCGACAGCAGCGTGCCAAAGCCGACCGTGAAGATCGCGATGTCGATGCCGTACAGCAGCATCTGCAAGCGCTTGAACTCCTCGGCCAGGAAGAACACGTCGAGCGCCGCGACGTCGGTGGCGTCGAAGCGATGGCGGCGGCCCATCACGCGCAGCACGCTCGCGCGCACCTGCTGCGGATCGGCGTCCGGCCTGATGGTGGCGGTGATGGTCTGCACGCCCGCGCCGCCGTCGAACGAGCGCACCAGCGTGCTGTAGGGCATGTAGATGCGCCGGCGCTCGTCCTCGCTGCAGGCGTCGTGGTACTCGCCCACGATCGTGAAGTCGATGCCGCCGATGCCGACGTGCTCGCCGACCGGACTGGCGTCGCCGAACAACAGCTCGCGCGCGCGGCTGCCGACGATCACCACGCGGCGCGAGCGCTCGTTGTCGAGTTCGTTGAGCGCGCGACCGCGCACGGCCTGCGTCATCTCCACCTTGGCGAAGCTCGCGTACACGCCGTAGACAGGCAGGCTCACCACGCGCCCGCCGCGGCGCACGCTCTCGCTGACCGGCAGCAGCTGGCGGGGCGAGATGTCGAGCAGCTCGGGGATGCTCTTCTTGAGCGCGTCGATGTCGCCGATCTCCAGCTGCAGCTTGCGGCCTGGCCCGAGGCCCTGGAACGACTTGGTGGTGTGGCCGGCCTCGGCCCACATCGCACTGATCGCGCTGTTCTGGAACAGCCTCTCGAAGCCATTGCGCAGGCCGCGCCCGCCGCCGAGCAACATCGCCAGCATGAAGATGCCCCAGAACACGCCGAACGCGGTGGCCGCCGCCCGCACGCGATGGCGCGTGACGCCCTCGATGATCTCGAAGAACGCCTCCCTCATGCGCGCACCAAGCGCTCGTCCGAGTCGATCAGCCCATCGCGCACGTGGATCAGGCGCTGCGCGGCATGCGCGACATCGAGCTCGTGCGTCACCAGCACGACCGTGCGGCCCTCCGCGTGGATCCCGCCGAGCAGGCGCAGCACCTCGTCGCTGGTCTCGCTGTCGAGGTTGCCGGTCGGCTCGTCCGCCAGCACCAGCGGTGGATCGGTGACCAGGGCGCGCGCGATCGCGACACGCTGCCGCTGGCCGCCGCTCATCTCGTTGGGCCGGTGGTCCGCGCGGTGCGACAGCGACAGCCGCTCCAGCATCTCATGGGCGCGCTTACGTTGAATGCGCCTCGATACATTGCGGTAGCTGAGCGGCAGCGCGACGTTCTCCCAGGCGTTCTTCTGCGGCAGCAAGTGGAACGACTGGAACACGAAGCCGATCAGACGATTGCGCAGGCGCGCCGAGGCACGTTCGCCGAGCAAACGCGTCGACTGGCCGGCCAGTCGGTACTCGCCTTCGCCAAAGTTGTCGAGCAAGCCGAGCACGTTCAACAGCGTGGACTTTCCGGAGCCCGATGCGCCCATGATCGCGACGAACTCTCCGCGCTCGATGCGCAGAGTGATGCCATTCAAGACGCTCACGCTCTGCGTGCCCGCGTGATAGCTCTTACGCAGGCCCTCCACGTGAATCAGGGCGTTCTGGCCGGCGTTGCTTTCGTCTTGCATGGCGCGCTTGGGTCTCCTAGTGCTTAGCACGCTGATGTTGGGTGTCATTCGCATTTATAATCCAATCAGACGCCTGTTGGCGCGCTCCACAGTCGCGCTTCTTTCGCTCTTCTTGGCCGCGCAGTCGGCGCGCGGCGACGACGGAGCGCGCACCAACGGCATCATCACGCTGCAGGAGTTACTACGAGCAGCTCGCAATGACCCACCCGCCGTGCTGGAGGCGCTCGCGACGCTGCGGCGCATCGAGGCCGAACATCACGCCGCGGTGGGCGCCTACCTGCCGCGCATGACGGCGGAAGGAACGCTGGGCGCGCAGTACGACAACCGCAGCGTGATCCCGGGCGAGAACATCAACTCGCGCATCGACTCGACCAGCTTCGCCGCGGTGGCGCAGGTGAACGTCGACTGGACCGCGGTCGACCTCGCGCGCAAGCACGACATCGCCGCCCTGGCCGCCTCCACGCGGGCGCAGGACAGCGGTGTGAAGGCGGCCGTGCGCGCCGCCACGATGGCAGCCGTGGAGCTCTACGTGCGCGCCC
>JBEVNG010000190.1:0-9397 GCA_040508235.1 Polyangiales bacterium | reverse complement strand
CGCAGATCCGTCGAGTAACCGAACATTTGGGACAGCGGTACTTCGGCCGTCACCACCTGCATGTTCCCGCGCGGGTTCATGCCATTAATCCGGCCTCGGCGCGAGTTCAGATCGCCGATTACGTCGCCCATATTCGACTCGGGCACCACAACTTCGACCGCCATCACGGGCTCGAGCAGGTGCAGACCCGCGCGCTTGACCCCGTCCTGGAAGCCCATCGACGCGGCGACCTCGAAAGCCGGCCCCGAGGAGTCCACTTCGTGGAAGCTGCCGTCGGTGGCGGCGACCGAGATGTCGATCAGCGGGAAGCCCGCCAGCACGCCGCGGCCCATGGCGTCCTTCACGCCCTTCTCGATCGAAGGGATGAACTCCTTGGGCACCACGCCGCCGGTGATCTTGTTCTCGAACACGAAGCCCGAGCCGGTCTCGCCGGGGCGGATGTCGAGCCACACGTGCCCGTACATGCCGTGGCCGCCGGACTGCTTGACGTACTTGCCCTCGGCTTTGACCTGCTTGTTGATCGACTCGCGGTACGCGACCTGCGGGCGACCCACGTTGGCGTCGACCTTGAACTCACGCTTCAAGCGGTCGACGATGATCTCCAGGTGGAGCTCGCCCATGCCGGCGATGATCGTCTGGCCCGACTCCGCATCGGTGTGCGTGCGGAACGAGGGGTCCTCGCTGGTGAGCTTGCCCAGCGCATCACCCAGCTTGTCCTGGGCCTCTTTGGTCTTGGGCTCGATCGCGATCGAGATGACCGGCTCCGGGAACACCATGCGCTCCAGGATGATGGCGTGCTTCTCGTCGCTCAGCGTGTCGCCGGTGGTGGCGAGGCGCAGGCCCACGGCCGCGGCGATGTCGCCCGCCTCGACGACCTTGATCTCGTCGCGCTTGTTGGCGTGCATCTGCAAGAGACGACCGACGCGCTCGCGCTTGCCCTTGGTCGTGTTCATCACCGCGTTGCCGCTCTCGAGCTTGCCCGAGTAGACGCGCAGGAACGTCAGCTGACCGACGAACGGATCGTTGATGATCTTGAACGCCAGCGCCGAGAACGGAGCGTCGCGGTCCGCCTTGCGGAGCAGCTTCTTCTCGGGCTTGTCCGGGTCCTCGCCCTCGACCGGCGGGATGTCCAGCGGCGACGGCATCATGTTGACCACGTTGTCGAGCAGCTGCTGAACGCCCTTGTTCTTGAAGGCGGAGCCGCACACGACGGTGACCAGCTTGTGGGAGAGCGTGCCCTTGCGCAGCGCGCCGATGATCTCGTCGGGCGTGAAGTTGGTGTCGCCCTCGAGGAAGCGCTCCATCAGCGCGTCGTCGACCTCGGCCGCAGACTCGATCATCTTGGCGCGCGCGAGCTCGGCCTCGACCAGGAACTCCTCGGGGATCTCGCCCTCGTCGAACTTCGCGCCCAGACCGTCGTCCGAGAACGTGATCGCCTTCATCTTCACGAGGTCGATCACGCCGCGCAGGTTCTCTTCCTCGCCGAGGGGGAGCTGCACCGGGATCGGGTTCGCACCGAGGCGCTCGCGGATCGAGTCCACCGAGCGCATGAAGTTGGCGCCCGCGCGGTCGAGCTTGTTGATGAAGCACATGCGCGGGACGTGGTAGCGATCCGCCTGGCGCCAGACCGTCTCGGACTGCGGCTCCACCCCGGACACGCCGTCGAACACCGCGACCGCACCGTCGAGCACGCGCAGCGAACGCTCGACTTCGATGGTGAAGTCCACGTGGCCGGGGGTGTCGATGATGTTGATGCGGAAGGGCTCGCCCGCGTTGGGCCCGCTCTCCGGCGTCCAGTGACAGGTCGTGGCCGCCGAGGTGATGGTGATGCCGCGCTCTTGCTCCTGGACCATGTAGTCCATGGTCGCGGCGCCATCGTGCACCTCACCGATCTTGTAGTTCACACCCGTGTAGAAAAGGATGCGCTCGGTCGTCGTCGTCTTACCGGCGTCGATATGGGCCATGATGCCGATATTCCGGTATTTTTCGAGCGCAGTAGACACGGGGTGTTCCTTCGGTGCGAGTGCAAGCTTGGGAAGATTAGGGGCCAGAAACACGGAAACCCTCCCCGAGCCCGGCGACCACCCTTGGGTCGCTCTCTAGTCGGAGAGGGCTTCGATTACGTCTTCTCATGGTGAGTCTGACCTTCAGACTCAGAGGCGCTTCTTCGGCTCAGCGCAGCCTGACGTAATCGTCTATGTGGTGGTAACCATCTAGTCCGGCGTATCTCCAGCAGTCAGGCCGCTCCGCCCTTGGAGCGGCAACACGACGAGGGCCCGTGGGCCCCCGTTCTCAGATCACCAGCGGTAGTGGGCGAACGCCTTGTTTGCGTCGGCCATCTTGTGGGTGTCGTCCTTCTTCTTGACGGCATTGCCACGGCCCTGGGCGGCCTCGACCAGCTCGGCCGCGAGGCGCTCGGTCATCGTCTTCTCGCCGCGGGCGCGCGAGTAGTTGGTGATCCAGCGCATCGCCAGCGCGACGCGGCGCTCCGGGCGAACCTCGACCGGGACCTGGTACGTCGCACCACCCACGCGGCGGCTCTTGACCTCCACGCGCGGCTTGACCGAGTCGAGCGCCTTGCGGAAGACCTCGAGCGGGTCCTCCTTGTAGCGGCTCTGGATCACGTCGAACGCACCGTAGATGATGTGCTCGGCGGTGCTCTTCTTGCCCTCGATCATGATGACGTTCATGAACTTGGCGACCATGCGATCCCGGAACTTGGGGTCGGGCGTGATCTTGCGCTTGGGTACTTCGCGGCGACGCGGCATGACGAGTTCCTATCTCACTTCTTCGGGCGCTTGACGCCGTACTTGGAGCGGCCCTGCGTGCGGCTCGCCTTGTTGGTGTTCGAGGGGCCCGCTGCACCGGAAGCGTCGAGCGCGCCGCGCACGACGTGGTAGCGAACGCCGGGAAGATCCTTCACGCGGCCACCGCGGATGAGCACGACCGAGTGCTCCTGCAGGTTGTGGCCTTCGCCCGGGATGTAGGTCGTGACTTCGATGCCGTTCGACAGACGAACGCGCGCGACCTTACGCAGAGCCGAGTTCGGCTTCTTGGGCGTGGTCGTGTACACGCGCACGCAGACTCCGCGCTTCTGGGGAGAGTTCTGGAGAGCGGGGGAGTCGGTCTTCGAGCGCCGTGCCTTGCGGCCGTGGCGAACGAGCTGGTTGATAGTCGGCATCGGTCCTGCGGTCTGGTCCAGTGATGAATCGACATCGCGCCCGCACGCCGCCTACCGACGTGCCGTGACGCTAAGCCTGATTTCTTGCGCGCGAACGCGCCCCCAGGCTCGGGGAGGCGGAAGATTAGCGACGGCGCCCACGCTGTCAAGCGCGATCCCGATCAATCCTGGTTGGCGCGCGGGCCTACAAAACCAGGCCTCAGAAGCGCGTGGGGCCTGTGAGGATCGCTGCCTGATCCTTCGCCCAGCGGTCCAGGTCGTCCGGGAGCGGACGCGGGGACTGGATGACACGGGCCGGAACGAACCGCACGTGCGCGTCGACCACCCCCGCGATCGCCAGCACCGCGAAGGTGCCGAAGGACGCCCAGTTGGCGGCGCGCCAGATCCGCTCGCGCTGCTCCAGGTCACCGGAATTGCTGGCCGTGGAGCGGTCGCCCACCATGCCCTGGTGGCCGAAGTAGGTGACCACGCTGGTGACCGCGGCGAAGGTCTCCGCCATCGCCAGCGCCACGCCCAGGCCACGCTGTCCATTCTGGAACTGGCCGACCCCGAACGGGACCGTCGCCACCCAGCGGCTGTTGCGCACCTCGATCGTCTGGTCCTCGGCCAGGCTGCGTAGCCTTCCCAGGTTCTCGCGTCGCTTGAGCCGAACGGCCTCGGCCTCCTGCGCGGCGGCCCGCTGCTCCTGCAGCTCCGCCTCGCGCCGCCGGTCGAGGTCCTTGCGCATCTGGCCCTTCACGCTCTCGAACAGGGCGACCACGTCGGTGGGGAATGCCAGCGGGTCGAGCGCGTAGTCGGGCTCCTGCTGCAGCAGCAGTCGGAACTGCAGGCGGGCTTCCTCGTCGGCCCCGACGAACAGCAGCGACGCCGCGTAGTACTTGCGGGACTCCAGCACCAACAGCGCGTTGGTGATGCGGGGTGGATCGCCACCGACCAGGCCCTTGAAGGCGTCGACCGCGCGCTTGTAGTCGTGCCGGTCGTAGCGGGTGCGGGCGGCCTCGAACTCGCTCAGGTCATCGGCGCGGGCCGCGCTCGACAGGGCGAGCAGGCAAAACACGGCGAGCGTGAGCACACGCGTTCGGCGCGCGAGCTCGAGGACAGATCGCCAGAAGTGTTCAGCGCGGATCACGGGGCTTGAGCGATACCGGATGCGACGTGGGGACGCCCGCGCGGACGTCTACCCAGCCTGTATAGGGCTCAAACCCAGGAGCTGTCACGGAAATGCGATGCCGTTCGACGAGTTGCTTCATGGGGATGGCCAGCAACAGCAGGCTGCGTCCGGCCGCCAGGCCATCGTCGACGACGACATCCGCCGGCACGCTGTCGACGCGCACGTAGGCGTCGCGGAACTCCAGCTTGGCAGAGACCACGTACTCCCCGGTGCCGCCCGGCACCTCGCGCTCCACGGTGAGCGGCTTGCAGCACTCGTGCCCTCCCGTGAAGCTGAACGAGTGTGGACCGGGCGCCAGCTCGACCATGCGGAACGACGGGCCGTACGCCTTGGGCTCCGCGCCATCGACCGCGATCGTGACGTTGGGTGGCGACGGGTCGAACACCACCGTGCGCAGCTTGGAGGCCACCGGCTTGGGGGCGGGGCGCACCACCTTGGCGACCGCCGCGTCCTCGGCGGTGATCGGCCCGGGCGTCGGCGTGACGGCGGTCGGCTCGGGGCGCCTGCTGGGGTCCGGCAGCTGCAGCTCGTCCACCTCGCCGGGCAGATCGTCGCCGCGCCGCGCGCCCGACTTGGGGGCAAAGCTGACCCACAGCCCCGCCACCGCCGCGATCGCCAGCGCCGCGATGCCGGCGCGCACCACCTTGCGCGTGCGGTCGGCGTGATCGAGCTGGCCCACCAGCTTGAGCGCCTCGGCGTGCGCATCGTGCAGCGCGAGCACGCGGTCGAGCGCCACGATCGCGGCCATGCGGTCGCGTACCGCCACCGCCTTGCGCGCCTCCGCGAGCAGCGCGTCGATCACCCGCTCGCGCAGCTGGACTTCCTCGGTCTTCGGGTCGTGGAAGTACGCCTCCAGCGTGGCGCGCGGATCCGCGATGCCGACGGTGGCCAGGTGGCGCGCCAGCTCGTCGGCCAGGTCCTGCGCGGTCTGGAAGCGATCGTTGGGCGACTTGGACAGGCAGCGGCAGATCAGATCGCGCAGCGGGCGGCCGATGGAAGGGCGCAGCGCGAGCGGATCGAGCGGCTGGCACTCGACCACCCGCTTGAGCACCTGGTGCGGGTTCTTGCCGGAGAACGGCAGCACCCCGGTGGTGAGCCAGTACAGGATGGTGCCCAGCGCGAACACGTCGCTACGCGCATCCGCGTCGCCGCTCTCGACCTGCTCGGGCGCCATGTGGGCGGGCGAACCGAGCAGCTGCCCGGTCGCCGTCATCGCGCTCATGGTGGGGTCGAGCATGTCGGCGATGCCGAAGTCGGTGAGCTTCACCGTGCGGTTCTCGTGCAGCAGCACGTTCTCCGGCTTCACGTCGCGGTGCACGATGCCCTGGGCGTGCGCGGCGGCCAGCGCGGCGGCCAGCTCGCAGCAGATACAGGCCGCGATCTCGGCCGGGATCTCGCCGGTGGAGTCGACGTACGCACGCAGCGTCGGGCCGGTCAGCAGCTCGGTCGCGATGTACGCGTTGTCGGACTCGTTGCCGCTGTAGTCGTAGATCTCGAGGATCGCCGGGTGGCGCAGCTTGGCGACCGCACGCGCCTCGCGCGAGAACCGCGCGCGGGCCTGCTCGGTGCCGCGCAAGTGCGGATGCATGACCTTGACCGCAACCCAGCGATCGAGCCGCGTGTCACGCGCGCGATAGACCGTCGCCATTCCTCCATGGCCGATCTCGTTCGTGAGCTCGTAGCGTTCGATCGTAGGGAGCACGGCGGAGCGCTGCCAAGTGTAGCGGCTACCTGCGCTTTACACGAGCGCGCGGGCCTCGTACATGGCCGAGGTGTGGGTGACCGAATGTGCATTTCCGCTGAGCCCGCGTGACGCCGCCCTGAAGCTCGCCCACGAGCCCGGCCTGGCGTGGCTGGACGGCGGCCTCGAGCACGGCCAGGACGGTCGCTTTTCTTTCGTCTCTGCCACGCCTTGCGAGACCGTGACCGGCGGCTGGCAGAGCTTGCCCGCTGGCGATCTGGCGTACGATGGCCCGCTGCGCGCCTCCGACGTCCCGCAGTGGGTGGGCTACGTGGCCTACGACTCCGCCAGCAC
Source organism: Polyangiales bacterium (assembly GCA_040508235.1). Taxonomy (GTDB): domain Bacteria; phylum Myxococcota_A; class Polyangia; order Polyangiales; family DASUME01; genus DASUME01. Next base: position 3,010 of record JBEVNG010000190.1, on the reverse strand, counting down.
GCCTGCACTGTGCTTTGCGCGCTACGACGCCTTCTACGCGTTCGACCACCAGGGCGAGCGCGGCTATCTCGTCGGCGACGATGCGGAGGCGTGTGAGCGGCTGGCCATCAAGCTGCAGCGCGCGCCCGTTGCAGACCTGGCGTTCGAGGCCGGCGAGGTGACCGCCACCCCGTGGTCGGACCACGAGGCCGCGATCCGGGGCGCGCTCGCATCGATCCGCGAAGGTGAGGTCTACGAGATCAACCTGGCTCGTCACTTTCGAGCGCCCTTTGTCGGCTCGTCGCTGGGCCTGTTCTTGCGCATGCGCGAAGAAAGCCCGGTGCCGCTGGGGCTCTACTTCGACGCCGGCGATCACGCGCTGCTCGGCCGCAGCATGGAGCGCTTCCTGCGCTATCGCGACGGCGTGCTCAGCACCTCGCCGATCAAGGGCACCCTGGCGCGACGAGGCGATGAACGTGCCGAAGCGCAAGCGCTCACGGACGATCCCAAGGAGCGCGCCGAGCACGCGATGGTGGTCGACCTGATGCGCAACGATCTGTCGCGCGTGTGCGAGATCGGCAGCGTGCGCATCGACGAGCTGATGGCGGTGCTGCCGTTCGCCGGGCTCTCGCACCTGGTCAGCACGATCTCTGGGCGCACGCAGGCGACCGTCGCCGAGATCCTCGCGCAGACCTTCCCACCCGGCAGCGTGACCGGCGCGCCCAAGGTCCGCGTGCTGCGCGCGATCGCCGAGCTGGAGTCTTTTTCACGCGGCGCCTACTGCGGCTGTTACGGCTTCCTCGATCGCGCCGGCGGCTGCTCCTTCGCCGTCACCATCCGCAGCGCCGTCGTACGCGATGCCCACGTCGACTACTACGCAGGCGGCGGTATCGTCGCCGACAGCGATCCCGAGCGTGAGTGCGACGAGACCGAGCTCAAGGCGCGCATGTTTCTGCGCGCCCTGCACCCCGAGACCGAACAAGTTCCGCGCGAGAAACGCTAGGGAAACGCGGAACGGGCACCTGTCTCCTCGACGGAGGAAGGTCCCATGAAGCTGAGCGAGCTCTCGAAGAAACTTCTCGATATCAAGCGCCAGAAGGGCATGACCTGGAGCGCGCTGAGCCAGGCCGTCGGCATGTCCGAGCTGTGGCTGGCCGCGCTGTTCTACGGCGAGGCCTCGGCGACCAAGGAGATCGCCAACAAGCTGCGCGAGACGCTGGCGCTGTCGCCCAGCGACACCGACGCGCTGCAGCTGTACGCGCTCAAGGGCAACAGCACGCCCGAGGCGACCATCCCCACCGATCCGTTCCTGTATCGCTTCTACGAGATCATCGCGGTGTACGGCTTCGCGATCAAGGACGTGGTCCAGGAGAAGTTCGGGGACGGCATCATGAGCGCGGTCGACTTCACGATGGATATCCAGAAGGTGGAGGACCCCAAGGGCGACCGCGTGCTGATCACGATGAGCGGCAAGTTCCTGCCTTACAAGCGCTGGTGAAGCGACTACAACCAGGGCATGAACGACGCGAAGCGAGCCGCGGCCCGTGCGGCTCTCGAGGAAGTCCCCAAGCGTGACGGCATCGTCGTCGGATTGGGCAGCGGCTCGACCGCGCACATGTTCGTCGAGGAGCTCGGCGCGCTGGTGCGTGCGGGCCTGCGCATCAGCGGCGTGCCGACCTCCGAGTCGACGCGTGCGCTCGCGCAGAGCGTGGGCATCCCGCTGCTGAGCGACGACGGCCCCTGGGATCTGGAGCTGTGCGTCGACGGCGCCGACGAGGTGAGCGAGGCGCTCGACCTGATCAAGGGCGGCGGCGCCGCGCACACGCGCGAGAAGATCGTCAACTACGCCTCCAAGCGCAACGTGATCATCGTCGACGAGAGCAAGCTGAGCCGGCAGCTCGGCGAGCGCTGGTCGGTGCCGATCGAGGTGCTGCCGTTCGCGCACCTGACGACGCGCGAGAACCTGTCGCGGCTGGGCAATCCGGTGCTGCGCCGCAAGGACGGAGCGGTGGTGCGCACCGACTCCGGCAACGTGATCTACGACCTCGACACCGGACCCATCGAGGACGCCGGCGACCTCGACGCGGAGCTGCACATCATCCCGGGCGTGGTCGAGACCGGCCTGTTCGTGGGGCGCGCGGACGTGGTGCTGGTCGCGGGCAGCGACGGCGTGCGGCGGCTAACGAACGACGCGTAGCGCGAGCCGAGCCCTGCGTGCGAAGGGCCGTGCTCCCTGCGCGCGCGCAGTGGCGATCGCGGCTCGATAGCAGGCCTCGATCGCGTGGCTCGGCGCGCCCATGCTGCGCAGCAGGTCCCCCTGGAGGCGCTGCAGCTCGGCCAGGTACCAGCACTCGCCGGTGGACGTCGACAGTGTCTGCGCATCGAGCAGCGTACGCAGCGCGCGCTCGGGCTGGCCGGCGCCCACCTGCGCATGCGCGAGCATCGACAGCGTGTGCGGCATCATCACCGCCAGGCCCGTGCGCTGGCACTCGAGCACCACCGACTCCAGCGCGCGCAGCCCACCCGCGGCATCGCCATCGTGCACCTGCAGCCAGGCGACGAAGCCACGACCGAATGCGTGCGGATGAAAGAAGCCGAGCTCACCCGCCATGCTGGCGAGCCGTGGCGCATGCCGACGCAGCGCGGGCACGTCGCCCGCGATGTGCGCATACACGCAGCGCGTCCACAGCACCTGCAGCTCGGCGAACGGCAGCTTCAGCGCGTCGGCATAGCTCTGCGCGAGCTCCAGCTGCGCGAGCGCGGAGCGCGGCAGGCCGAGCAAGAAGCGACCGAGCGCCATGTACAAGCGGCACAACACGCCCGGATCCGCGCCGTAGACGCTGGTCAGGTGGCCGTGCAGGCGAGGGTCGTAGAACGTGATGTCTTGCTCGCGGGTCTCCAGCACGGCGGCGGGCTCGCCGCGGAACAGACGCGTCTGCACCGAGGTGTTGCTCGCCTGCATGCGCAGGATGGGATCCGGATGTGCGCGCGCCAGCGCCGTCAGCTCGGCGGCGATACGCTCGGCCTCGTC
>JBEVNG010000117.1:0-7246 GCA_040508235.1 Polyangiales bacterium | reverse complement strand
ACCGTGAACTCGCCGTCGTCGTGCTTCGCGGGCACCGGCCGGTACTCCTCGTCAGGCGGCGTGATCTTGTTCAGCGTCGGTACGTACTCGAAGATGCCGTGGATCTTGTACTTGTAGCCGTGGTCCCCGATGTTGTTCCAGCGGAAGGTCCGGATGTGGAACATCATCATCTCGAAGCGGACCATCGCCAGCACCCACAGCTGCGAGTCGTCCGTGGTGCGCGTCGCGCGCTCCGCGCATAGCGAGGGCTCGGCCACGAAGCGCAGGTAGGCCTCGCGCCCGTCCACGATGATCTCGTGCAGCAACATCTCGGAGCGGAAGTTGCTGCTCAGCTCGATCACCGGCGCGAACTTCTTCACGAAGTGATCTTCGCTGCGCATGCGCAACAGCCAGCTGAAGCGCTGCAACAGCCGCTCGAAGCGGTACATCATCACCGGCCCGAACTGCGTCTCCAGCGCGTTCGCGCGCTCGACCATGCGCGACCAGTCGCCGCGCCCGATGTTGATCGCGGGCACGAACTCGTCCCAGAAGCGGCGCACTTCGTCCGGCGTGAAGTCGCTGACCGCGAGCACCGCGGCGTCCGGCTCCGCGCCCCCGTCATGGAGCTTCACCATCTCCTTGAGCGGCATCGCGCGCTTCTTCCAGCGCACGAAGTCCGGGTGGAACAGCTCGGGCTCCGGCACCATCTGGTCGTCGACCCACGGCTGATGCCCGCGCGCGGGCAACATCTCGCCCACGCGCCGCACGCGCCAGCGCTCGCCGGTGCGCTTGAACTCCTCGATCCGCGTCGGCGCCAGCGCGTAGGCGCTGACGCGCACCAGCTTGGGCGCGCGATCGGGGAACGGATTGTAGCCGAGCTCGTTCTTCACGCGCGGGTCGTCGACCACCAGCCGCTGCGCCGCGCGATCGAGCCAGAACGTGCGCAGGTAGCTGAGGTACGGCGTGCCGTCGCCGATCAGCGAGTTGAAGAAGCTGCCGTCGTGGATGCCGATGGCGCAGTAGTGCAGCATCTGATCGAAGCGCGGGTGGTGCGGCGCAACCACGGGCAGCTTGGACTTGGGCGTGGTGGGCAAGAAGCGGTAGCCGTACTGCTTCCAGTCCTTGCCGTCGTCGCTGCCCTCGATCACGGGCGCCAGCCGCAGCGGCGGCGCCGCGTAGGGCGGGAACACGCCGTAGCCGTTGGTCAGGTGAAACGGCGCCCAGAAGCGAAACCAGCTCACCAGCGCGCGCGCCCAGGCGCGGTTCCAGGTCAGCGTCTCCCACAGCCAGTGCACCCAGGTGCGGCTGACCCACGAGTTCATCGCCAGGAAGTAGGGCAGGCTGTTCAAGAACAACAGGCCCATCACCACGTTCAGCGCGAGGTTGCCGCCGTCGCCCGCGGTGCTTGCCCACGGCTCCTGGAACGCGTCGAAGATCGAGCTGTTCAGGTCGAGGAAGCACACGCACAGCGCGATGTAGCCGAGGTTGAAGTAGCCCCAGTTGCCGGTGATGTGGATGCCCAGCATCAGCGCCGTGAGGATCGCGAACGAGATCAGCCGCGGCAGGCCGGTGAAGAAGCCGAGCCACGGCGCGATCGCCTCCGCCACGAACATGAACCAGAGCGACACGCGCAGGATCCACTGCGGCATGTGGTGCCCCCACCACGCGATCGGCGTGGGCAGCGGCGCCCAGATCAAGAAGCCGCGCAGGTAGAGCGAGTCGCCCTTGCCGGTGCCGATGAACTTCACCTTGGCGAAGCCGAGCATCAGCCGGATGCACAACCAGCGGAACATGAACGCGACCGCCGGCAGCGGCAGGTGCGTGGCCCCGAGCGAAGGCAGCGCGTGCACCAGCGGCAGGAACAGCACCAGGAAGCCGGCTTCCTGCAGCATGGTGTCCCACGGGAAGATCAAGCCCGCGGGCTCGACCGAGTTCCACAAGGCCCAGCCGAGCAACAGCCCGACCCAGCCGATGGGACCGCCGTAGATCGCCAGCAAGCCGCACAACACGCCGAGCCACGGCACCGCGGCGATGAAGCCGTCGGTGCAGCTGATCCAGAACACACTCGGAAAGTCGAAGTAGCAACGCCAACCGAAGTCGCGACGTGCGTGCTTCAGGCGCTTGGCCAGCGGGCCGGCGCCGTCCTGGCCGAGGATGCTGACCAGCTGCGAGCTCAGCGCGCCGAACGCGACGACGTAGAGCACACCTACCAAACGCGGCAGCAAGCCCCACACGAGCTCTGGGGCGACGCCATTCCAGTTCATTGCGAGATCACCTAGGTGGCCGGCCGCGCCGGACGCCGTACAGAGTAAGCAAGGCAGGACAAATACCCGCTTTGCCGGGGTTTTCCAAGCTCAGAAGCGAGCCGCTGCAGGCACCCTCACAAGCTGACCGTGGTTGGTAGATGGCCGCGTCGCGCCATTCTCGCGGTGCTCGCGACGCATTCTCGGCTCACGGCAACCGTGCGCCCGCACTCGCTTCACTTGAGTTGCGGCGCGCCCGCCCGGCAAGATGAGAGCTCACGGATTAGACGAGCGCCTTCGAGGGGTTCGGGGAGCGAGATGAGCGAGCGAAGGCCGATCACGGGCATGGTCATGTCGGGAGGCGGCGCGCGCGCGGCGTACCAGGTCGGCGCGCTGCGTGCGCTCTGCGAGCTGGTGCCGACGCCGGCTCCGTTCCAGGTGCTCGCGGGCACCTCCGCCGGCGCGATCAACAGCACCGGTCTGGCCGTGCATGGCGACGACTTTCGCGCTGGCGTCGCCCACCTGATCGAGACCTGGCGCACGCTCTCGCCCGAGAAGGTCTATCGCACCGACCTCGCGAGCCTCGGCGGCATCGCCGCGCGCTGGATGCAGCAGCTGAGCACGGGCGGACTGCTCGGCAATGCGGGCGTGAACGCGCTGCTCGACACGCGCCCGCTGCGCAAGCTGCTGGAGCAGACGTTGCCCACGGAGCGCATCCGCTCGCACATCTGGAGCGGTCACCTGCGCGGCGTGGCCGTAACCGCGACCAGCTATCACACCGGCACCGCGATGAGCTTCTTCGAGGGCGCCAGCGGCATCAAGCCATGGGTGCGCTCGACGCGGCTCGGCGTGCACGAGCGCATCACGGTCGCGCACGTGCTCGCCTCCAGCGCCATCCCGATGTTCTTTCCGCCGGTCGAGATCGACGGCGCCTGGTACGGCGATGGCTGCGTGCGCCTCAGCGATCCGCTCAGCCCGGCGGTGCACTTGGGCGCGGAGCGGCTGGTCGCGATCGGCATTCGCTACGCGCGCACGCCCGAGGAGACCGACGCCCTGAACGCGACCGTCAAGCGCAATCGCCCGCCCGCGATCAGCGAGATCAGCGGCGTGATGCTGAACGCGATCTTCCTCGACTCGCTCGATGCCGACGCGGAGCGCCTCGAGCGCATCAACGCGATGCTGTCGCTGGTGCCCAGCGACGTTCGCGCGCGCATGCGCCATCCGCTGCGCCGCATCCCGCTGCTGGTGCTGCGCCCGTCGCGCGACCTGGGCAGCCTTGCGATCGAGCAGTATCGGTCATTTCCGCGCGCGCTCCGCCACCTGCTGCGCGGCATCGGCGCCACCGGCGACTCGGGCTGGGATCTGGTCAGCTACCTGGCCTTCGAGCCCGCTTACATCGACCGGCTGATGGACCTCGGCTACGAGGACACCTACGCACGCAAGGACGAGGTCGACGCCTTCTTTGCCAGCGAGGGACCGTTCTGAGATTGCGAGCCAGCCCATGATCGCAGGCTGCTCGTGAGGATCGTTACCCCTCGGGACGTACCTTCGCGCACCTGGGGCGCCACGGTCCATTGAACGGGGAAGGGTTCGCTGGCTATGCTCCGCGCGTGATCCTGGACCTGCGCTCCGATACGGTGACCCGACCCAGCCCCGGCATGCGCCGCGCGATGGCGGACGCCGACGTGGGGGACGACGTCTACGGCGAGGACCCCAGCGCGCAGCGTCTGGAGCGCACGGTCGCCGAGCTGCTCGGCAAGGAAGCGGGCCTGTTCGTGCCCACCGGCACGCTCGCCAACCAGCTCGCGCTGCAGCTGCACTGCCGCCGAGGGGATGCGGTGGTGGTCGGCGAGGGCACGCACTGCATGGCGTTCGAGTCCGGCGCCGCCGCGGCGTGGGCGGGCGTGCAGTTCAGCGTGGCGGGCGAGGGTGGGCTGTTCGACGTGGCGCAGCTGGAGCGCGCGGTGAACCCGCCGGTCGAGCTGCTGCCGCGCACGCGGCTGGTCGTGCTGGAGAACACCCACAACCGCGCGGGGGGCGCCATCTGGCCGCACGAGCAGACGGTCGCCGTCAGCGATCGCGCGCGTGCGCTCGGGCTCGCGGTGCACCTCGATGGCGCGCGGCTGTGGAACGCGCAGGTCGCCAGCGGCACGCCGTACACGCAGCTTGCCGCGGTCGCGGACACGGTCAGCGTGTGCTTCTCCAAGGGCCTCGGCGCGCCGGTCGGCTCGCTGCTGGCCGGACCGCGCGAGCTGATCCGCGAGGCCCGTCGGCTGCGCAAGATGATGGGCGCGGGCATGCGCCAGGTCGGCGTGCTGTGTGCCGCGGCGCAGTACGCGCTGGAGCATCAGCGCGAGCGCCTGCGCGAGGATCACCAGCTGGCGCAGAAGCTCGCGCGTGGTCTCGCGGGGCTGCCGGGTCTGACGGTGCATGCGCCGGAGACCAACATCGTCATGATCGATCTCGCGGAGCGCGCGGCCAGTGAGCTGGTGCAGCGCCTCCGTACGTTGGACGTCCTGCTGAACGCCGTCGCGCCGCATCGGCTGCGCGCGGTGATCCACCGCGATCTCGAGGCAGCGCACATAGACGCTGCACTAGGAGCCTTTGCACGTGCTTAGTCGTTCGTTTGCTCGCGCGCGGAGGACCCGCGCGCTTCGATACCTGCTTCCCTGTGTCCTCGCGCTGGCCGCTTGTGCACCCACTCTGTCCAAGCCGCGCGGCAAGAAGCACATGGATGCGCTCGCGGAGGCGCAGACCGCGCAGCATCACGGCCGCCTCGACGAGGCGATCGCCGCCTACCTGCGCGCGGCCGAGACCGCCGAGCGCAAGGTCGACCGCGACGAAGCGCTGTACCGCCTCAGCCGCGTGTACGCGCGCAAGGGCGACTTCAAGAGCGCGATCGAGGTCTGCGACAAGCTCGGCGATGACAAGGTCGTCGCGCGTCGCACGCTGCGCGGACGGCTCGATGGCGCGCGCTACCGCATCCGCACCAACACCGAGGTCGAGCGCGCCGAGAACGACCTGATGGATCTGATGGAGGACGAGCCCAACAGCGCGGCCGCCCAGAGCGCGCTGCGCATCCTCGCGGTGCGCCACGTCGACGAGGTCGAGGACAAGGAAGCCGGCCTGGCCTGGATCCGCGACATGAAGAGCAAGGTGCTGGCCGACACGCTCGGCGAGCCGCTGATGGGCGCCGAGGCGGAGCTGCTGATCCAGCTCGATCGCAAGGACGAGGCGAAGCTGGTGCTGGAGCGCCAGGTCGTGCGCTACCCGTATCCCAAGGGCCGGCGCTGGGACGACGCGCTCTGGCAGCTGGCGGATCTCGCGCTCGAGGACGAGAACCCCAAGAAGGCGATCGGCTACCTGCAGCAGATGGTCGACGCGCACGAGTACAGCTTCGTGATCGCGAGCTACACGCGCCCGCGCATGCCCAAGGCGGCGCTACGCATCGCGCGCATCTATCGCGACGACCTGCGCGACCCCGACAAGGCGGTCAAGGCGTACGAGAACGCGCGCAGTGAGTTCCCGCGTTCGACCATCCTCGACGACGCCCTGGCGGAGGAAGCCGAGATCCGGATCGCGCGCGGCGAGCGCGACGAAGGCTGCGATCTGTACCGCGAGCTGATGGAGAACCACGAGGTCGGCTCCGCCCGCCGCCGCGCCGAGACGCGCATCGCCAACGAGTGCGGGGGCGCGATCGCCGCCCGCAAGCGTGACCGAGACGAGGACAGCGAGGAAGAGCGCGAGGACTGAGGTACGGGCACGCCGTGAATGCGAAAATCCCCGGAGCGCCACACCGCGCTTCGGGGATTGTGCGTTTCGGGGAGCGGGGGACTCAGAGGATGTCGTCGTCGGGAGCGCTGACGTCGTCGACGTCATCGTCGCTCTCTTCCTCGTCGTCGTCCTCTTCCGTCTCCTCTTCCTCTTCTTCTTCCTCTTCGGCGGTCGCGCGCGCGTACTTCACGTCGATGCCGACGTCGACCAGCGCGGACTCGAGCAGCTCGAAGAGCTCGTCGACATCCTCACCCGACCACTCGTCGAGCATCTCGGACAGGAAGTCGTAGAAGTCACCGCTGTCGATGCGACGCTCGATCTCTTCGATCTGCTCTTCGGTGAACGCCTCCATGATGTCCTCACGAAGCGTGTCCGTGTCGCCCTCCTCGATCGCCTCGTCCGCGGAAATTCTGATTTGCTTAACGGCGCGTTTATCGAGGTAGATGTCCATGATCGCAGTCCTTCCCGAGCGCGGCTACTATAGGTGTGGAGGTAAGCCTGTCAACAACGCCGAGCGGTCGCGTGAAGGCGTTCGTCTGCGCGAATTTCTGGCACTTGAACCGTTTTCTGCAAGCGCCGCGTGAGCGCCTTGTGTAGGGTGCCGTCGAACGTGGTCGCTCGTTGGATCGGCATCGGCGTGACGGTCCTGGGCTCGCTGCTCGCACACGATGCACATGCCGCCGACCTCCCCGAACGAGGCAGCGCGCCGGTGCACACCGACCCGTCCGCGTTCGTCATTCCGCCGCCACCCTCGAAGGCCGCTCCGCAGCTCGCCATCGAAGTGCACACCGGTTTGACGCTGCCACTCGCCAACGACGCTTTGTGTCCCAAGGGCTACGGCTGCGTCCTGCAGGCGGGCGGCGGCATCGGCGCCTCCATCGAGCGCAGGCGTCCGAGTGGGTTCGGCGCGCTGGTCGCATACGACGCGTGGTTCCTCGACAGCGACTCCGTCTTCGAGCTCGCGGTCCAGCAACAGCTCCGCCTCGGCATGCGCTACACGGCGCCGAACGAGTACCTGTTTCACCCCATTTTCGAGCTGAGCGTTGGCGCCATGGTCTTCGGCGACATCTTCCGCGCCTCGACCGTGGGCGTCGTCTTCCAGGGCTTCTCCGGCATCGAGACCGAGCTGACCGAGAGCTTCGGCGTCCGGCTCGGGATCGGCCTGCGCGGGTTCTCGCACAGCGCCTTCCGCACCGACCGCGACGGCGTGCGCCGTGGCGCGCGCGACCACTTCTCCGAAGCGTTCTTCT
>JBEVNG010000107.1:0-7041 GCA_040508235.1 Polyangiales bacterium | reverse complement strand
GTGAAGCGCGCGGACGGCGTCACGACGCTGCGAACCTTCCGCGGCGAGCTGGTCGACTACATCGACCCGCCTCGCTAGGGGACGAGATCGTAGCGCAGCTCGGCCTCGAAGTACTGGGCGGGATCGGGATCGCGTTGCAGCATCGTGGGCGGCACGGCGTCGCTGTAGAGGTCGGCGCTGGGCACGAACAGCGCGTACAGCAGGCGCGCCTTGAGGCCGCGCGCGATCAGGTAGCTGACGCTGCTGTCCAGCTCGCCGCCCGCGAAGCCGCGCGCTCCACCGACCTCCGTCGGCTCGGGCCGCGCGAACACGTGGGCGTCGAACTGCACCGTCACGCGCGCGTGCGGGGTGGCGGTCACGTGCAGCACGGCGCTGCCGACGTTGGTGCGCTTCTGTCCGTCCTGGTTGAACGCGTCCGCGAGGCCGAGCCACTTGTGGCCACTCGGAAACAGATCCTCCCAGCCGCGGTTGCGACCGCGTCCGTTCGGCTTGGCGCCGGTGGCGTAGAGCAGCTCCAGCGCCACGCGCAGCCGCTCGCGCACGACGGTCGCGCCGAGCTCGACGTCGCCCTGCCAGGCCAGCGCGCGGGTGGCGTCGACGCGGATCGGCTCGTCCGGGATGGTGCCGGCGCGTGTGCCCGCCTGCATGCCGGTCTCGGTGCGGTAGTCGTAGCGCCCGCCAAAGCGGCCCTTGGCGCGCGCACCGAGCGTGAGCTCCTGGGCGCGCTCGCGCTGGGCGCCTTCGTCGGTCGTTGCCTCGCCCCACACGCGCGCGAGGAGGTAGAGGTCGAGCTCGCTGACCTGCTCCAGCCGGTCGTGCACCAGTTGGCCGAGCGCCGCGTACGCGCCCAGGAAGTAGTAGTCGCCCTTGCCCGCGCCCACGAAGTCGGGCCGGCCTTCATCGATCACGTTCGCGAATAGGTCGAGCCAGTCGCGCTGGCCGATGCGCATGCGCAGGCCGTCGAAGGTGCGGCCAACCTCGTTCCAGTCGTTGTTGCCGATCATCAGCGCGTCGCCGTAGACGAGCTCGTAGCGACCGGCGTCGAAGCGCACGTGCTTGCCCTGCACGCGCGCGTAGCCCTCGTGCAGTCCCAGCTGCGTGTCGACGATCGTGTTCGGTCCGCGGTCGCCGAAGGTACCGGTGGCCTGCGGCGTGACCTGCAGCGCGACCTGGATTCCCTCCCCTACGTCGAGCAGCCCCGTACTCAGGCCGAAGCGCACGCGGTAGTGGAAGGCGTCGCCCTCGGTGAAGCGACCGCGGCTGATGCCGAGGTCGTCGAAGCCGTCGCGAAGCTCGTAGCGCGTGAAGTACGAGCCCGTGTACACGGGCGACCACGGCGCGGGCGGCTCGGGCGGTGGCGTGGCGGTGCCCTCGGGCGTCCGGACGGCCAGGTCGTCGCGCGGCGCCAGCACGGGCTCCGGCTGCAAGGCGGCCTCGGGCAGCGCGGGAGCCGGCGGCTGCTCGTCCGGCGGCGCCTCCGGCTCGGCGAGCGTCAGCGCATCGAGCGCTGCCTCGTCGGGTTCCTGCGCGTGCACGTGCGAGGGAACGGCGACCAACAGCGCCAGCAACAGCAACAACTCGGACAGGGTACGGCTCGTCTCGACGCCGTCGCGGGGGGACGCGGCGCCGGCCGGAGCTTAGTCGGGCCCGCCCGGGCGTCCACCCCGGCCAGCCGAGGCAGAAGCGGTCATCCATTCGTGACGTGCGTCGCCGCGACCGTTGCGCGAAGCTGCGGCTCGGAGGCGACATGATCGATCACACCGGCCTGAACGTCAGCGACGGCAACAAGAGCCGTGCCTTCTACGATGCGGCGCTGAAGCCGCTCGGCATCGGCGCGCAGATAGAGGTGCCGCGCGAGCACACCGGCGGCGCCCTGGTGCTCGGCTACGGCGAGCCCAACAAGCCCGACTTCTGGATCAGCGAGGGCAAGCCCAACGAGCCGCGCGTGCACATCGCGTTTCGTGCCCAGTCGCGCGCCGAGGTCGATGCGTTCTACAGCGCGGCCCTCGCCGCCGGCGGTCAGGACAACGGTCCGCCCGGCGTTCGCGAGCACTACCACCCGAACTACTACGGCGCGTTCGTGCGCGACCCCGACGGGCACAACGTCGAGGCCGTCTGCCACGCGCCCGCTCAGAAGTAGGTCGTCAGGCGCGCCAGCAGCGAGGTGCCGGAGTCGTCGCGCTGGATGGCGTCGATGCGCGTCTCGAGGTGGCGGTTCACCAGCCAGTCCAGCGTGACCCAGCCACCGGGCTGTAGGTCCGCGCTCGCGTGCGCGGAGCCGCCGTCGCCCACGCCGCGCTGCACCACGCCCGCGGCCCCGAGCAGGCGCAGCCCCTCGAACAACGTCATGTCGAGCTGCAGCGCCGCGCCGTAGCCGAGCTCGCGACGCGAGCTGTCTTGCCCGCCGATCTCGCCGGCGATCGCGAACGAGCGCGCCAGGCGCAGCCGCGCGAACAGGCTCGCGGCCACGCGCGTGGTGGCGAGCGGCTCCAGGAACATGCGGTCCGCCATCGCGATCGTGATGCGACCGTGCACGCCGAGGTCGAGCGCCGACGTGATCGCATACGACACGAACGCGCTGTAGCCGCGCTCGCGGAACGGATCGGGCGTGGAGGGTTGGTCGCGCACCTCGGCGAGTGGATCGAAGCGCACCGACACGGAGCCGTAGGGCAGCACCCGACTGTCGTTGACGCTGCGGGCCCGCTCGCCGCGCGTGAGATCGCGGCTGAACAGGTAGCCCTCCGGCACACGCAAGCCGTACGGCAGGTTCACGCGCGCCGTGCGCAAGCTCCAGCGCGAGCGCTCCGCGTGGGCGCGCCCACACACCAAGCTCGCCAGCAGCGCGAGCACCAACGACGTCAACATCCCCCGCATGTCTCGGCCCCATACGTGCCGCGACCCGAACGAATCGAGTCACGCTGTGACCGAGCGAACGCACGCTCAGGGGATCAGGTCGTAGCGCAGCTCGGTCTCGAAGTAGTGCACTGGATCCGGGTTGCCGGGAACCATGCGTGCAGGGATGCGATCCGCGTACAGGTTGCTGTCGGGCATGAACAGCGCGTAGAGCGCGCGCACCTTCAGGCCCTTGGCCAGCGTGTACACCACACCGACGTCGACCTCGCCGCCGGCAAGCCCCTCCTTGCCGCCAACCGCCGTGGGCTCGGGGCGCGCGAACAGGTGGCCGTCCACCTGCAGCACCACCGGCTTGATCGGGTTCGCGGTGAGGTGCAGCACGCCGCTCGCGACGTTGGTGCGCTTGATGGTGCCCTGCACGAACGCGTCGCTCAGGCCGAGCCACTTGTGGGCGGTCGGGAACAGCTCGTCCCAGCCTGTGTTCTTGCCGCGGCTGCGTGGGTTGTCGCCCGACGCGTAGAGGCCCTCCAGGCCGAGCCGCAGCTTGTCTTGCGCGAAGCTGACGCCGAGCTCCAGGTCGCCCTGGTAGGCGAGTACGTCGACCGCATCGACCTGGTTGGCGGAGAGTACACCGTTGGTCAGCGTGGGCGCCGCGCCGGGACGAGAGCCCGCCTGCAGGCCCACCTCGACGCGGTAGTCGAAGATGCCGAACTTGGCCTTGCTGCGTGCACCTAGCGTCGCCTCGGCCGCGTTCTCGCGCCTGTAGGTGGTCATCGGGTTGGCAGCGGCACCGGTGGCCGCCTGCACGCCCTTGGCATCGCCCCAGGCGCGCGCGAGCACGTACAGGTCGAGGTCGAAGTTCGGCCGAATGGCCGGCCCGAGCGCGGCGTACGCGCCGAGGAAGTAGTAGTCGCCGTCCGCCACGCCCAGGAAGTCGGGGCGGCCCTCGTCGACCACGTTCGCGAACACGTCGAGCCAGGCGGAGGTGGGGCTGCTGGAGATGCGCGTGCGTACGCCGTCGAAGGTGCGCGCGATCTCGTTCCAGTCGAGGTTGCCGATGATGAACGCGTCGCCGTAGTTCAGCTCGTAGCGGCCGGCATCGACCCGCACGTACTTGCCCGCGACGCGCGCGTAGCCTTCGTGCAGGCCGAGCTGCGCATCGACGATGGTGTTCGGGCCGTTGTTGCCGAACGTGCCCGCCGCCTGCGGCGTGATCTGCAGGCCGACCTTGATGCCCTGCCCCAGGTCGAACATGCCGGTGTTGAGGCCGAAGCGCACGCGGTAGAACACGGCGTCGCCCTCCGAGAAGCGCGCTCGACCGGTGCTGAGGCCGAGATCGTCGTAGCCCTTACGCAGCTCGTAGCGCGTGAAGTACGAGCCCGTGTAGATCGGGTTCCACAGCGGCGCGGTCACCGGCGGCGCGGCTGGTGGTGGTGGAGCTGGCGGCGGCGGAGGAGGAGGAGGCGCAGGCGGCGGGAGTTGGATCGCGGGGGGCGGGGCGAGCACCGGCGGCGGAGGATCGATCGTCGTCACGCCCGTGGGCGCGGTGCTCGGCGGCACCTCCTGCGCGAACGCGCTCGACGCCAGCGTAACGGGAGCCAACACCGTGGCGGCACGCAGCCACTTCTTCCACTCAGACATTGCGGGGTTCCTTCTTCTCGAGTTCTTGGGGGGCACGCACTGGACGGAGCTCTCCCGTCACGCGCCCGCAGGCACGCGCGAGGCAGGGAGCTCGCTCGTTGAGGTCGCTCAGGAGGCGGCTTGTTCGGCCGCGCTCAGGAACGTGGGGGCGTCTTCGGAGATCGGCTGCTTGGGCTCACTCGGGTGGTGCGCCTGGTCCTCGAGGAAGCCGAGCATCTGCTCGCGCAGCGTCTCGAAGGTCTCATCCTCGAACAGCTGATGGCGGTCACGCGGGCGCGCGAACGGCACGTCGATCAGCCCGCCCAGCGTGGCGTCCGGCCCGGACGTCATCATCGCGACGCGGTCCGAGAGGTACAGGCTCTCGTCGACGTCGTGCGTGACCATCAGCGCGGTCTTCTTGGTCTCGGCGCACAGCTTGGACAGCACGTCCTGCAGCTCCGCGCGCGTGATCGAGTCGAGCATGCCGAAGGGCTCGTCGAGCAGCAGGATCTTGGGGTCGAGCGCGAACGCGCGCGCGATGCCCACCCGCTGCTGCATGCCCTGCGACAGCTCCGCGACGCGCTGGTCGAGGCTGTCGCCGAGCCCCACTAGCTCGAGGTAGTGCGCCGCAATCGAGCGCTTCTCGGCCTTGCTCGCGCGCGGCTTGATGCAGTCGACCGCGATCAGCACGTTGCCGATCACCGTCAGCCACGGCAGCAGCGACGGCGACTGAAACACCATGCCGCGATCGGGACCGGGGCCATGCAGCTCCTTGCCCGCGAGCACCACGCCACCGCGGTCGATGCCGGTCAGCCCGGCGACCATCGACAGCACGGTCGACTTGCCGCAGCCGGAGTGTCCGATCAACGACACGAACTCTCCCTCCCGCAGGCTGAGGCTGAAGTCGCGCACGATGCGCACCGTTCCGCCGTCCTTGGGGAAGCTCTTCTCGATCTCGAAGATCTCCAGGTACTTGTTCACGGCGCCGCCTTCTTGAGTGCACGCTTGGCGGCGGACTCCGCCAGCAGGTAGTCGATGACCTGGACCTTCATGCGCTTGGCATCGAGGTGGGTGGCCAGCTGCTTCTTGTCGCGCGGGCGCTCCAGGTCGACGCGCACCTCCGGCCCCAGCTTGGCGCTCGGCCCGAGGCTGAGCGGGATGATGCGGTCGGCGAGCAGCACGGCCTCGTCGACGTCGTTGGTGATCATCACCATCGTCTTCTTCTGCCGGCGGAAGATGTTCTCCACTTCCTTCTGCAGCGTGCCGCGGGTGAGCGCATCGAGCGCGCCGAACGGCTCGTCGAGCAGCAGCACCTCGGGATCCATGGCGAGCGCGCGGGCGATCGACACGCGCTGCCGCATGCCACCCGACAGCTCGCGCGGACGCTTCTCGTGCGCGGCCGCCAGGTTCACCAGCGCGAGCGTGTCCGTCACGCGCTGCCTGCGCTGGGTGGCCGGCAGCTCGGGAAACGCCTCGTCGACTGCGAGCGCGACGTTCTCGTACGCCGTCAGCCACGGCAACAGCGCGTAGTTCTGGAACACCACGCCGCGCTCGCGCGAGGGGCCGGTGACCGGCTTGCCGTCGACGGTGATGGTGCCGCGGTCCGGCATGATGAGGCCCGCGATCAACGAGATCAGCGTGCTCTTGCCGACGCCGGAGTAGCCGACGATGGCGACGATCTCTTGGTCCTCGATCGTCAGGTCGATGTCGGAGAGGATCGCGCGCGAGCCGAAGCTCTTGCACACGCCCTTGAGCTCGAGCCTGGCCATCAGGTCCCCCCGAGCCGCATCTCGGCCATGCTCATCAGACGATCGAGCGCGTAGCCGACCAGGCCGATGGTCAGGATGCAGAGCAGGATGTGCTCGTAGATCAGCGCGTTGTACTCCTGCCACAGGAAGCCGCCCACGCCGGGTGCACCCGTGAGCATCTCGGCCGCCACGATCACCAGCCACGCGATACCGAGGCTGAGCCGGAAGCCGGTCCACATGTACGGCAGCGCGGCCGGCAGCAGGATCTTGAAGAAGCGACGCGTCGGCGACAGCCCGAGCACGCGCCCGACGTTCATGTACTCCGCGGGGATCGAGCGCACGCCGAGCGACGTGTTGAGCACGGTCGGCCACATCGAGCACATCGCGATCGTGAACGTCGCCGCTGGATCACTCTTCTGGAACAGCACCAGCCCGAGCGGCAACCAGGCCAGCGGCGAGACCGGGCGCAGCACCTGCGCGAGCGGATCGAACGCCTTGGCGAACGTCTTGGAGATGCCGAGCATGAAGCCGAACGGCACGCCGAGCACCAGCGCGAGCGCGTAGCCCTTGGCCACGCGCACGAGCGAGTACCAGGTGAAGCGCAGGATGCCCTGGTCGAGCTCGCCGCGCTTCTCGAACGGGCTGAGGATGTACGTCTTGCTGGCCTCCCAGGTCGCCAGCGGCGAGGGCAAGCTCGGCGCCCAGGTGGCGCTGCTGACGGCCCACACGAACAACACCACGGCGGCACCGACGAGCGGCAGCAGCAGGTTCTTGAGGTTCACGTTCTTCATGGCAGTCAACCCTTCGCGCTCTTCACGGT
>JBEVNG010000337.1:0-5938 GCA_040508235.1 Polyangiales bacterium | reverse complement strand
GGGAGACGAGAGCCGCTCGACGGCCGTGGTGACGGTGGACGGGTCCGACGTGCGATTGCGCGGGATGCCAAAGGCGGAGGGCCGAATGCTTGGACGGCTGGCTCGGGCGAGCACGCGAGAGGGAGCCCCGCTGTCCACATCGGCCGGCTCGGCCGGTTCGGCCCGCTCGACCGCATCGGACGTATCGACCGCGTCACGACCCAGCACGGCCGACGAATCCGTCAGTCGCTGTCGTGCCCCTGTTTGCAGGGCATCCGACTCGGAGCGGGGCTCGCGGAGTCGGCGGCGGTTCTCGGTAGCCATTGTGTACAGCTCTCGCCTGGTTGGGCAGGAGGGGGCGATGATGCACGGATTTGCCGAGAAAATCAGCAGGTACCGTGAGCGACCGCGCCGATTTGGGGACATCGGACTTGGGTGCCGAGCAAGTAAGTACCGCGAACCCCGAAGACTAGGCCATCAGATCTTCTTTCGAACTCAACTCCGCGACGAGCTCCGCGGGCAGCACCGGCGGTGGACGACCCACGGCCGCATAGCAACCCAGGATGATCTCCGCGGTGCGCTCGATGATCTGCGCGATATCGGCGGCTCGGCGCAGCGAGCGCGCCGCCACGATGAGTCCATGGTTCTGCATCAGCACGGCCCAGCTCTGGCCGAGCGCGTCGACGATCGCGCGCGCCAGCTCGGGGGTACCCGGGACCACGAACGGAATCCGCCCGATGTGCGCCAGGAACGCCGACTCGGTGGAGATGGGCAGGAACGGCAGGTCGCAGTTCACGAGCGTGGTCGCGCGCGGCGCATGCACGTGGACCACCGCCTGGATGTCGGGACGCGCGCGCAGGATCGCGACGTGGATCGGCGTCTCGCTGGAGGGCTTGGCCGGGTGCGGCGCGAGCGGGCGTCCGTCGAGGTCGATGTGCACGAACGTGGCGGGCGTGACCTCGCCCTTGAACGAGGCCGACGGCGTGATGAACGCGTCCTCCGCGCCGGGTGCGCGGCGTGCGCTGACGTTGCCGCCGGTCGAGGTGATCAACTGCAGTCGGTACAGCTCCTCGATGATTCGAACCATCTCTTCGCGCACGTCGGTCATGCGTCCTCGTGGGTGCCAAGGTAGCCGTGCAGGCGCTCTCTCATGTCGGGCGGCAGCCGCACCGGGCGGCCCTCCGCATCGATGATGGCGTGATCGCTCTCCCCCGTGCAGACCAGCTGACCCGCGACGGTCAGCCGATACGCGAAGCCGAGCGAGGCGTGGCGCGCCCAGGCTAGCCAGGCGGTGATCTCGATCGCGTCGGCGAAGCGGCAGGCCTTCTTGTAGGAGCACGTGACGCGGGTCACCGGCATGTGGAAGCCGCGGGCCACGTATTCGGTGTACGGCCGGTCGTGCTCCGCCATGAACTGCACGCGCGCGAGCTCCAGGTAGCGCACGTAGTTCGAGTGATGGACGATGCCCATCGCGTCGGTCTCGTAGAACGCCACCGTGTGGCGATACGTGGTGGCGATCTCGCCGGGCTCGAGGACTCGTTTGCGCATGAAGTCGGGTGGTGCGGTAGCGAGCGCGCGGAGTCAAGGTAGGCTCGCGCGATGGCGGATGAGAGCTTGGTGATCGGGCGGCGCGTCAAGGTGGAGCAGCGCCGGGTGCCGCGGAGCGACGGCCGCGAGGAGCTGCGCGAGATGATGGTGCACCCCGGCTCGGTCGTGGTGCTGCCGCTGCTCGACGACGGGCGCATCGTGATGATCCGGAACCGGCGCTTCGCGGTCGAGCGCACCTTGCTGGAGCTCTGCGCGGGCACGCGCGAGGGCGACGAGGACCCCCTGCTCTGCGCGGGCCGCGAGCTCGAGGAGGAGACCGGCTATCGCGCGCGGGAGCTGACGCCGCTGCTCAGCTTCTTTCCGTCGCCCGGCGTGAGCAACGAACGCATGCACACGTTCGTCGCGCGTGGGCTGACGAAGACGCAGCAACAGCTGGACCCCTCGGAGCAGATCGAGGTCGAGCCACTCGCGCTCGCCGACGTGCTCGCGCGCATCGAGCGTAACGAGATCGAAGATGCGAAGACGATCGTGAGCGTGCTCTATTTCCACACATGGGGGTCGCCGCGCACCTGAGATGAGTGCCCTCGACCGCAGCAAAGGTTGCCGCGGTCAACCGCAAAGTATTGATGGCCGGTCGTCGGACCGAGTAAGTGTGGGACATGCCCCGGAGAGAGTGGTTTCGCGTGTGGACGGCGTGCGTGATCGGCGCTGGCTTGTTGGTGGGTGCGGTCGCCGTACCGAGCGTTGGGGCCGCGTCCAAGCCCAACTGGGTGCTGGTAGAGGATGACGACGGGATCAAGGTCTGGAGCCTCGACATCCCGGGCCAGGATCTGCCGGGTTTCCGCGGCATCACCACCATCAACGCCACCGTCGACGAGGTGATGGAGTTCGTGCTCGATGCGCCCAAGCACGTCGAGTGGATGTGGAACTGCGACGAGTCGCGCATCGTCGAGCGCCTCAGCGAGGACCACGGCATCCTCTACAACCGCATCAATGCGCCCTGGCCCGTGAAGGACCGGGACGTGCTGCTCGATATCGTCTATCGCTACACGCCGCAGCGCACCGCGGTGACGTTCCGCTTCCGCGAGACCAAGGAGCGGGAGTGGGAAGAGAAGGTGCCCGTGCCGAGGCGCGTGGTGCGCATCCCCAAGCTGGAGGGCTTCTTCCGGATCTGGCAGGAATCTCCCACCAAGACCAACGTGCTCTACCAGGTCGAGGTCGACATCGGGGGCAACGTGCCGGACATGGCCGCCCGTCGCTACGCGCGCAAGCTGCCGTTCGAGACGCTCGAAGCCCTGCGCGAGCAGGTCGAGGCCAAGAAGAAGAAGCGCTGATGCGCTAGACCGTCGGGCGTGGACCTGTTCGATCACGCCTCCAAGGCCAGCAACGTGGGACCGCTCGCGGACCGCATGCGGCCGCGCACGCTCGACGAGCTGGTCGGGCAACGACATCTGATCGCGCCCGGCAAGCTGCTCTACGAGGCGATCGCGCACGACCGCGTGCCGTCGATGATCCTGTGGGGGCCCCCCGGCACCGGCAAGACCACGCTCGCCCAGGTGGTCGCCAACGAAACGCGCGCGGAGTTCGTCGCCTTTAGCGCGGTGCTCGGCGGCGTGCCGGAGCTGCGCGAGATCCTCAAGGTCGCGGCCGAGAAGAAGAAGGTCTACGGCAAGCGCACCACGGTGTTCGTCGACGAGATCCACCGCTTCAACAAGGCGCAGCAGGACGCGCTGCTGCCGCACGTGGAGCGCGGCACCATCACGCTGATCGGCGCCACCACCGAGAACCCCTCGTTCGCGGTCAACGCGGCGCTGCTGTCACGGGCGCGGGTGTTCCGGCTGGAGTCGCTGGCGCCGGACGACCTGTCCGAGCTGCTGGGGCGGGCGCTGAGCGACAGCTCGCGTGGTCTCGGCCTGCTGGGCGTGAGCGCGGAGCGAGAGGTCCTGCTGGGGCTGGCGGAGGGCGCCAACGGCGACGCACGGCGCGCGCTCGACGTGCTGGAGCTCGCGGCCAAGCACGCGCGCGACGCGGGCTCGACGCAGCTGCTGGCGGAGCACGTGACCGAGGCGCTGTCGGCGCGCACGCTGCTCTACGACAAGAGCGGGGAGGAGCACTACAACGTCGTCAGCGCGTTCATCAAGTCGATGCGCGGCTCGGACCCCGACGCCGCGATCTACTGGATGATGCGCATGCTGGAGGCCGGCGACGAGCCGCTGTTCGTGCTGCGCCGCATGATCATCTTCGCCAGCGAGGACATCGGGCTGGCGGATCCTTCGGCGCTGCAGCAGGCGGTCGCGGCGGATCAGGCGTTCCAGCGCCTGGGCATGCCCGAGGGCATGTTCGCGCTGGCGCAGTGCTGCCACTACCTGGCGTGCGCGCCCAAGTCCAACGCGAGCTACAGGTCGTGGACCGCGGCGCAGGCCGACGTGCGCGAGCACGGTGCGCTGCCGGTGCCGATGAAGCTGCGCAACGCGTCGACCAAGGCGATGAAGCAGTGGGGCTACGGTGAGGGGTATCAGTACGCGCACGATCACGGCGGCTACGTGCGCGGCGAGACGTACTTGCCCGATCAGCTCGCGAACAAGCGCTACTACGAACCCAAGCCGAGCGGCTTCGAAGTGCGCATCAAGGAACGCCTCGGCAAGCTGCGCGGCGAGGAGTAGTCAGGGCGCCTCGACGAAGGTCAGGGTGACCTGCGCGATCGTGAGCGTGAGGGTGCTTCCCTCGAGCGCGATCGCCGGGCGACCGCTCAGGAAGCCGTGGTAGAACGTGTCCTGGCTGCTCTGCTCGGGGGTGGGGCAGCCGCGCTCGGTGATCCCGAAGTCGTCCTTCGTGACCAGCTTGCCGCCCGCGATCGAGAACGAGCCGCTGGCGCTGTTGCAGCCGCCGTAGAAATCGAGCTGTCCCTCGTCGAAGGTGAGCGTGGGTGTGGTGCCGGGGGCCGGCTCGCGGCCGGATTGCAGCGTGAAGCGGCGTTCGTCGAGGTCGAGCCCGGCGTCGTCGTCTCCACACGCGAGCAACAGGACCAGCAGCAGCCATTTACGCATGCCCACGATGGTGCCACGGGCGCTCAGCCGCGCGAAACGTTCGTCTCCGCCTCGATGCGTGCGCCGTCGCCCTCGATGCGCAGGACGTCGCCGCGGCGCGCCTCCGTGAATGCGTGATTGGCTGGTGAGGCCTTCCGGTTGAGCTGCGTGAAGCGCACGTACTCGCCCCGACCGCAGCCGTACAGCTCCAGCTTGCCCTTGGTCTCCAGCCGATCGCTGACCACACGCCACAGCCCCGGGTCGCGCGTCACGGGCTGGCGCGAGAGCACCAGCGACGAGTAGAGCAGCCCCTCGAAGCGCAGCGAGGCGGCGCGCGCGACGTCGGCCAGCGCGGGCGGCAGTGCGTAGGGCAGCTCCTGGTGGCACCAGTCGCGCTCGTTCGCGAGCATCGGGCAGCCCTGGTCGTGCAGGCACGGCGCGACGATGGGCAGGTCGCTCAGCGCGTCGCGCAGCTGCATCAGCTCGCGCGTGGTCTCCTTGAGCGCGGGCTCGAGGATGAGCAGCGCGCCGTCGGGCGTGAGCATGTCGTAGGCATCGCGCACCAGCTGCGCGCGGCGGGCGACGCGGTCGGGGGCGTCGGCGAACAGCTCGTTGAGCACGAAGCCGAACAGCACCAGCTGAAAACCACGCTCTCCACGCAGTGTGCGTAGATCTTCAGCGCGCGCGTCCAGCTCGATGGGGACCAGCTCGTCCACATCGCGCAGCGCCTTGCCAAAGGCCGCAAAACCGCGCAGCGCGGCGGCATTTTGCTCCAGCGCGACCACGGTGAGCTGCTTCACCGGCAAGCTGCGAATGCGCAGCCAGCGCGCGAGCCCGAAGCTGGTCGCGCCCATGCCCGCGCCGAGGTCGAGCACACGCAGCGTGTCGCCCGCGGGCAGCACCCCGGCCGCGTGCAGCTCGTCGAGCGGGCCGAACGGCTTGACCAGGTCGCGCGCGAAGAAAAAGCCGGCGCGCGCGAGCAAACTGCCGCTGTCCAGCTGACCGAGCTGGCCGCGCTCGCGCGTGTAGACGCGGCTCAAGCTGCCCACGGACTCCGCCAGCATGCGCGGCGTGAATTTGCCCGCGAGCGCCTGGGTCGCGCCATCGATGCGCGCCAACGTGGTGGGACTCAAGGGCAAGGGCTGGTAGGTTCTACGCACTGGGACTACCGCCGGAGATAGCCCTGCAGTACCTTGCGTGCACGCGTCTCCTCTCGCTCGCTCGCGGAGCCACCGCGCGCCTCGACTCGCTCGCCCGCGGAGCCTCCGCGCGCTTCGACACTGGGACAGCTCCATGAACACGGTCGCCATCGCCAGCTCACCCTCCGCCGCGCCCAAGCGTGACACCGGCGTCGTCGTGCTCGCCGCGCTGTCCGCGCTGTTGCT
>JBEVNG010000033.1:0-13139 GCA_040508235.1 Polyangiales bacterium | reverse complement strand
TCGGTGTCGACCGCGTGGATGCGGTAGGCGCCGTAGATCAGCGTGGCCACCCAGGCGCTGGCGACGATCACCACGCGCTTGCGCTTGAAGGGTTGCTTGCGGAGGAGCTTGCCGAGCTCGTAGAAGGCGACCGAGGCCGCCGCCAGCAAGCCGCTCAGCAGCAACGGGCCACCGAGGTCGGCGACCTGGATCGCGAGCGGCAGGCCGTGTAGCGCCGCGCCGAAGTACTTGGTGAACAGCTCCGGGAACACCCACTCCGACAGGCACATCGCGATCAGCATCGCGCCCAGGTTGCCGATGCCGAGGCGCGTGCGCGCGGCGCGGTAGAGCAGCGCGAGCAGCGCCAGGCCGAGCGCCTGATACGAGCAGATGATCGTCATCAGCAGGATGCAGATCGGCAGCGAGAAGCCGGAGAAGCTTCGCAGCGTGATCGACAGCCAGTAGAAGCCGCCCAGGTTCATGGCCAGGCCGGCGACGAAGCCGACGCCGAACACGGCCTTCCAGCGCAGCGGCGCGCCCTCCGGATCGTGGTCCGGATCGATCGCGAAGATCAACGGCACGAAGGCGACGAAGGACAACGGCCAGAGGTCGAAGCCCGCCCAGCCGAGGAAGTAGAGCGTGCCGGTGAGCGCGCCGAGGGCGTACCGAACCATGGGGCCGCGAAGGTAGCATGGCTGCCCGCGGAAAGACGCGAAGTGTGCCCATCGACGGTGCTCGCGCTATGCAGGCGCATGCTGGAGCGTTTTCTCTCGCTCGCCACGCGGCTGGTGCTGACGCGTCGCACCGGGCTGATGGTCGCCGCGGGGCTGTTGACCGTGGTGGCCGCCATCGCGCTGCCACGCATCAGCGCAGACCCGTCACCGCGCGCCCTGCTGGCGTCCGCGGACGACTCGGCCGACCGTGTGGCCGGCGAGTTCCGCGAGCACTTCGGCAGCACGGACAACGTGGTGGCGCTGGTGGTCGAGGCCAAGCCCTCGGTGCTGCAGGCGGCCCCGCTCGGTTACTTGCACCGGCTGGGCGAGGAGGTGGCGAAGCTGCCCTCGGTGGAGCGCCTGGACAGCATCGCGCGCATGCCGTTTCCCCGGCATGAAGAAGAGGAGCTGACGCTCGACGACGTGGGCAAGGCGCCGGCGGATCCGACCCAGGACGACCCGCAGCTGCTGAGCGCGCTGTCGGATGTGGTGGAGGCGGCGCCCGAGGTGTTTCCGCAGGGGCTGGCGTCGCTGTCCGAGAAGACGGCCGGCATGCAGAACCTCGGGCCGCTGATCACCAGCGATGCGCCGAGCGAGGAAGACGTCGCGGCGCTGCGCGAGGCGGTGGAGGGGCAGCCGGTGTTCCGAGGGCGCTTGATCAGCCGCAGCGGCGAGCAGGCGCTGTTGGCGGTCACGCTCGACGACGCGCTGGTGAGCCACAAGGAGCTGAGCGCGGCGGTCGCCAAGATCCTGCACGTGCTCGACGAGCAGAAGCCACCCGAGGGCGTGCGTGTGTACGCCACGGGCTTGCCGGTGCTGCGTACGTCGATCGTCGACAGCATGCAGCGTGATCAGCGGGTGCTGACGCCGGCCACGCTCGGCGTGAGCCTGCTGATGTTGGTGCTCGCGTTCCGCTGGTGGGCGGCCGTGGTGCTGCCGTTGCTCAAGGTCGCGCTCACGTCGCTGTGGGTGATCGGCGGCATGGCGCTGTTCGGCATCAAGATCAACGTCATCAACAACATCATCCCCGCGTTGTTGATCATCATGGGGCTGACTGACTCGATCCACCTGGTCAGTCGCTACGTGTACGAGTACTCGCGCGTCCGCGACAGCGACAAGGCGCTCGGCGGCACCATCACCGCCATCGGCGAGGCGTGCTTCGGCACCGCCAGTACCACCGCGGCGGGCTTGTTCGCGCTCTGGGTGTCCAAGACGCGCATGCTCGCGGAGTTCGGCATCATCGGCGGCCTCGGCGTGATGATCGCGTACCTCGACACCATCCTGTTCTTGCCGGCGATGCTGCGCGGGCTGAAGCCACCCGCCAGGGAAGCCAAGCACGAGCTGGAGTCGCTGAAGCCCGGACGGCTGGAGCGCTGGATGTCGCGCGTCACGCTGCGCATCCTGCAACACCCGTGGTGGGTGCTCGGCGCATCGCTGGTGTTCTGCGTGGTGGCCACCGTCACGTCGTTCGACCTGCGCGTCGACAGTGCTTTGCTCGATCAGTTCCGCAAGGGCGACCCGATGTACGTCGCGACCGACCTGCTGGAGCGCGAGTTCGAGGGCGTGCGTCCGCTGGAGGTCAGCCTGGCCAGCGACGAGGCGGGCCGCTTCTACGAGCCGGAGGCGCTCAAGTCGATCGCCAAGGTGTCGAGCTTCATCGCCAAGCAGCACGGTGTGCTGACGGTGACGGATCCCTCGCTGCCGTTCGTGCAGGCGTGGTCCGCGTTGACCGGCGTCGAGAGGGGCAAGACCGCATCGCTGGACGATGCGCTGCGCAAGCGCCCGCAGATCGAGGGCATGGCGTACGCGCTCAACAAGCGGAAGCCCTCGCCCGTGGCGGCGCTGATCACCAGCGACGGCAAGCACGCGCGCATCCGCGTGCGGCTCAAGGACAATGGCTCGCGCGCGACGCTGAAGCTGGTCGACGCAATCGACAACGAGCTGAAGAAGACGCTGCCCAAGGGCGTGACGTACGACTTCACCGGCGACGCATACCTGAGCTCGCACGGCCTCGACGCGGTGGTCAGCGATCTCACCGGCAGTTTGGGTGTCGCGATCGTGACCATCCTGGTGTTGGTGTTCTTCTCGTTCCGCAGCGTGCCGTACACGCTCCTGCTGATCCCACCGAACGTGATCCCGATGGTGTTGGTGATGGCGTGGATGGTGTGGCGCGACATCCCGCTCAACGCGGCGACCGCGATCATCTTCTCGGTCAGCATCGGCATCACGGTGGACGCCGGCATCCACTTGCTCGCGCGCCTGCGCGAGGAGCTGGCGGAGGAGCTGCTGCTGACCACGGCCATCATGCGCAGCGTGCGCGGCACGGGCCGCGCGATCGTGGTCGCGTGTGTGACGTTGGTGCTGGGTTTCTCCGTGCTGCTGCTGAGCAACTTCGTGCCGGTGCAGCGCTTCGCGGAGCTGATCGCGATCAGCATCGCCAGCTGCCTGGTGTCGACACTTGTGGTGCTACCCGCCTTGCTGGCCGTCGTGGGGCGCCGTTTCGTGGTCTGGACCCCCTCCTCGAAGCAGGCGACGTAGGGCAAGAACCTCCGGCATTTTCGCGATTGTGCAGTGCGCCACGGGCGCTTCACATCGCGCTATCGTCGGCTCGGGGCGACCCCTACACTCGTCTCGTGGCCCTTCGTAACTCCGTGTTTCCCGCTGCTCTGGCGCTCGCTGGTTGCTTGCCCACGGAGAGTGAGGCGCCGCCAGCGCTCGAGCAGTCCGCCTACGAGCAGCAGATGCAGGGCGGCGAGTGTGAAGTGGACCACGTCGACTACGCGATCCGTGGCCGCGTGAAGCGCTCCGGCGTGTTCGCCAAGGCCGTGGTCTCGCAGAGCACACTGCTCGTGACGGTGGCCGAGACGCAGAGTGTGGTCGACTGCCGCTCCGACATCGTGCGCATCGCGACGCCCGGCGCGGAGATCGCCACCAAGGCCGTCAGCGGCGACAGCTTCACGCTCGACGTGCCCAACGTGATCATCGGCGGGCAGCGCCCGTCGATCTGGGTCGGCGCGGTGCTCGACACGAACGAGAACGGCGAGTGTGATCCCGGTGAGCTGAGCGGCTCGCTCGAGGTGGAGGACACCGAGCTCGGCGATCTCGCGATCGAGCTGAGCGACGAGGGCTGTCCCAGTCGCTACTGAAGGATGTGCCGCGCTGTGCCGCGGTGATCACGAGCTGACTGGTGATTTCGCGGGCACGCCGGTTGCGATG
Organism: Polyangiales bacterium; assembly: GCA_040508235.1. Taxonomy (GTDB): domain Bacteria; phylum Myxococcota_A; class Polyangia; order Polyangiales; family DASUME01; genus DASUME01. The sequence continues at coordinate 9,231 of JBEVNG010000033.1, read as the reverse complement.
ACACGCGCATGATGTCCTGGATTCGCGCGTTGTTCGTGGTTGGTGTCGTGCTGCAGCTCGCCTCGCCTGCCTCTGCATGCTCGGGCCTTCCGAACTGCCGGAAGCTCGCCTCGGTGCAGCCGTCGAACGGCGCCACCGGGGTGCCGCGCAACATCGAGCTGCGCGTCACGTACGACGGTGTGCCCGACGGCAACGCTAGCGTGGTGTTGCAGACCGAAGATGGTCGCGACGTCCCGATCCTCTGGGAAAGGGCCCAGACGTACCCCGGCGTCAGCAGTGGAAGGACCGCCAGCCAGCTCTGGGTCGGGCGCAGCGCGACGCCCCTCGACGCCTCGACTCACTACCGCGTGCGCCACTCGTACAGCGACTGCCGCCCGAGCGACGCAGGCGTGCCGCCAAGCTGTGATGGGCTGTGCCTCGACGCGGTGGGCGAGGTCATCAGCGAGTTCACGACTGGAGCCGACGTCGACGAGGTGGTGCTGGCCGCCCCCACGATCGGTCCGGTCACGATGGACGGCGTCAGCGACGGAGAGCGCGACAGCTGCGGACCGTACCTGCGTTGTCTGCACACCATCGAGGTGCCCAGTCTGCCGAGTGACCAGCTGCTGCGCGTGACGCGAGGTGAGACGCTGATCGGTTACTTCGCCTCCCAAGGCGCGCTGACTGCGTCCGTGCCCTTCAGTGGCAGATTCTACCCTTGGGAGGTCAGCTTCCAGAGCGAGAGCGGCGAGTATCGAGTCTCCGTCGTCGATGCGGTAGGCAACCGTAGTCCCACCTCGACGTTCGTGCTGCCGGCGTGCGTGATCCCGGATGCCGGTGTTCCCGACGCCGGGCCGAGCGGAGCGCGTCCGGACGCGAGCACGCCGGTCGACGCGAGCACGCCACGTCTAGACGCTGCCGCGGCGATCGACAGCGGCTCGCCTCCGAGCAGCGACGACGACGGCTGCGCGCTCGGCCGCAGCCATCCGCTCGGCGGGCTGTGGCTCGCGCTCGCCATCGTGCTGGCGCGCCGGCGAACCCGCTAGACCAGCGTCGCGAGCAAGCGGCGTAGATCCCACGGGGTGCTGACGCGGAAGCGCGCCTTGGTCTGACCGGGGCCGATGCGGATCGAGATCGCATCGTCGGGCAGCGCGGCGAACAGGTCCTCGTCGGTGCGGTCGTCGCCGGCGGCGAAGAGCAGCGTGCCCTTGGGTGCGCACTCCAGCACGCGGCCCACGACCACGCCCTTGTGCACGCCGCGCTGGCGGACCTCCAGGACCTTGTGGCCTTCGAGCAGCTCGGCGTTGGGGCCGAGTGCGCTGGTCAGCTCCTGGCGCAGCGAGCGCAGGCGTGCGGCGGCGGTGTTCGGATCCGCGCCGCGGTAGTGGAACGCGACCGAGGCCGTCTTGGGCTCGACCAGCGTGCCCGGCGCGCGGAACGCATGCCGCTGCATGATGTCCTGGATCGACTTGAGGAAGTCCTGCGGCACCTCGGAGGCCTGCGACCAGGAACCGCTGGCGTCGCGCGACCAGAAGCCGTGCTCGACGTGCAGCGACACGCGCAGTCCGCCGAGCCAGCTCTCCAGCGACTCGCGCGAGCGACCGGAGACGATGTGCACATCGGTGTTGGGCAGCGAGACCAGCTTCTCGATCAGCTCCAGCAAGCCCTGGTCGGGCGCGGCGAGATCCGGCAGCGGCGCCAGCGGCACCAGCGTGCCGTCGTAGTCGAACAGGAAGCTGCGGTGGGCCGCCTCGCGCATGCGCGTGAACGACTCCTCCAGCTCGTGCGGCGCGGCGACCGCGGTCTTCGTGACCGGCTCGGCGACCGATAGATCATCCAGGAAAGTACGTGCCCACTCCTGCACGGGGTTGCTCTTCACCGCGGCGCGAAGACGATTCATGCGCACGCGCTGCTCCGCCGTCGACATCACCAGGGCGCGGCGCAGGCTCGAGGCCATCGCACCGATGTCGTACGGGTTGACGATCAACGCCGCGTCGAGCTCGGAGGCCGCGCCCGCGAACTCGCTCAGCACGAGTACACCCTCGCCGTCGACGCGCGAGGCGACGTACTCCTTGGCGACCAGGTTCATGCCGTCGCGTAGCGGCGTCACCATCATCACGTCGGCCGCGCGATACAGCGCCAGCAGGTCGTCGTTGCCGACCGTGCGATAGAGCGACTGGATGGGGCTCTCGGTGGGCGAGCCGTGGGCGCTGTTGATGCGGCCGACCAGCTCGTTCACCTCGCTGCGCAGCTCCGCGTAGGAGTCGATCTTCTCGCGTGTGGGTACCGCGATCTGGATCAGGTGCACCTTGCCGCGCAGCTGCGGCTCGCGCTCGAGCAGGCGGTCGAACGCCATCAGCCGGCGCGGCACGCCCTTGGTGTAGTCGAGCCTGTCGACGCCGAGCACGGTGCGCTTGCCCTCGGTGCCGTGGCGGAGCTTGTTGACCAGCTCGTCGACCTCGGGCGACTCACGCTCGAACTCGGTCAGGTCGATGCTGATGGGGTACACGCCGACGCGCACCTCGCGCTCTTCCCACGCGATGCTGTCGACCCCGAGGTCGAGGTTCAGCACCTTGGCGACCGAGTGCAGGAAGTTGTGCCGGTACGACTCGGTATGGAATCCGATCAAGTCGGCGCCGAGCAGGCCCTCCAGCAGCTCCTCGCGCGAGGGCAAAATTCGGAAGACGTCCGAAGACGGCCAGGGCACATGCAGAAAGAATCCGATTCGCGCGTCCGGCACGCGTGCGCGCAGGTACGCCGGGACCAGCATCAGCTGGTAGTCGTGGATCCAGACGGTGTCCCCGGGTCGCATCTCGGCGGCCAGCACGTCCGCGAAGCGCTCGTTCACGGCCTGGTAGGCGCGCCACTCGTTGCTCGCGTCGAGCTGGACCTTGTCGAGCAGGTAGTGGAACAGCGGCCAGAGCACGGCGTTCGCGTAGCCGTCGTAGTAGAGCGAGACTTCGTTGGCGCTGATGGGGATGTGCCGCAGCCGGCGCTCGGCCAGGTCGCGCTCGATGCCTTCGCGCGCGTGGTCGGACATGCGCGAGTGGTCACCCACCCAGCCGATCCAGCGACCGTCGCCCTCGCTGTGGAGCTCGCGCAATGCGGTGGCGAGCCCGCCAGACGACTGCACGAGGCTGGAGCCCTCGGGACCGTGCGTCAGCGTGACCGGGAGACGATTCGAAGCGAGCAGAACACGACCCATGGTTTCCTTTGTCCCGAGGTTCCCCGGCCCGGCATGAAGCAATCAGTGTGCCCCATCGACGCACACGCGTGATGGACCTCCAGGGGTGGTAGGCCGCTCCCGACGCTCCGTGGGTCGCAGCGGTCACTGGGGCACGCACGCATCCGTCGACAAAGGCGCCACAGTTTCGACCTCCAACGAAGCGGGCTCCCGCACTCGCTTGTGATAGGTTCCGGCAGGCTCATGACCGTCCTGCACGCTCTGCTCAGCGCCGCCCCTCCCACCATGGTCCTGGCCGGTGCGGGCCCGAGCACGCTGGTGACCGAGCTGGGTCTCTGCCTGCTGGCGGCGGGCTTCCTGTCGGCCGTGTTCGAGCGCCTGCGCATCCCCACCATCGCCGCGCTGCTCGGTGCGGGCGTGCTGCTGGGCCCGATTGGCCTGGGCCTGGTGCACTCCGCGCAGGACGTCGAGACGATCGCGAACCTGGGCCTCACGCTGCTGCTGTTCGTGATCGGCCTGGAGGTGAACCCGCGCGCGCTCCTGGCGAGTGGGCGCGTGTTGTTGGCGACGGGCGCGCTGCAGGTGCCGGTGACCATCGCCGCCGCGACGGGCATCTTCCTGTTGCTGACGCCGCTGCTGGCGAGCTCGCTGAGCGGCAACTTTGGAGCGGCGTACCTCGGCATCACCTGCGCGTTCTCCTCCACGCTGCTCGTGGTGCGCGCGCTGCAAGAGCGACGCTGGAGCGACACGCTCAGCGGCCGGCTCGCGGTGGGCTTGCTGATCTTCCAGGACATCTGGGCGATCATCCTGCTCGCGCTGCAGCCGAGCTTTCAGGCGCCGCAGATCGCGCCCATCGCGCTGACGTTCGGCGGCATCTTCATCCTGGTGGCGCTGGCGACGCTGGGTGCGCGCTTCGTGTTGCCCTCCATCTTCGCGTCGGTGGCCAGGGCGCCGGACCTGGTGGTGTCGGTGGCGCTCGCTTGGTGCTTCTGCGTCGGCCTGGCTGGGTCGAACCTGGGCACGCTGTTGAAGATGCTCGGGCTGCAGATCCCGCTCTCGGTCTCACTGGAGATGGGTGCGCTGATCGCGGGCATGACCATCGCGTCGTTCCCGTACCACCACGACGTCGCCTCGCGTGTGGCCAACCTGCGCGACTTCTTCGTGACGCTGTTCTTCGTGGCGCTCGGCATGAGCATCCCGGTGCCGGACGGCGCGCACGTGATCATGCTCGCCGTCGTGCTGTCGGTGGTCGCCGTGTTCACGCGCTTCGTCGTGTTCTTCCCGATGCTCTACTTCACGGGCCTCGATCGAAACAACGCGCTCGATGCCAGCCTGAAGCTCGGGCAGATCTCCGAGTTCTGCCTGGTGATCGCGTACCTCGGCGTGAAGGCGGGCCACATCGACGCGACCATGGTCAGCGTGATCATCTTCGCGTTCGTGATCACGGCGCTGATCACGCCCATGCTGATGACGCTCTCGCGCACGGTGCCGATCAAGCTCGGGCCGCTGCTCGACAGGCTGGGCTTTCGTATGCCCGAGCGCATGACGGACGGCCTCGGCCACCTGGCGCGGCCGCGCATCGTGATCCTGGGCTTTCACCGCGTGGGCTTCGCGCTGCTTCAGGACATCAGTCGTCAGCACCCGGAGATGCTCCACGACGTGATGGTGGTCGACATCAACGTGCAGACGCACGCAGCGATCCGCGAGCTCGGTGCGCGTGTGGTGTACGGCGACGCGGGCAACCCGGAGACGCTGCGCCACGCGCACGTCGACACGGCGGAGATCGTGATCTCGACGGTGCCGGACGAGCTGCTCAAGCGCACGTCGAACGCGGCGATCGTCGAGGCGGTGCGTCAGTGCGCGCCCAACGTCACCATCTTCGCGAGCGCCTCGCGCGCGGCCGACGTGGCCAAGCTGCACGAGAAGGGCGCGACCTATGTGTACATGCCCACCGTCGAGACGGCATTCGGCGTGATGAACGCGATGCTGTCGTCGCTGGAGGGCAGGCTGAACGACTTCAAGGCGACGCACGAAGCGTCCTGCGGCCCGCTCGGGGAGCGCAAGGAGCTCGCGGGCATGTCGCTCTGAACGTCAGCTGGGCTGGATGCGCGCGGCGCGCTGCAGCTCGGCGAGCTTCATGGGCTCGAGCCCCGGGATGTCCCGCAGGTCCTCCCAGCTGGAGAACGGACCGCGCTCGGCGCGGCGTGCGACGATCTCGTGCGCAATCTTGCGCCCGATCATGTCGATCTCCGCGATCTCGGTCTCGTTCGCGCTGTTGAGGTCGAGTGCACCGACCGAAGCCCGCGTGTCGTGCGGGCTGGTCGACTGCGTTTCCTGCGTCGGAGCGTGGATCGTCTTCTGCTCTGGTTCCGCCATGACCGCGATAGTAGGCACGGTTTCCCCGACAGCGAGGATCTGTTCAGGAACTGCACGAAAGCATGGAGCATCCCGCGCGGTTACGCGCCCAGTCCGGGCGCCTGGCGAAGAAGCGCTGGTACTCGGGCTGCTCGTCGTACGGCTTGCGCAAGCACGCTAGCAGCTCGCCTACCATGGACGCGTCGCCGGCCTCTGCCTTGTCGATCGCTTCTTGCGCGAGGTAGTTGCGCAGCACGTACTTGGGGTTGCTGCGGTTCATCAGCGCGCGTCGTGCATCGTCGCCGAGGTCATCGCTACGAATGCGCGCCTGGTAGCGACGCAGCCAGTCGAGCAGGCGTGGCTCGGGCTCGCCGTAGAACGCGTCGCGCAGTGGCTCCAGCGAGACTTCTTCGGTGGTGCCGATGCGCGCGAGCGAGCGGAAGAAGATCGTGAAGTCGGTCTCGACCGCGCTCATCAACTCCAGCAGCTCGCTGACCAGCGCGAGATCCTCGCCCTCCAGCGTGAGCCCGCGGATGCCGAGCTTGCCCGCGAAGCTGCTTCGCTGCGCGTCGTCGAACGTGCGCGCGAAGCTCTCCAGCGCGCGCTCCAGCGGCTCGGTCTCGCCGACCAGCGGATGCAGCGCGTTGGCGAGCTGCACCAGGTTCCAGTACGCGACGCGCGGCTGGTTCTGGTAGCGGTAGCGACGTCCTTGCGCGTCCGTGGTGTTCGGCGTCCAGTTGGGATCGAAGTCGTCGAGGAAGCCGTACGGCCCGTAGTCGATGGTGAGCCCGAGCAACGACATGTTGTCCGTGTTCATCACGCCGTGCACGAAGCCCACACGCTGCCAGTGCGCGACCATGCGAGCCGTGCGCTCGGAGATGACCTCCACGAAGCGCACGAAGCTCTCCTTGTTCGGCTCGCCGAGCTCCGGGTAGTGCGTACGCAGCAGGTACGACGCGATGGTGCGCAGCAGCGGCACGTCCTCCCGCGAAGACGGTAGCTCCAGGTTGCCAAAGCGCAGGAACGACGGTGCGACGCGGCACACCACGGCGCCCGGCTCGGGGCGCGGATGTCCGTCGTACAGGATGTCGCGCACCACGTCCTCGCCGGTGGTCACCAGCGAAAGCGCGCGCGTGGTCGGCACGCCCAGGTGATGCATCGCCTCGCTGCACAGGAACTCACGCAGCGACGAGCGCAGCACCGCGCGCCCATCCGCGTGGCGCGAGTACGGTGTGGGCCCCGCGCCCTTGAGCTGAAGCTCCCAGCGCTCGCCGCGCGCATTGCGAACCTCGCCGAGCGAGATCGCACGCCCATCGCCGAGCTGGCCTGCCCAGTTTCCGAACTGGTGACCGCCGTAACAAGCCGCGTACGGGTCCATGCCCGGCAGCTGCTCGTTGCCCGCGAACACCTGCGCAAACTCCGGGCGCTGCGCGTCCTCCGGACTTAAGTCGAGCAGCGCAGCCACCTCCGGCGAGTGAGCGAGCAGCCTGGGCCCGGCGACCCGCGTGGGCCGCACGCGCGTAAACGCGGCGCCTTTGACCGGGCGCGGCCGGTTCTCACTCTCGGGGTCGGCAGGTAGCTCGCGCGTGAAGCTGTTGTCGAAGCGCAGGTCGGGAAGAGCCATGACGATGCGTCACTATGCCGCACGATCGTGGGCCTGCCGGGCTGCTAGGAAGAAACTCCCCTTTTCTCCGTGTTCATCGAGGCTCCATGCGGCTTACTACTGTGACTTCCGGCATGCTCGCGTTGGCTCTGCTCGCGGGTTGTGATGACGATGACGGCTTTCAGCCGGACGAGCCGCTCGACGGTGGCAATCGCGACGCCGCGGCGACGGTGCCCGACTCGGGCATCGATGCGGGCGCCGATGCGGGGCCTGGCCAGAAGCGCATCGAGCTGAAGTTCGCGGCGCACTTCACCGACCAGGGCGAGCTGGAGTGTGGCCAGAGCTACACCGGCCAGGGCACCAAGCAAAGCGAGGTCACGCCCAAGGACTTCCGCTTCTACGTGCAGTCGGTGAAGCTCAAGGCGACCACGGGCGAGGAAGTGGCGCTGAAGTTCGACGACCTGACCAGCGGGGGCTTTCAGACGTCGGAGATCGCGCTGCTCGACTTCACCACCAGCGGTGGCGAGTGCGAGGGCGGTCCGACCGCGAGCAACACGGTCATCAAGGGAACGGTGCCGGCCAACCTCACGTACAACGGGGTGCACGTGGTGATCGGCGTGCCGGAGACGCTGAACCACAGCGACCCGACCAAGGCGCCGGCGCCGCTGCAGGCGCCCGGTGCGAGCTGGGATTGGGTCGCGGGCTATCGCTTCTTGATCGCCGAGGTGCTGACCACGACCAACGCGGACGCGGGCACTCCCCACGGGGGCGGCATGGACGCGGGGCACGATGCGCACGGCGGCGGTGACGCGGGCGGCGGCCACAGCGCGGGCGACGCGGGTGGCGGCCACGGTGGTCACGGCGAGGCCGAGCCGGGCCTCGGCTTCGTGCACCTCGGCAGCACGGGCTGCACCAAGAACGGCGAGCAGTACAGCTGCACCAAGCAGAACCGCGCGGAGTTCACGCTGACCGGCTTCGATCCGGATCGCGACACCATCAAGGCCGACGTCGGCGCGGTGTTCGGCACCGCGGACCTCAGCGGCGCGGTGCAGTGCCACGGCTCGGGCGCTTCGTGCACGCCGATGTTCGACCAGCTCGGCGTCGACATCAGCACGGGCGCGCCGAACGGTCTGCAGAAGGTGTTCAGCGTCTCGAGGTAATGGTGGGAAGCATGCGTCGATGGTTGGCTGTCGGGTTGCTGCTCGCTGCGTGCGGCGATGATGCAGCCGAGCTGGAGGAGCCGGTTCCCGACGCGGGAGGCGGTCACGCGCCCATCGACGCGCTCGTGCCCGTCGTCCAGGTGCCGGACGCAGCGACGCCGGACAGCAGCTTCGACTGGAAGCTGCCGCAAGGTTTCCCCATGCCGGCGGAGCCCGCCGACAACCCGATGACGGCCGAGAAGGTCGAGCTGGGTCGCTTCCTGTTTTACGACGAGCGGCTGTCGGAGAACCAGACGCAGTCGTGCGCGAGCTGCCACAAGCAGGAGCTCGCGTTCACGGACGGCCTCGCCCGCGGCCTGGGCAGCACGGGAGCCGAACATCCGCGCGGCGCGATGACGCTGGCCAACATCGCGTACGCGCCGACCATCACGTGGGCAAATCCGCTGATGACCACGCTCGAGCACCAGGCGCGCGTGCCGATCTTCGGCGACATGCCCATCGAGCTCGGCATCCCGTCGATCAGCATGCTGGAGACGCGCCTGCAGGCAGTGCCCGGCTACGCGCCGCTGTTCGCCAAGGCGTTCCCGGATCGGCCCGAGGTGTCGGTGCAAAACGTGCTCGACGCGCTCAGCGCATCGAGCACGCCCTGCGCCGAGACCTCGGGCCGCTCCGGGAACGCCTTGGCGAACAGCGGCGCATAGCCGGGCACCGCCTGCAGGCGCTGCTCCAGCGTGCTGATCGACGGGATGCCGAGCTCGATCGGGTTGTCGTCGAAGATCGGCACGCGCGCCTGGTGCTCGAGCGTGGTCATCAGCGGGTTCGCCCAGGTGAGCGTTGGGCTGTACGCGATGTTGACCAGCGTCATCGGACCGCGCGGGTGTTCCTCACCCGTGGAGCCGAGCCCGCGCGCGCGTGCGTCGGTGAACGCGAGCTCCTGCTTGTGGCAGCTG
>JBEVNG010000560.1:0-10229 GCA_040508235.1 Polyangiales bacterium | reverse complement strand
CCGGCCAGGCGAGATCCCGGACGCGTGGCTGAGCCATCGCCTGGTCGGCTTCATGATCGGCGTGGGTGTCTGGTCGCTGCTGACCGCGACGCGCGGGGCCAGCGGCAAGTTCGAGCTGCGGGTCCAACCGGTGCGCCTGGGCTTCGCTCTGCTGCTGGGCATCGCCACGGTCTGGTGCACGCGCTCGGCGCTGTTGCTCAAGCATCGCGCCGGCAGCCGCATGATCGCGGCGGAGCTCGGCTACGCGATCGACACCGCGCACTGCCACGCCATCCTGCCGCGCGAGCTGCCCGCGGGCGTCGCGCACCGGATCGCCGAGGACTGCGAGTTCTTGATCGGCCAGGTGACGCGCACGCTGGGCGTGAAGGAGGACGCCAAGATCAGCGCGTTCTTCTTCCGCTCGCCCGAGGAGAAGCGCGACCTGATGGGCGCCGCGCGCGTGTACATCGCCAAGCCCTGGCGGCGCGAGGTGTACCTGCAGCTCGGCGACTTCCCCCACCCCGTGCTGGCGCACGAGCTCGCGCACGTCGTCGCGCGGCACGCGTCGACCGGCATGTTCGGCGTGCCGGGCAAGCTCGGTGGTTTGCTGCCGGAGCCCACGCTGGTCGAGGGCATGGCGGTCGCGCTGGAGCCGGTCGCGCGCGAGGAGCTGACCGCGCACCAGTGGGCCAAGGCCGCGTTCGCGAGCGACATCGCGCCTCCGCTCTCGAGCCTGCTGGGCGTGAGCTTCTTCGGGCAAAATCAGGCGCTCGCGTACACGCTGGCCGGCAGCTTCCTGCGCTTCGTGCTCGACACGCGCGGCGCCGAGGCCCTGCGCAAGACGTACGCGCGCGGCAGCGTCGAGGAAGGACTCGGCGAGCCGTTCGCGAAGCTGGAAGCGGAGTGGAAGAAGTACCTCGGCGCGATCGCGTTGCCGCCACGCGCGGCGGCGCTGGCCAAGCAGCGCTTCGAGCGACCCGGTGTGTGGTCGCAGGTCTGCCCGCACCTGGTGGAGCAGCTGGAGGGCGAGCTGGGCGCGGCGCTGAGCGCGGGCGACTTCGTACGCGCGCTGGAGAAGTGCAACGCGGTGCTGACGATCGATCCCGCGGCGACCTCGGTGCGCACCACACGCGTGGCGCTGCTGGCGCAGCGAGGTGCGCTGCTGGACGCCAGCCAGGAGCTGAAGCAGCTCGAAGGCCACGCGCCCACGCCCGTGATCACGCGCGCGAAGGTGGCGCTCGCCGATGCGGCGTTCGTACGTGGAGAGTACACACGCGCCGAGGCCGCCTACCGCGCGCTGCTCGACGACCCGCAGTCCGAGGGCGACTCACGGCAGCTGGAGGTCAAGCTGCTGGCGGCGAGCGCGGGCGAGCCGGCGCGCTCGCTGCTGCGCGACTTCCTGGTGGGGCAACCGTTTGGTGGGCAGGACGCGCGGCTCGGCGTGCACCTGATCCGCGAGCTGGCGCTGGTGCGCGGCGACGGCCTCGCGCCTTACCTGGAGGCGCGCCAGCTGCGCGGCTCGCAGCGCTACGACGTGGTGTTGTCGCTGCTGCGCACCGCCCAGCAGCGCGCGTTACCCAGCGAGCGGCTGCGTCGCGAGGCGCTGCGCATGCAGGTGCAGGCTGCGTTCATCACCGGCGCGCTGAGCGAAGCCGAGGCCCTGGCCTCGCAGCTCGCGCAGGGTGAAGAAGCCAGCCCCGCCGACCAGCTGGTGGCCAAGGAATGGCTCGAGCGCGTGGCCTTCCGCCGCCGCGCTGACTGAGCTTCAGAAGCGCCCACTCACCCACAACGACTGCGGCCCGAGCGCCGCGCGCATGTCGCTGCGGCCGTTGTGGACTTGCCACCAGACGCCGGTGGCGAGGCCGATCACGCCGAGCCCCAGCAGCGCACCGCCGGCGCCGAGCAGGCGTGGATAGCGATCGCGATCGCGCTGCCAGTCGGCGTAGTACACGTCGGCATCGAGGTCGCGATACACGGAGGCGCCCTTCGCGATCAGCACCGCACCCGCCACGCTCAGACCCGCGCTCGCTCCGATCGCAATCCACGGACCGGCTTTCTCGAGACGCGACGGGGGGGCGACAGGGGCTGGCGACGTGCTGACGGTCGTGCGCTCCAGGTTGAGCTGCACGATCTGGTACTGACGCGCGGCCACCAGCAGCTGGCGGCTGTCGGTGCGAAAGCCCGGCGCGGAGACCTCGAGCGCGTACACGCCCGGCTGCAGGATGACGGCCGTCGCGTGCTCCAGGTGCCGGCCTTGCAGGCGCACCTCCGCATCGGCGGGGGACGTGATCACCTGCACGCGGCCGACGAACCCGTTCGCCTCGCCGAGCGCGGTCTCGGTCTCCTTGCGCAGCGTGTCCGTCAGCGCGAGCTCGGTCGACGCCAGCGCCTGCTCCAGGTAGCGCGCGGCCGCCACGTAGTTGACCTGCTCCAGCTCGACGGTGCCGAGCCCACGCAGCACGCGCGCGTTGTTCGGATACGCCAGCAGCGCGGCCTCGAAGTGCGCCTTGGCCTCGACCAGCTGCCCGGCATCGTAGGCGCCGAGCGCCGCCTGGATTTGCTCACGGTAGACCGGGTCGTCCTCGCGCGACTGGGCCATGGCCTTTTCGAGCCAGCCCGCGACCACGATGATCAGCGCGAGGGCGAAGCACCCTAAGCACCGAGTCGCGGGCCGAAAGACACTTCTGGACATCTGCATTCCGTTGCCGAACTCTATGCCGTCGCCAGCCTTCGGGCTCGCCGGGAAACGCGGAGTTGCTTGGGATGCGCTTGGGGTCGCCTTCGCTCGGAGACGTCGTCGGAGGCAAGTACCGCCTCGACCGCGCGCTCGGCGGCGGCGGGATGAGCGTCGTGTTTGCCGCGGAGAACACGCTGACCGGCAAGCAGGTCGCGCTCAAGTTCCTGCTCGCGTCGCTGGCGGAGCGTCCCGATGGCAGGGCCCGCTTGTTGCGCGAGGCGCGCGCTTGCGCACGCATCAAGCACCGCCACGTGGTCGACGTCTACGACGTGGGGGTCGAGGGCGACACCATGTTCCTGGTGATGGATCTCCTGCACGGCGAGACGCTGTCCCACCTGCTGGAGACCAGCACGCTGCCCGTGCGCGCGTTCCTCAAGCTGCTGATCCAGGCCATGCGAGGGGTCGCCGAGGCGCACCGGCTCGGCATCGTCCACCGCGACATCAAGCCGGACAACATCTTCCTCGCGCGCGAGGTGGACCACGACGACGCGATCCCGACCGTGCTCGACTTCGGCATCGCCAAGATCGAGGGCGAGTCGCTGCACACGCGCTCGGGCAGCGCCACCGGGACGCCGGTGTTCATGGCCTACGAGCAGATCAAGGGCGCGCGCGACCTCGACGCGCGCGTCGACGTGTACGGCTTCGGCATGGTGATCTACCTGGCGCTCGCCGGTCGCCTGCCGTTCACCAGCGAGAGCTGGCCGGAGCTGATCTTCAAGCTCACCACGTGCCTGGTGCCGCCGCTGTCGACGCTGCGCGCCGATCTTCCTCAGGAGCTGGTCGACGTGGTGGCGCGTGCGATGGCGCGAGAGCGCGACGAGCGCACCGCCAGCATCGAGCAGCTGATCCGCGAGCTGACACCGTTTGCCGAGCGTGACGATCTGGGCGAGACGCGCCGCGTGACGTACGGACGGGACGCGGAGCACGCGCCGATGGTGACCACCCTGCCCGCGCAGGCGGTCGTGCTGACACCGCCGACGCCCGTGCACAGCGAGCCCGCCCTGAGCACGCGCACCGGCGACCTGGTATTCGCACGACGCCGGCGCTGGTACGCCGCGGCGGGCGCCGTCGCCGCGCTGCTGGCGATCGCACTCGTCTCGCGCGCGACGCAGGAAAAGCCGCCCGCCGCGAAGACCGTCGCGGCCCAGACCGTCACCGTCGCGTCGCAGCCGGTCCAGGCACCGCCGATGCAGGCGTTGAACGAGGTGGTCGACGCAAGCGTGAGCGCGCCGCCGCCACTCGAGTCCACCGTGAAGGCACCCAGGCTCGTGCGCGTGCGGAGCAAGCCTGTCGTGGAGCCCGCGGTCGCGCCGGAGCCCGCGGTCGTGCCGGAGCCCGCTCCCGCGCTGGACCGTCGTCGCAAGCTCTCGCAGGACGACTTCTTCGGCGCACGCTGACGATCAGGGGATCGCCAGCACCTCCAGGCCCTCGACGTAGCAGCCGTCGTTGCCCTTGAGCACCGGGGCGATGCGCGTGTTGGTGTACCACTCGAACACGCACTGCCCCGTCTCCGGCAGGAAGCGGCCCAGCGGATACACCGGATGCGGCGGCGGCAGTCCCTGCGCGTTGACCACGCCATGGCAGGAGAAGATCGGCTTGCCGTTCTCGTCGAGGCCCGTCGGCAGCAGGCGATGATCGCCCTTGTACGGCACCATGCGCGCGCAGCTCTGCGTCTCGGTCAGCACTTCGTAGTCGTCCGAGAACACCACCTTCGACACGTCGCGCACGCCGGTCGGGCGCACCGCGTAGCAGCCGAAGCCCGGCACGCCCTTGCCGGGCAGCGTCAGGCGCTTGCCGTCGAGCTCGTCGATGAAGCGACAGACGAACTGGTCGTAGCTGCCCATGTCGTTGTCTTCGTGCCCGTAGATCATCGCGTTGGGCGGGAAGCCCTTGTCGGAGGTGTGCCCGAGCACCCACTTGCCGCAGTCGTACGGGATGTTCGCGCTGAAGTCGGTGAACACCTCGCCGCCCGAGCGCATCGGCGTGCCCGTGTTGATCACGCCGCCGTCCGCGTTCATCGAGGGGATGCTCGCGTCCAGCGAGCAGCTCAGCCCCGCGTCCATCACCAGCGGCGAGTCAGGCGCAAAGCAGAACTGCTGCTGCGTGCCGATCTCCGGGTCCGGAGCACACGCCCAGCCGCGCGGGCACTGCTGGTCCGTGTCGCACGGGAACTTGCCCTCGGGCTGCTTGGGATCGCAGCCGGCTAACACCAGCGCGCCCACGCCCCACTTCATCCAACGGCTCGACTTCATCGCGCCGATAGCTGACAGACTGCCGGCCCCGGCGCCAGCGCGTGCAAGCGGGATACGCGCCGGTAGCTGAGCCCCGGAGAAAGCGCACGATTGGAATGCGTCAGCAGCCCGGCGCGCTGATCAGCCCGAGCCCGAGCCGGTTGCTGTCGTCCACCGCACGCACGGCCTCGGCGCACGTCCACGCGCTGGCTCGCGACGCGAGCTTCAGGAAGCGCGCGGGGTTGGCGGCGACCGGGCAGCTCTGCACGCTGCCGCGCGAACACGGCTCGCGTGCGCAGCTGAGCTGGTAGTTGTCGAGGTTGGCGGCGTACTGCGCGCTGTGGCGACCGTCCGGCGCGATCACACCGGAGATCAGCTGGCTGCTGTCGCGGATGCGCGAGCGCGAGAAGTTCTCCGTGCCGCCCGTGAACTGCACCGTGAAGCCGGGCTCCTGATCGCCATCCGAGTCGATCACGCGGCAGTCCGAGGGCGTGGTCGGCGGAATGCTCCCACCGGTGCAGGCGCAGGCGTTGCCCCCGAGCCAGCGGCGATCGGGATGCGGCTCTGCGCTGCAGCTGGTCAGCTCCTCGTACCCGATCAGCGCGGCCGGCCCGGTGGTCTCGAAGCGGTCGCCGCGCACGGTCAGCTGCAGCGTGCGCACGGGGAACGTCTCGGGTCGCAGCACGGCGTAGTCGATCGCCGGCAGCGGCGGGATCGAGACTCGGCCGCGGTACGCGCACGTCTGCCAGGTCATGGTCAGACCACTGCCCTGGCGCTGCACGTCGACCAGCGCCACCGACTCCTCGCCGAACCAGCCGGTGCCCGCGGGCGAGCTGGTGCCGTAGAAGCGCGCCAGCACGGCGTACTGGCCGAGGGCGAACGGCTCGCTGACCGACTCGCTCGCGTCGGACGCATCGGGAGAAACGTGTGCCGCGTCCGCGACCACGCCCGTGTCCAGGACCGCGCTGGCATCCGTTGTCGGGCCCGCATCCGGGGCAGCCATCGGCAAAACTTCACCGGCGTCTTCACGCCCGGGCGTGTAGCTCGGCTCCGCGCACGAAAGACCAGTCGCAAGCAGGCCAACCGCGAATCGGAAACTCCAAGACACGGCCCTGCACTACGGAACTTCCTCGTCGGACGCAAGCGGCCTAGCCCGCGCTGGCGTGTCCCTCGGCGTCGAACATCCCCGCGAACAGCACGCTGCTGAGGTAGCGCTCGCCCGAGTCCGGCAGGATGACCACCAGGGTCTTGCCCGCACTCTCTGGCCGCTTGGCCACGCGCACCGCCGCCGCGACCGCCGCCCCGCACGAGATGCCCGCGAGGATCCCCTCTTCACGCGCGAGCCGGCGTGCGTACGTGATGGCTTCCTCGTTGCTCACCTGCTCGACCTGATCGACCAGCGCGAGATCGAGGTTCTTGGGAACGAAGCCAGCGCCGATGCCCTGGATCTTGTGCGGCGACGGCTGCACCGGCTGGCCCGCGCGCGTCTGGCTGATCACCGGGCTGGCCGTGGGCTCCACCGCCACCGTCAGCACGGACTTCTTCTGCACGTTCTTCAGGTAGTGCGCGACGCCGCTCAAGGTGCCGCCGGTGCCGACGCCCGAGACGAAGATGTCGACCTTGCCCTGCGTGTCTTCCCAGATCTCGGGTCCGGTGGTGGTCGCGTGGATCGCGGGGTTGGCCGGGTTGTCGAACTGACCGAGCAGCACGTAGCGTGATGGATCGCTGGCCGCGATCTCCTCCGCGCGCTTGATGGCACCCGGCATGCCCTTGGCGCCCTCCGTCAGCACCAACTTCGCGCCGTATGCGATCAGCAGCTTGCGGCGCTCGAGGCTCATCGTCTCGGGCATCGTGAGGGTGATCGGATACCCGCGCGCGGCCGCGACGAACGCGAGCGCGATGCCGGTGTTGCCGCTGGTCGGCTCGATGAGCTCCTTGCCGGGCGCGAGCACACCGCGCTGCTCGGCGTCCCACACCATCGCGGCGCCGATGCGGCACTTCACGGAATACGCCGGGTTACGTCCCTCGATCTTCGCCAGCAGCGTGACCTGTGCACCCTCGATCACCCGCTGCAATCGCACCAGCGGCGTGCGCCCAATCGAGAGCGCGTTGTCCTCGAACCAGTGCCCGATTCCTTGCGCCATGCGTCCTCCGTTTTGGGATCCGTCTCGGGTCTGCTTTGCGCGTTACCAGCAAAGAAGTCCCATGTCTGGTAACACGTCCGCACCGCACGACACGCTTACAGGGTAAGACATAAGTTTTCGTACCGATGCGCAAAAAGGAATCCAATTGGACACTCGGCGCGTACCCATGGTTCACGTTGCGCACGCGTTACGCGTCCAGCCTTGTCGACCGGGGGAACACCGATGGCCAACTCGCATCGTATATCGACCTTACTTCGTTGTGCGGTACTGCTGACTCCGCTCTTGAACGGCGCTTGTGGAGACGACGACGACGACCCGACGAATCCTGGCAATGATGCGGCCGTCGATGCCGCACGGCCCGACGCGACGATTCCCGACTCGACCGTTCCTCCCATGGACACGGGTATTGCCGATGCGACGACGCCTGGCGACGCGAACCTGCCCGATGCCGCGACGCCCGGCGACGCGGGCGAGCCTGACTCTTCGCTGCCCGCGGTCGGAGACACCTGGGCACTGACCTCGAGCGGACGTCTGATCCAGTTCGCGCGCGGGACCGGCGCGATCACCAAGAGCGTGGCGGTCACCGGCCTCGGTGCAGGTGAGACCGTGCTGGGTGTGGACATCCGGCCCGCCAACGGCAACGTCGTGGTGCTAACGCGCGTCGACGCGGGCGGCGCTGGCAAGCTCTACACCGTGGATCCCGCCACCGGCGCGGCAACGGTGAAGGCCACGCTGGCCGCGGACGCCGCTGACCAGACCGAACCGTACGCCTCGATCACCGGCACCACCTTCGGCGTCGACTTCAACCCGGTCGCCGATCGCCTGCGTGTGGTCAGCGGCAGCGGGCAGAACCTGCGCATCAACCCGGAGACCGGCGCCACCACCACGGACGGAGCGCTCACCCCGACCATCGCCGGCATCAGCGCCGCGGCGTACACGGAGAGCTTCGGCGCCGCCTGCCGCACGCGCCTGCTCGTCGTCGACGGAGCCAACCGCAAGCTGCTGCTGCAGGACCCGCCCAACGACGGCCGCCTCACCGAGCTGGCCACGATCGGCGACGCCAACCTCGGCACCGTGACCGGCTTCGACATCCAGACCACCGCCGCGGGCGCGAACGTGGCGCTGATCGCCGCCACCGCGAGCGACGGGGAGCACGTCGGCACGGTGGACCTCGCCACCGGCGCCGTCAGCGCCAACGTGAAGCTCACGCTGGAGGCCAACGAGACGCTGCGCGCCGTGTTCGCCGAGCCGCCCGCCACCGCGCCCACGCAGGCTCGCGGCGAGCTGGTCGCGACGACCACCGGCAGCAAGCTGATCAGCTTCAACCGCGGCGCCCCGGGCAAGCTCTGCTCGTCGGCCGCGATCACGGGCCTCGGCGCGGGCGAGACCGTGCTCGGCGCGGACGTGCGGCCCGCCGACAAGCTGCTCTACGTGCTGAGCAGCGGCGGCAAGCTCTACACCGTGGCCGACACCGGCGTCGCCACGCTCAAGTCCACGCTGGTCGCGGACCCGACGGACGCCACCGCGCCCTTCACTACGCTCGGCGTCGATGCCTACGGCGTGGGCTTCAACCCGGTCGCGGATCGCCTGCGCATCGTCTCGGCGGGCGGCGGAAACTTCCGCGTCAACGTCGACAACGGCAACACCACCACCGACACGACCCTGGTGCAGGGCTCCAGCGGGACGGGCAGCATCAGCGCCACCGCGTACACCAACACGTTCGCGGGCACGCGCTACACGACGATGTACGGCCTCGACACCAACAGCGACAACCTGGTGCGTGTCGGTGGCAACCCGGCCGATGGCGTGGCCTGCCCCAACGACACCAACCCGAACTGCGGCGCGACCTTCGTGGTCGGACCGCTCGGCGCGACCGCGGGCAACGTCACCGGCCTGAACGGCTTCGACATCGACCCGGTCAACGGCGTCGCGCTCGCGGCGCTGCAGGTCGGTGATGCCGCGAGCTCCACGCTGCTCGCGGTCAACCTGACCACCGGCGCGGCGGCGCTGCCCACGGGCACCGCCAACGGCACCATCGGCGGCGGCGAGGCCGTCAACAGCCTCAGCTTCGCCACGGCTCCGACGCTCACCGCATGGGCGGCCACCAGCGACGGCAAGCTGATCTCGTTCGCGCCCAGCGCACCGGCCACCGCGCTCAGCACGCTGACGCTCACCGGCCTGCAGGCCGACGAGACGCTCACCGGCATCGACGTGCGTCCGCTCGACGGCCGGCTCTACGGCACCGGCAGCACGGGCCGCATCTACGCCATCGACACCACCACCGGCGCCGCCACCGTCAGCGCCACGCTCACCGCCGCGACCGGGCAGACCTTCACGGCTCTGCCCGCGTCGACGTGGGGCTTCGACTTCAACCCCGCCGCGGATGCGCTGCGCATGGTGAACCAGGCCCTCGACAACCTCCGCATCCTGCCGTCCACGCGCACCGCCGGTGCCGCGGGGGCCACCTTCGTGGACACCGCGCTGACCGGCGCGCCGGGCACCCCGGTGAGCGCCAACTCCAGCTTCAGCGGCGCTGCCTACACCAACAACTTCGCAGGCGCGTCCGCCACGACGCTGTTCGTGATCGACGCCCTGAACGGGCGCCTGCTGCGTCAGGGCGGCGTGGACGGAGCGCCTTCGCCCAACGCCGGCGTGCTCACCGAGATCGGCACCACGGGCGCGGGCGTCACCTCGACCACCGGCGCCAACTTCGACATCGTCGGCGGCCACAACGGCCTCGCGCTCGCCGCGCTCACCAACGCGGGCGGCGTGACCACCATCTACAGCATCAACACGGGTGTCGGCATCGCGACGGGCTTCAACGCGCCGACCACGCCCCCGACCGAGAACAACGCGGTCGGCGGCGTCACCGGCGCCCTGCGCGGTCTCGCCCTTACCCTGCGCTGACCTGCCGGACACGCTCGGCGAGAAAGTCGTCGAGCGTGTCCATGCGGCGCACCCATCGCGTGCTCTCGTGGCGCGCGAGCCATAGCTGAAGCGGCGCCGACCCCAGGGTCGACTCCGCGTTCGCGATCAAGCTCGCGTCCTGGCTGCGCCGCGAGCGGCCGCGCGAGCTCGCGACGATGCTGTGGCGGGTCGGTGTTCTCCCGCGAGCACGCGCAAGCGGAGCTGGGTTAT
>JBEVNG010000545.1:0-11755 GCA_040508235.1 Polyangiales bacterium | reverse complement strand
CGCGGGTCGGACAGGATCTGCCGTTGCCGCGCCGGGTTCTTGTGGAAGATGTCGATCGACTGGCCGAGGATGGCGTCGACCTTCACCGGCAGGTACTGCTCGATGCTGCGCAAGGTGCGCGTCGACGCCGGGTTGATGTAGCGAATGTTGAAGTCGCGGTCGGCGCACATGATGTTGACCGGTGCGTTCTCCACCATCGACATCGCGTTGCGGGAGACGTCCCAGGCTCCCTTGCCCTTGGGGCCGCGACCGGCGTTGGTGTTCTCGGGGCGCGACTGCAGGTCGACCCGCCGCCCCGTGTTCGCCTTCGTTGCTGCTGCTCTGCTAGCCATCACGTCCCCCAGTTAATTCGCCGCCGCCGGCGCGGGAAAATCATCGATCGACACCAGGTGCTCCAGGTTCAACAGGATCACCAGGCGGTCGCCCGTCTTCGCAAGCCCGCGCAGAAATGCGGTGGGCACGCGCGAGCTGAACTCGGGCGTCTCCTGGATGTCGCTCTGCTTGATGTCGATCACGTCCGACACGGTGTCGACCACCAGCCCCACGGTGCGGCTCTCGACCACCGCCACCACGATCACGGACAGCTCGTCGAGCGGCGCTGGCAAGCCGAAGCGCACGCGCAGGTCGAACACCGGGATGATGATGCCGCGAAGGTTCATCACGCCGCGCACGTAGGCGGGCATGTTCGGGATCGGCGTGACCGCGCTGTAGCCCTTGAACTCCTGCACGCTCAGGATCTCGATCCCGTAGTCGACGTTGCCCAGCGTGAAGGTCACGTACTGGCTGAGGTCCGAGCTCTGGGTACCGGCCGTCTGTACATTCATGGCGCGCTCTCCGCGATCAGCTCCGACACTCCGTGCGCCGGTGGAACGGGCGCGCGGTTTTTGACGACGTTGGCGAGGTTTCCGGTGTCGAGGATCAGCGCCACCCTGCCGTCGCCGAGCACGGTCGCGCCGGCGATGCCAGGCACCGCCTTGAAATTGGTCTCCAGGCTCTTGATCACGACCTGGTACTGGCCGAGCAGCTCGTCGATCTGCAGCGCGAGCTTCTGCGAGCCGTCATCGATCACCATCACCAGGCCCTCGCTCGGGCTCTCGAAGCTGGGCTCGATGTCGAACAGCTCGTGCAGCGGCACCAGCGGCAAGTACTCGCCGCGTACGTCCACCACGTCGCCAGCCTGCGGCAGCTCGTGCACGTCGCTGGGCTTGGGCTGCAGCGACTCGACCACCGAGACCAGCGGCACCAGGTACACCTCGCTGCCGACGCGCACGCCGAGGCCATCGAGGATCGCCAGCGTCAGCGGCAGCTTGATCCGGAAGCAGGTGCCGATGCCGGGCTCGCTGTTGATCTGGATCGAGCCCTTGAGCGCCTCGACGTTGCGCTTGACCACGTCCATGCCCACGCCGCGGCCGGAGATCTCGGTGACCTTGTCCGCGGTACTGAAGCCCGGGTGGAAGATCAGCAGGTAGATCTCCTCATCGGTCATCACCTGCCCGGCCTTCACCAGCCCCTGCTCGATGGCCTTGTTCAGCACGCGCTCGCGGTTGATGCCCCGGCCGTCGTCGCTGACCTCGATGAAGATGTTGCCGCCCTTCTGGTAGGCCTCCAGCCGCACGCACGCCTGCTCGGGCTTGGCGGCGGCCAGCCGCTGCGCGGGCGTCTCGATGCCGTGGTCGACCGCGTTCCTGATCAGGTGCGTGAGCGGGTCCGAGATCTTCTCGATCACGGTCTTGTCGAGCTCGGTCTCTTCGCCCGAGATCTCCAGCCGCAGCGACTTGCCCGTGGTGCCCGCGAGGTCGCGCACCAGGCGGTGGAAGCGCGTGAACACGTTGCGCAGAGGCAGCATACGCGCACCCAGCATGCGCTCCTGCAGCTCGCGGCAGTGGCGGTCCATCTGCGCCACCACCTCCTGCAGCACGTTCACGCGGTCCGGCGTGAGGTCGTTGACCAGCTGCGCGATGATCGACTGCGCGATCACCACCTCGCCGGTCAGGTTGATCAGCCGATCGAGCTTGTCGATCGGCACGCGTACGCTGTTGGACTCCGCGTCCTGCACGGGCTTGGCGCGCGTGGGCTTGGCGCTCGCCTTGGCGGCTTCCTTCACGGGCGGTGGGTCGTCCGCGATGATCACGTCGTTCTTCACGGGCCCTCCAGCGGCCGGCGGTGGCGGAGCACTGCTGGCGATCACGGTCGGCGGACGCAAGCTCGCCGGCCGCACGCTCGGGATCCGCGGTAGCGCCTCGGGTGGACGAATGCTCGGCGGACGCGGGTTGGTCTTGTACATCTGCGCGGCCAGCGACACGCGCGTCGGCTCGTCGGGCAGCTCGAACACGGGTGGCGCGGGCGCCGGCTCGGACGCAGCCAGCTGCGCCAGCACCTTGGCCACGCCATCGGACGCGGCCCTGTAGCTGTCCTGGTTGTGCGGCGCGCCGCCACCGACCTCCGCCACCAGCTCCTTGAGCACATCGAGGCAGCGCAGCAGCACGTCCGCCACCTGCTCGTTGACGATCAGCTCGTGGCGGCGCAGCGAGTCGAGCAAGTTCTCCAGCGCGTGCGTGAAGTGCTCGATGTTGACGAAGCCGAGGATGCGGCTGTTGCCCTTGAGCGTGTGCACGTTGCGGAACAACTTGCCCACCAGGTCCGGGTCATCCGGCAGCGACTCCAGCAACAACAACGATTGCTCGAACTCGCGCAGCGCATCGCCCGCCTCCTCGACGAACAGCTCGCGCAGCTGCTCTTCGAGGTTCATCGCGGCTGCTCCGGGCGCGTCGACACCGCCAGCACGTGCTGCACCACGGCGTTCATGCGCTGCGGATCGAACGGCTTCACCAGCCACCCGTTCGCGCCCGCGCTCTTGCCGCGCGCCTTCATCTTGTCATCGGCCTCGGTAGTCAGCATCAGGATCGGTAGCTCCTGGCGCGTGTAGCGCTTGCGCAAGGCGTCGATCAGCTCGAAGCCATTCATGGGTGCCATGTTCACGTCGCTGATCACCAGCGCGGGCCGGTGGCGCGCGACCAACCCGAGCGCAGTCTCACCGTCGCCCGCTTCGATCACCTCGAAGCTCAGCGCCTCCAGCGCCTGGCGTACGTACCTGCGCACCATCGATGAGTCGTCCACGATCAAGATCGTGATCGCCATTCCTCTCCCCCGATCCATCTCGCCATGCTTCGAGGCGAAATTGCGACAGCTCGCGCAGCGCTCACGAAAATGAGTGCGCACCTGGATCACAGCAATCGCGCAAGCACGTTCCAACCCTGGGTCGCACTCGCGAGGGCGATCGCGATCATCAACATGCGGACTACTTTCGCGCGCGGCGCGGCTCTGAAATGATCACGCGCTGGAGGTGCGTGTGCAGCCAAGCCAAGACGGACGAAAGCTCCACTTTCTGGTGACGGATCCAACTCGTGAGCTGTGCCGCGTGGCGATGCCCGTGGCAGCCGTGGAGAACCTCGAATCACTGTTCCCGGACGAGGACTTGCGCGAGGTGAAGGAGCGCGGCCTCGACTTCACGTCGATCAAGCAGCGCGCGCGCCAGAGCGACTACGCGCCGCAGACGTTGATCGACGAGCGCACCGACCGTCGCAGCTACAGGATTTGGATCGAGTGAGCCGGCGCGGGCGCGCGCTCTGGGCGCGTCAGGGCGTCGGGGTCGAGCACCAGCACCACCGTACCGGCGTACAGCGCGGCACCCAGCAAGCCCGACGCCTCGCCGAAGTTGCGATACAGCGGGCGCACCACCACGCGCGTCTGCGTGCGCACCTCGTCCACCAGCATCGCGATCTTGCCGACGCGCGTGTGCAGCACCACCGCCACCGACGCGGGATCCTCGCCGAGCCTGCCGATGACGCGGCGTAGCCGGTACACGGGCAGCGTGCGCCCGTCTGACTCCAGCACCTCACCCAGCACGGGGATCTTGCGCACCGCCCCGGGCGCCGGCGAGAAGTAGCGGTCGACGTTGGCCAGCGGCACGAAGTAGCAGTCCTCGCCGACGCACAGGAACACCACCTCCGAGATCGCGGAGGACTGGTCCGACCTGACCTCGGCCAGCTTGCTCTCGATCTCGTTCGCGTGCGCCTGCGCCTCGGTGATCAGGCCGAGCACACGATCGAGCGAGAGCGCACCCGGATCGCTGACCGCGTGCGTGAGCGCCGACGACGCGACCACCAGCTCGACGCTCAGGTCGACCAGCCGCGACAGCTGGTCGTTGGTCAGCAGCGCGCCTTCTTCGTCTTCCAGCTCGAACTCGAGGGGCGCCTCCGAGAGCGCTTCGTCTTCCTCGGGGCGAACGCTGACCGGACGCAGGCTGACCGGACGCACGCTCGGCGGGCTCTCGACGACGGGCTCGTCGTCCCAGATCACGAGCCCCTCCAGGCCGTCGTCCGAGACGA
This sequence comes from Polyangiales bacterium, assembly GCA_040508235.1. Taxonomy (GTDB): domain Bacteria; phylum Myxococcota_A; class Polyangia; order Polyangiales; family DASUME01; genus DASUME01. The sequence continues at coordinate 7,367 of JBEVNG010000545.1, read as the reverse complement.
TCTTCGGCGGCGCCGGCAGCGACTGAATGCCAGCGCTCGCCAGCTCGGCATGGATGCGCGCGCCGACACGCGCGACGTCTTGCTCCCCGAGTGGCGGTATCGAGCCGCGCGCCACGCTCACCAGCGCGGACAGCGTGTCCGTCGACTCCAGCAACACGTTCAGGGTCGAGGGACGCGCGCGCATGTTGTGCTTGCGCAGCTGGTCGAGCAGGTTCTCGAAGATGTGCGCGAAGTTGGCGAGCTCCATCAGCTCGCATGCGCCGGCGCCGCTCTTGAGCGAGTGAATCGCCCGGAAAATGGGCGCGATCAGCTCGTCGTCGTCGGGCCGCTGCTCCAGCTCCAGCAGCAGTCCCTCGACCTCTCCGAGCCGCTCGTCGGCCTCCTCGAAGAAGGTCGCGCGCAGCGCGGAGAGCTCATCCTCGCGCGTACTCATGCTCCCGCATTGCAACCCAGCGCGCGCGCGGTGTCGAGACTCACCACTTGAGGCTGCGTCGGCGCAGCAGCAACAGAGCCAGCGCCCAGAGCCAGCTCGTGTCGACCCGCGCCCCCACCGCGCAGCCTCCACCACCCGCCACCGAGTAGTCGACCGCGCTCTGCGTGTTCGGGGGCGTGGGACGCATCGTATCGGTGTCGAGGTAGTCCGGTGTGCCGTCGTTGTCCGCGTCGCCCACGCCATCGGTGCCATCGTCGGCGCCGTTGTCGTTCGCGTCGGGGTCCTGCCAGTTCTTGCGACCATCGCCGTCGTGGTCGTCCTTGCCCAGCCGATCGCTGTCCGCCTTCTCGCGCGCGGTCGGCACACGGTCGTTGTCGTCGTCCGGGTCGAGGTAGTCGGAGATACCGTCGCCGTCGGTGTCGGGGCACGGCGCGGCCATGCACTCCGTTCGCGTCGGGATGGAGTCGCCGTCGTCGTCCGGATCGAGGTGATCCGGCACGCCGTCGCTGTCGGTGTCGCGCGGCTTGCCGCTGGTCAGCTCGTCGCGCGTCGGACGCCCGTCGCCATCGTCATCGGGATCGAGGTAGTCGGGCGTGCCGTCGCCATCGCTGTCCGGGCAAGGCGTGCTGGAGCACTCCTGCGCGGTAGGGATGCCGTCGCCATCGTCATCCGGGTCGTCGACGTCCGCGATGCCGTCGCCATCGCTGTCCGGGCATGGCGTGCTCCTGCACTCCTCGCTGTCCGGACGTCCATCGCCATCGCGGTCATCGGTCTGTGCCGGGTCGTAGCGGAAGCCGTGCTCGTCCTCCGCGCGGTTGCCCAGCTGATCGATCACACGCGCACGCACGCGATGATCTCCACCCGAGATCGGGTTCGTGGGCTGGAACACCCACACGCCATCGATCGGCACGTCGAGCTCGCCGACGTCGACGCCGTCGATCGCGATCGTGAGGCGCGACAGCGGCTCCGCGGTGCCGCCGAAGAACGGCCGCGCGCTGCCCACGCGTGCGCCGTCCGCGGGCACACGGATCTGCACGCGCGTCTGCGTGTCGACGAAGAACGGCCCCTCGACCGCCGCCGGGTTCCGGGCGCTGTCGTTCGCATCGAGCCGCACCACGTGGCGTCCATCCGTCAGCGGCGTCGGCACGTCGAAGCTGAACGTCCCATCGCCGCCGCTGGTGGCCTCTCCCAGCTGCCGTCCGTCGATCGAGATACGCACGCGCGTACCCGGGCTCGACGTCCCGGTGATGGTAGGCGTCGAGTCCGCCGTCACGCTGCCAGGCACCGGCGTGGTGAGCGTGAGCGGCGTGGTGTCCGGCTCGTAGGTGAAGGTGTGGCGGTCGCTGATGGTGCGACCGCTCTTGCCGGTGGTGGACGCATCGAGCACGTGAATGCCCGGCGTCAGCACGTCGATCAGGCGCAGCTCCCAGGCGCCGCGGTAGCTGCTGACCACGGTGTCGAGCAGCACGCCGTCGAGGCTGATCAACACCTGCGCACCCGGACTCGCGACGCCGTTGAAGGGCGGGCGCGGGTCGCGCGTGAAGGCGCCGTCCGGCACGTTGTGGATCAGCAGCACCACCTCGCGCACGCTGAAGTCCACCGACGAGGTCGCGGTGTTGCCCTGCGGATCGGTGCCGACGGCCGTCACGGTGTGCGGGCCTTCGCTCAGCGGCGTCGTCAGCGGCAGCATCCAGGTGCCATCACTGCCGACCGTCGCCGTGCCGACGTTCGTGCCGTCGATCGTGATCACCACGACGATGCCTACCTCGCCGTTGCCGCCGATCGTCGGCATGCGATCGGTCTGTGCGTTGCCGCGCGGCTGCGTGATCGACACGCTGGTGCTGGCGTCGACGGTGAAGGTCACGCCCGTGGCGGTGGCGCTGTTGCCCGCCGCATCGGTCGCGATCGCACCGGTGGTGTGCGGGCCGCTCGAGAGCGGCGTGGTCAGCGGCAGCATCCAGCTGCCGTCGCTGCCGACGGTCGCCGAGCCGACGTTCATGCCGTCGACGCTCACCGCGATCATCGCACCGGGCTCGCCCGTGCCGGTGATCGCGGGCGTGGCGGACATGATGGTGCCGGTCGGCCCCACGATCGCGACCGTGGTGCCGCTGTCGACCGTGAACGAGCGCGTCGTCATCGAGACGCCGCTCGCCGAGTCCGTCGCCGCCACCATCGCGGTCTTGGCGCCATCGCTCAGCGGCGTCGTGGGTGTGAACGACCATGCCCCCATGCCATCGGCGGTCACGGTGCCGCTGGCGCCATCGAGCGTGATCATCACGCTCGCGCCCGGATCGGCGGTGCCGGTGAGCGTCGGCGTGGTGCTCGTGACCGTCGCGCCGTTGGCCGGCGTGCTGATTGCGACCTCACGTCGGCAGGTCGCGTTGCAGCCGTCGCCGGCGGTGCGGTTGCCGTCGTCGCAGGTCTCGCCCGCGTCGACGGTGTTGTTGCCGCACGTGCTCACGCAAACGCTCGGCACGCCGCTGCACGAGTAGCCCGGCTCGACCTGGCAGGTGGCGTTGCAGCCGTCGCCGTCGCTCGCGTTGCCGTCGTCGCACTGCTCGCCGGGATCGACGCCGCTGTCTCCGCAGCCCGGGATACGATACGGGTTGTAGTACGCGAGCAAGCCCGAGGGCGACGTACGCGACGCGAGCAGGGCCTGGAAGTCGCTGGTCGCGCGCACGTTGCGGTCGCCCGACGTGAGGAAGAAGCGCACGTACGAGAGCTCCGGTCGGCCCGGTACGGCCGTCACCGTGGGCGCCGCCAGCGCCGCGCCATCGAGCCGGATCGAGCTCACCTCGGCGGTTGGGATCAGCAGCGCCATCTGCGCCGAGTTCGCCTGCGCGCGCGCGATCACGTTGAAGTCGAGGCTCAGCTGCGTGAGCGCGGGCGCGAACGCGATCGGCGGGATCAACACCGTGTCGAGCTCGCAGCCATCGAGCGAGCCGTTCATCCACACCACCACGGGCTGCGTGGTCTGGATGTACGAGAGCGCGGTGGGCGTGAAGTTGTGGAACGTGCCGGCGCTCAGCGTGGCGGCGAGCGCGCCGTTGATGCGCACCTCGGTGCCATCGACGTCCGCGATCACGCGCACGCGGCTCTCGTTGTTGGTCTGGTCGCTGTTGGTGGGCAGCTGCACCACGAACTCGCGACCGAGCGAGCTGGTGGGCACCAGGCCATCCATGCCGTCGTCGCCGCAGCCGTTCTGCGCCCAGCCGCGGCCGCCCGCGGAGACCGAGACGGGCGCGGTCGAGGTCAGCAGCGCGCCGTCCATGTCGCGACCGACCACGGTCCGCAGGGCGATCGTCTCACCCGCGGCAAGCGTGGCGGTGCGCGTGGTGGTGGCGCTGCCTTCCCAGTACGGCAGCGTCGCCGCGGCCGGCGCGGTGAGCGTGACCGTGGCCCCGGTGGGCGCGTAGATCATCACCGCGTCCACGCCCGTGGCCACACGGCCGCCGGTGAGGTTGAGCGAGTAGCTGCCGAGGCGGAAGCGGCTGCCGAGCGCGATCGTGTCGCGCTTGATGGTCTCGGAGTACTGCTCCTGGTCGAACGTCTCGCGATGATCGACGGTGATCGCCGGGGCATCGGACACCAGGAACACGCCGACGTTGCTGGGCGTGCCGTAGCTCGGCGCGGCGCCGCCGGTGCCGAGCGCGATCGAGCGCGAGGTGCCGGGAGAGACGGTGAACGGCTGCGGAGCCGCGCCCGAGATCGAGTACGTGCCCGTCACGGTGTCCACCGGCGACGAGAGCACGATGTCGAAGCTGCGGGACGCGGTCATGCTGTGCGAGCCTTCGAAGGGCAGGCCAGGCGGCACGTAGAAGCAATATTTGTCGGTCGGGCAAGGCTGTGCCGCCGCGTGCTGCGGTGCCATCGCCAGCCAGGCCAGCGCGACCAGCGCCGCGCATCCAAGAAGCCGCATCGGTCCCCCTCGATTCCTCGGTGATCCCAGCCCCCCGGGAACGCCGCCGATCATACCGAGGGCACCGCGCTCGACGCAGCAAATCGATCCAGATCGCGCGAGAGCGAACGCAGGTCGGCCAGATTCGTGACCTGGCGCCACCATCGTGGCTTACGATCGCGTGCGGCGCAGGCTCGGGGGGGTCGTGTCGAACTCGGTACGCGGCGCTCGCGTCGCGCAGGGGGAGCCGGTGCACAGTAAGGTTCGCTTCGCAGTCTCCATCGTCTGGTTGCTCGCACTGTCCGCGACTGCGCATGCGCAGAGCTTTCGACTCGATCACTTCCGCGCCGCCGAGCGTCCCGATGATGGCTTCGGCGTACGCCGCCTGAACGAGCTCGGGCACCTGCGCTTCAGTGGCCTGGTCACCGCCGATTACGCGCACGATCCGCTGATTATCGAGGGTCGGCGCGGCTCGCAGAACGAGCTGCAGACGATCGTCTCGCACGAGCTGGTGCTCAAGCTGGACCTCACGCTGGCGCTCTGGAACCGCGCGCTGGTGTTCGCCGGCTTCGACGTGGTGCCGCTGCTCAAGGGCCCCTCGATCCCGGCCGGCTTCCCGATCGCACGCGCGGGCGGAGGCGGCTTCGGCGATGTGTCGCTGGGCGCGCGCGTGCGTCTGCTGGGGCAGGCGCAAGACTTCTTTTCACTCGCCGGCCAGCTGGCGTTGATCGCGCCCACCTCCGGCGATGCGGCCTATCGCGGCGAGGGCGGCGTGGCCGTGCGCCCCGAGTTGATCGCGCAGCTGCGGCCGAAGTACGTCCGCATCAACGCCAACCTCGGCTTCATCATCCGCGAAAACCAGCCGCTGCTGAACGCGCGCGTGGGCGACGAGCTGCGCTACGCGGTCGGCGTGGGCTACCCGATCAGCGAGCGCCTGGAGGCGATGGCGGAGCTCTGGGGCGGCTACACGTTCAAGGACGTGCGCGCACGCACGGCGACGCCGTTCGAGTGGCTGCTCGGCGCCAAGTACAACACGGTGCAGGGCCTGTACGCAGGCCTCGGCGCGGGCACCGGCTTCACGCACGGCATCGGCTCGCCCGACGCGCGCGTGGTGGTGCAGCTCGGCTACCTGTCGCCCAAGGACGAAGACCGCGATCACGACGGCATCCTGGACCGCAACGACGCTTGCCCCGATCAGCCCGAGGACCGCGACGGCTTCGAAGACGACGATGGCTGCCCCGATCTCGACGACGATCGCGACAGCATCCCCGACAGCAGCGACGCCTGCCCGCGTGATCCCGAGGATCGCGACAACTACGCCGACGAGGACGGCTGCCCCGACCCGGACAACGACGGCGACGGCATGCTCGATGTCGACGACGCCTGCCCGCTGGAGCCCGGCGTGCCGGAGAACCGCGGCTGCCCGGCCAAGGCCTCGGTGGAGACCGAGAACGCGCTGCACGTGCTGGAGCAGGTGCACTTCGAGAACAACAAGGCCGTGATCCTGAGCGAGAGCGAGCCGACGCTGCAGCAGGTGAAGGCGCTGCTCGACTCGCACCCGGAGATCACCGCGCTGCGCATCGAGGGCCACACCGACAGCGTCGGCGAGGACGACCGCAACTTCGTGCTGTCCAAGGCGCGCGCCGCCGCGGTGGGCACCTGGCTGGTCCAGCACGGCATCGAGCGCAAGCGCCTCGCGGCCTGGGGCTGCGGCGAGAAGCACCCGATCGCCGACAACACCTCCGCCGAGGGCCGCGCGCAGAACCGGCGCGTGATGTTCCAGCTCGAAGCGACCGTGCCCCCGGGCTGCGTGGAGGCGCCGATCAAATAGCGCTCAGTGCGTGAAGCGACCGCCGACGGACCAGCCCCACCAGCCGCGCCGGCGCCAGGGGCGTTCCTTGAGGAAGTCGAACATCACGCGTGAGCGTGTGGGCAGGAAGGTGCTCTCCAGCAGCGGCGACACGCGGTAACGCGGCCCGTCCTCGCCCTGCTCGGGCATCACCTCGCTCACGTGCACGAAGCCGAGCGAGGGTGGCCACACCGCGCCCGCACCGAGCTCCACGTTGTTCGACAGCTGGTGGCAGCCCGCGCAGGTCTGCGTCTTGGCCCGCTCCACCAGCTGCGGCGGCGTCACGCTGCTGCCGAGCGTGCCGAGCGCCTGCCACAGCTTGCGCTGCACGCCTTCACGCTGGGTGCCGAAGTACGACGCGTAGTCCATCTCCGTGCTGCCCGACGAGTGGCTCTGCCCGCTGTTGAAGCGGTCCGGCGTGTTCATGCTGATGTCCGTCAGCACCGTCTGCGCCAGCGACGCGACGTTGGTGCTGACCAGGTGATCCTGAAACGCCGCCGCGCGCGGGTCGCGTGGATCGCCGAACAGCAGGCCAATCGGGTTGGTCTTGTCGGTGACCGGCAGCATCAGCAGCGAGCAGTTGCGCCCGCTGCACTGCTTGCGCAGCTTGAACTCGCGCAGCGTCCAGATGAACGGCGCGCCGCCGATCATGAACTGGTTGGTGCGGATCTGACCGAGGTCGCGATCGTTGTCGCCGTAGTGCGCGGCGCTGATCACGGGCGGGAAGCGGCCCACGCCCTGGAAGAAGATCTCCTCCAGCCGCGCGATCCGACGCTCGAGGTTGTCGACGAACGAGAGCGCGGCCCAGGCCTCGATCAGCGGACGGCAGCCCTGGATGCCCGCGCGCGGGTTGGGGTTGCGGATCACCGCCTCGAAGATCAGCAGGTTGCGATCGAGCCCCACGGTCTGCCCGGTCTGCTTCGCGAACAGGATGCGATGCTCGCCGCAGGTGGAGCCGTCCTCCGGCGCGAGATCGAAGCGATTGAACAGGCCGATCGGGATGTACGCGCAGGCCGGATCGGTGAGCGATTGGCAGGCTGCCTGCGCGGCCTCGGAGGGCGGCGGACGGCAGTCGTACGGGAACGTGTTGAGCAGCGTGCGGCCCTGCGCGTCGACCTCCTGGTTGCAGCGTGGTCCGTCGGTCCCGGGCGCCTGCGTCGACCACCACTGCTTGAACAACGACAGCC
>JBEVNG010000530.1:0-9389 GCA_040508235.1 Polyangiales bacterium | reverse complement strand
TTCTCCGCCGCCGGCAGGAACAAGCCCGCGCGCACCATCAGCGCGGCCAGCCCCAGCAGCTTGAGCGCGACCGTCTTGCCGCCGGCGTTGGGGCCGGAGATCACCAGCGCGCGTCCGCCCTCGGCATCGACGTCGTTCGCGACCACCTCGATGCCGTCGAGCAACAGCACCGGGTGCTTGGCTTCCTTGAGCGCGATGCGTGGCTCGCGCAGCAGGATGGGCTTGGTGAGCCGCAGCTGCTGGGTGAGCTTGGCGCAGGCCGCGCGCAGATCGGCGTGCAGCAGCGCCTCGAACGCGGCGCGCACGCTGGCGGCCTCGTCACGCACCTCGCCGGAGAGCACGCCGAGGATGCGCGCCTCTTCTCGCTCTTGCTCGGCCTCGGCGATCTTGAGGCGGTTGCCCTGCTGCACCAGCGAGCGCGGCTCGATGAAGATGGTGGAGCCGCTGGCGCTCGCGCCATGCACGATGCCGTGCACACGCTCGTGCGTGTCGCTGCGCACCGGCAGCACGTAGCGTCCGTCGCGCAGCGTGTAGAAGCGGTCCGACAGCAGCTCGGCGTGCTTCTGGATCAGCTCCTCCAGACGCGCGATCAGGTTGCCGCGCAGGTTGCGGGTCTCCTCGCGCAGCCGGCGCAGCTCGGAGCTGGCGTAGTCGGCCAGCGTGCCGTCGCTGTCGAAGCAGTCGTCGATGGTGGCGGTCAGCCTGTCGAGCGTGGGGTCGATGGGGCAGGCGGCGCTGAGGGCGGGCGCGCTGTGGCGACGCGCCGCCAGGAACTTGCGCAGCACGCGGGCGCTGCCGAGCGTGAGGCGCGTCTCGTTCATCGCCAGCGCGTCGAGGTCGCCGTGGCGCTCCACGCGCAACAGATGCGGCGCTATGTTGCGGATGCCATCGAGCGGCAGCGGCTCGCCGGCGTTGAGCAGCGCCAGCGCCTCGCCGGTCTCGGCCAGCGCTCGCTCGGCCTCCTCGTACGAGCGCGCCAGCGGCAGCTGGAAGCTCGCGGAGACGGGCGCGCGTCGCAGGCCAGCCACCTCGGCCTCCAGCCTGCGCCACTCGAGGTCCGCCAACGTCTTTTGCAGGAGCGATTCTTCGGTCACGCCGTCTTCCTCGGGAACGAAGCGCCCGGGTTACCATCCCCGCGCGTTCCCGCAAATGGCTCAGCGCTTGCCGAAGGCGTCGGGCAGCATGAGGTCGCCCTCCATGCGGTTGCCCTTGCTGTGCTCGCGCTTCTTGGCGAGCGTGAGCTGGACCTGGTTCAGGTCGTGCTCGGGCGACAGCTCCGTGGCCCCGGGCTTGAAGCCGGCCTTCTGCACCGCGAGCTTGAGCCGCTCGCCGCGGGGGACCTGGAAGCGGCACGGGGTGGGCGCGCACACGGCGCGGCCGTCTAGCTCCACGCTGGCCCCCGCCGGCTCGCTCACCACCTCGACCGTCACCGTGGGTGACGGCGCGCTGGGCGGAGCCTCGGCCTTCACGACCTCGGGCACCACCGGCGGCGCGGCGACCACCTCGGGCAGCGCGACGACCTGCGCGGCCGGGCGCTTGCGCAGCACCACCATGCTGACGGCGACCGCCATCATCGCCAGCACGCCCAGCCCGAGCAGGAGCAGCGGCACGCGTGCGCTCTTGCGCACCGGCAGCTCGTCCTCGATGAACATGCTCGGCGGACGCGGCGCCGCCTCCAGCGCGCGCGGGTAGCCGGAGGCCATGGTGGGCGCATAGGCCGGCCGCTCCACGTGGGTGATAGTCCCGGGTGGCGGCAGCGACGACGACAGCGGCGAGGTCGCCTGGTCGCGCACGCGGATCAGCTCCTGGGCCAGCTCGTCCATCGACTGCGGGCGCTGATCGGCGCTCTTGGCGACCGCACGCTGGATCAGGCGCTCCAGCTCCGGCGGCGCCGAGCAACTGGCGTTCACCGCGGACAGCGGCGGCAGCGGCTCGAACATGTGGGCGGTCAGGATGCCCATGAACGTGTCGCCCAGGAACGGCACGCGCCCGGTCAGCAGCTCGTACAGGATGATGCCGAGGGCGTAGATGTCGACGCGGTGGTCGAGCTCTTTGCCAGCGGCGTGCTCCGGCGACATGTACTCGGGCGTGCCGAAGATCATGCCGGTGCGCGTCAGGCGTCGGCCGGGCGTGCTGGCGCCGTGCTCGTCGATCTCGCTCATCTTGGCGATGCCGAAGTCGACGATCTTGACGAAGTCCTCGCCCGTGTCGCGCGAGAGCATGAAGATGTTCTCGGGCTTCATGTCGCGATGGATGATGCCCTTGGCGTGGGCGGCGCCGAGCGCGCGCGCGCACTGCAGCGCGATCTCGATCGAGCGCCGCACCGGCAGCGGTCCGCGGCGCTCCAGCTCCTCGGCCAGATCGTTGCCCTGCAGGAACTCCATCACGAAGAAGTGCGCGCCGCTCGGCGTGATCCCGAAGTCCGAGATGTCGACGATGTGCTCGTGGCCGATGCGGGAGGCGCTCTTGGCCTCCTGGCGGAAGCGCTCGACCACGTCCTCGCGGTGCGAGAAGTCCTCGCGCAGCACCTTGAGCGCCACGCGCTTCTCGATGATCACGTGCACCGCCTCGTAGACGATGCCCATGCCGCCCTCGCCCACCTTGCGCACGATCTTGTAGCGGCCGGCGAGCGTCTGGCCGATCAGCGGGTCATCGCCCTCCTGGCCGAAGCCGCCGTGGCTGGAGACCGGCAACAGCCGCGCTCCGTCGACCGCGCAGAACACTTCGCCTCGCATGTACTCGAGGGCGCACTGGGGACAGGCTGTGACGGTGTTCGACACGCGCTGGCGGACCGTACCACAGGGGGTCAAAGCACGCTCGGAGCGTGCTAGAGCTGAACGCCCGTGGGCAGAATTCACATCCTCGATGGCGCGTTGGCCGACCAGATCGCCGCTGGCGAGGTGGTCGAGCGCCCGGCCAGCGTGGTCAAGGAGCTGCTGGAGAACGCGCTCGACGCCGGCGCGCGGGCGATCACGGTCGAGGTGCGCGAGGGCGGCACGGCGCTGATCCGGGTGACCGACGACGGCACCGGCATGGTGCGCGACGACGCCCAGCGCTGCGTGCTGCGCCACGCCACCAGCAAGATCCGCACGGCCGACGATCTCGCGCGCATCGCCACGCTGGGCTTCCGCGGCGAGGCGCTGCCCTCGATCGCATCGGTGGCCCGCTTTCGGCTGACCAGCCGGACACGCGAGGACGTCGAGGGCAGCGAGGTCAGCATCGAAGGCGGCGCGGCGCCCGGCTACAGCCCGATCGGCTGCGCGGTGGGCACCACGATCGAGGTGCGCGACCTCTTCTACAACACTCCCGCGCGCAAGAAGTTCCTCAAGGGCTCGGCCAGCGAGAGCGCGCACGTGTCGGAGGTCTGCCTGCGTGCGGCGCTGGTGGACGAGGGGCTGCGGCTGACGCTGATCCGCGATGGCCGACGCGCGCGTGAGTTCCTGCCCGCGCAGGACTGGGCCGAGCGGGCGCGCCACGTGCTGGAGGGCAAGTCCCTGCGCATCGAGGGCGAGCAGCGCGGCGTGAAGGTGCGCGCGCTGCTGAGTGCGCCGGAGGACTCACGCTCGGGGGCACTCGGGCTGCACGTGTTCGTGAATGGGCGCCCGGTGCGCGAGCGCGCGCTGGCCCGCAGCGTCGCGTACGCCTACGGCAGCGTGCTGCCACCCGGTCGCTATCCGACGGGCGTCGTGCACCTGGCGCTCGATCCGGCCGAGGTCGACGTCAACGTGCACCCGCAGAAGGCAGAGGTGCGCTTTCAGCGTGGGCGCGAGGTCAACGAGGCACTCACGCGCGTGCTGGCCGAGGGACTCGGGACCAGCGCGTGGTCCGGACCGCAGCAGCGCGGCAACCAGTTCTGGAGCGAGCGCCTGCCGGTGGGGCCCACGGCTTCGAGTGCGCTGGCACCGGCACCGGAAGGCGCGGACGATCCGTGGGGGCTTTCGTATCCACTCGCGGGGTCGACGCCTCTGGCCGCGGCGGAGCCGCAGAGCTATGCGCTGCCGCTCGACACGCCGATGGTCACGCGCGATGCGCCCGCGTTCGCCGGACCACGCTTGCGGGCGCTGGCTCAGGTTCGGAAGTTGTACATCGTGGCCGAGGGCGCGGACGGCCTGGTGGTGCTCGACCAGCACGCCGCCGACGAGCGCATCCAGTACGACCGACTGCGCAAGCAGTTCGCCGAGCGCGCGGTGGTCATGCAGCGACTGCTGCTGCCCGAGCGGGTCGTGGTCAGCGCGCGCGAGGCGGCCTTGATCGAGGCCCACGGCGAAGACATCGCGCGTGCGGGCGTAGAGGTCTCGTTGATCGGCGCCGACACGGCGGCCATCCATGCCGTGCCCGCCATCCTGCGCCGCGCCCCACCCGAGCGGCTGCTGCGCGATCTGCTCGACGAGCTGGCGCGAAGCGGCGAGCGCGGCTTCGGCGACGCCCTGGACATGGCGCTCGCGACCATGGCTTGCCACGGCGCCATCCGCGCGGGCGACACCCTGTCGCTGGAGGAGTGCCAGGCGCTGCTCGACGGCAGCGCACGCATCGGCGAGTTCGCGGGCCACTGCCCACACGGTCGGCCCGTGCTGATGGAGCTGCCCTTCACGGAGCTCGCGCGGCGTGTCGGACGCTGAGCCCCTGCTGGTGATCACCGGGCCCACCGCCAGCGGCAAGACCGCGCTCGCGGTGGAGCTGGCGCGCGCGTGGGAAGGCGAGCTGATCGGCGCCGACAGCGTGCAGGTGTACCGCGGCTTCGACATCGGCAGCTCCAAGCCCACGTCCGAGGAGCTGGGCGGCGTGGTGCATCACCTTATCGACGTGTGCGAGCCCGCCGAGGAGCTGGATGCCGCGGGCTTCGCGCGGCGGGCGGACGCCGCGATCGCCGACGTGCGCGCGCGCGGCAAGCTGCCGATCGTGGTAGGCGGCTCGGGGCTGTGGTTGCGCGCTCTGCTGCGAGGTCTGGTGGTGCTGCCCTCGGTGGATCCCGCGCTACGCGCCGCGCTGCTGGAGGAGGCCGCGTGCAAGGGGACGCCGGCGCTGCACGCGCGCCTGGTCGAGCTGGACCCGCTGGCGGCCGCCAAGATCCACCCCAACGACACCGTGCGCGTCACGCGCGCGCTGGAGGTGCACGCGCAGACCGGGCAGGCGCTGGGCGCGCTGCGGGCGGAGCATGCGCTGGGCGCGCCTCGCTACAATGCGCTGCGGGTGGTGCTCGACTGGCCCAACGAGCAGCTCTACCCGCGCATCCGGCAGCGCACCGCCGAGATGTTCGCGCGCGGGTTCGTCGACGAGGTGCGTGCGCTGGTGGAGGCGTATCCTTCGGCGCGGGCGCTGGGCGCGGTCGGGTACCGCGAGGTGGTCACGTACCTGCGCAACCGGGGCGACCTAGAGGCCACGATCGCCGAGGTCGAGCGCGCCACGCGCATCTACGCGCGGAGGCAGCGCACGTGGCTCAAGAGCGAGCCCGGCGAGCGTCTGCTGGCGCGGCCCGATGACGCCACGCTGAGAGAATCACTCGCAAGGTTCGTCGATCGCGTGCCACGGTCTTAGACTCCCGCTCCCAGGAGAAGACCGCATGGCCAAGAAGCCCGACGACAAGAGCTCACGCCGCAAGTACTCCGCCGAGGTCGTCGATGGCGTCGAGCGCGCACCGAGCCGCGCCATGCTGCGCGCGGTCGGCTTCGACACGCGCGACTTCAAGCGCTCGCAGGTCGGCATCGCCTCGCTCTGGTCCAACGTCACGCCGTGCAACATGCACATCGACGGCCTGGCCAAGGAGGCCGCGCGCGGTGTGAACGAGGCCGGCGGCAAGGCGGTCGAGTTCAACACCATCAGCATCTCCGACGGCATCTCGATGGGCACGGAGGGCATGAAGTACTCGCTGGTGTCGCGCGAGGTGATCGCCGACTCGATCGAGACCGTGGTCGGCTGCCAGGGCTTCGACGGCGTGGTGGCGCTCGGCGGCTGCGACAAGAACATGCCAGGCTGCATGATCGCGCTCGCCCGCCTGAACCGGCCCTCGGTGTTCGTGTATGGCGGCAGCATCAAGAACGGACGGCTCGGCGATCAGCGGCTCGACGTGGTGTCCGTGTTCGAGGCCGTGGGTGCCCACGCGGCGGGTACCATCACCAACCGCCGGCTGACCCAGATCGAGACCGAGGCCATCCCCGGACCGGGCTCGTGCGGCGGCATGTACACCGCCAACACCATGGCATCCGCGGTCGAGGCGCTGGGCATGAGCCTGCTCAACAGCTCGTCGTCGCTCGCGGTGTCCAAGGAGAAGGCCAGCGAGAGCGCCGCGGCCGGCGCGGCGGTGGTGAACCTGATCAAGCGCGGCATCGTGCCGAGCGACATCCTCACGCGCGAGGCGTTCGAGAACGCGATCACCGTCACCGTCGCGCTCGGCGGCTCCACCAACGCGGTGCTGCACCTGATCGCGATCGCCCACGCCGCCAAGGTGAAGCTCGCGCTCGACGACTTCACCAAGATCGGCAAGCGCGTGCCGGTGCTGGCGGACCTGCGCCCGAGCGGCCGCTTCTCGATGGAGCAGCTGATCGGCATCGGCGGCATCGAGCCGCTGCTCAAGACGCTGCTCGACGAGGGCTTCCTGCACGGCGACGTCATGACCGTGACCGGCAAGACCATGAAGCAGAACCTGCGCGACGTGAAGCCCTACCCCGAGGGCCAGGAGATCATCCGTCCGCTCGCGACGCCCATCAAGAAGGACAGCCACCTGGTGGTGCTGTACGGCAACCTCGCGCCCGAGGGTGCGGTCGCCAAGATCAGCGGCAAGGAGGGCCTGCAGTTTCGCGGCAAGGCGCGCGTGTACGGCTCGGAGGAGCAGGGCCTGGCCGCGATCCTCGATGGCACCGTGAAGGCGGGCGACGTGATCGTGATCCGCTACGAGGGACCCAAGGGCGCCCCCGGTATGCGCGAGATGCTGGCGCCGACCAGCGCGGTGATGGGCCGCGGCCTCGGCAAGGACGTCGCCTTCATCACCGACGGACGCTTCTCCGGCGGCACGCACGGCTTCGTGGTCGGCCACATCACGCCGGAGGCGGTGGAGGGCGGCCCGCTCGCGATCGTGAAGAACGGCGACTTCATCTCGATCGACGCCGAGACCCGCAAGCTGACGCTGGAGGTCCCGCAGCGCGAGATCGCCGCCCGGCTCAAGGCCTGGAGGAAGCCCAAGCCACGCTACACCCGCGGCGTGCTCGCCAAGTACGCAGCCACGGTGTCCAGCGCGTCGCTGGGCGCGGTGACCGACCTCGATCTGCCGTAAACGAGGTACCCTGAGCGCATGCGCAATCGCTCGCACGGCAGCGGGGAGTTTCGGCTCGAGCAGTTCGCGGGGCTCGGGCCGGACTGCGTGTTCGAGGCCGGCGTGCTCGTGTTCCACCCCGAGCGCATCACGCTCGGCCGCAACGTCTACGTCGGGCACCAGACGATCTTGAAGGGCTACTACAAGAACGACTTCACGATCGGCGACGAGACCTGGATCGGCCAACAGTGCTTCCTGCACGCGGCTGGCGGGCTGTTCATCGGCGCGGGGGTCGGCATCGGGCCGGGCGTGAAGGTGCTGAGCTCGCGCCACGAGGAGGCGCCGCGCTCGACCGCCATCTTCAACGCGCCGCTCCAGTTTGCACCGGTCCGGATCGGGGACGGAGCGGACATCGGCGTGGGCGCCATCCTGCTGCCCGGCGTCACCATCGGCGAAGGGGCGCAGGTCGGCGCCGGTGCGGTGGTCACGCGCGACGTGCCCGCGTACGCGATCGCGGCCGGCTCTCCGGCGCGCGTGCTGCGCGAACGCGCCTGAGCTACGACTCGCCCGTGACTGCCGACCTCGCGATCATCGTGTTTGCGTACGACGAAGCCGAGAACATCGGCCCGGTGCTGCGCGAGTTGTGTGACTGGCTCGACGAGCACGAGCCCAACCACGAGCTGATCGTCGTCGACGATGGCTCGCACGACGACACCGCCGGCGTGGCGCGGCGCCTTCTCCAGGGACGGCGCGCGCAGGTGGTTCGCCACGAGCACAACCGCGGCATCGGGGCGGCGCTGAAGACGGGCGTGCGCCACACCGACGCGCGCTGGGTCACCTTCTTGCCCGCCGACGGCCAGATCGAGCCGTCCGCGATCGGCACGCTGCGCGCCGCCGCGCAGGCCGACACCCCCACCCAGGTGGACGTCGTGTTCTCGGTCTACGACCAGCGCGACGATGGCCTCGACCGCAAGCTCCTGTCCGCGGGCGTGCGGGCGCTGATCGCGGCCGTGCACCAGGTCGTGATCGCCAGCGACGGGCCGTATCTCTTCCGCCGCACGCTGTTCGATCCGGAGCAGCTCGTGCCCGACACGTTCTTCCTCAACTTCGAGTTTCCGATCCGTGTCGCCAGCGCGGGCCTTCCACGACGCACGGTGACGATCCGCTGTAGGCCGCGCCGGGCTGGTGTCTCCAAGTCCGCCAGCGTGCGCCGCATCCTCGGCGTGGGGCGCGACCTGTTTGCCCTGCGCTGGCGAAGGTTGAGTGAATAAGCGCGCGGGTTGGCGACTTCCCCACAGACCAGGTTGCACGGTCCGCACAAATGGGGTCAGCTCCGCGCATGACCGATCAAGACGCCTTGAGTGACGAAGAGCTCGACGAGCTCGAAGGCATCCTGGCCGAGCTCGAACGTTGCCTTAGCGACGAAGACATCGATGGTGCGCGCGCCGCGCTGGCCGCTGCCGAGGAGATCGCTGGACCGGACGACCCCGACGTGGGCTACGGCCGTGCACTGATCGCCTGGGAAGTCGGCGAGCTGGAGCAGGGCGTGGCCGAGCTGAAGCGCGTGCTGGAGCTCGACCCCGAGTTCGCGGATGCGCACCACACGCTGGGTCTGTTGCTGGAGGAGCTCGGGGACGAGCCGGGGATGACCCACCACTTCCTGCGCACGCGCGCGCTCGACGCCAAGCTCGACCGTGAGCGCGTGGAGCCCACGCCCGATGACGTCGACCGCATCGAGCGCGTCGCGCGCCAGTCCATCGACGCCCTGCCCGACGAGTTCGCCAGCCTGCTGCGCAGCGTGCCGGTGTTGCTGGAGCCGCGCCCGTCGCGCGCGCTGGTGGAGACCGGCTTCGATCCGCGCGCCCTCGGCGTGTTCGAGGGCCCCGAGCACGGCGAGGACGACATCCCCGCGCCCACGCGCATCGTGCTGTTCACCAGCAACCTGCTCGCCAGCTTCAGCGGCGAGGAGCTCGACGAACAGGTCGAGGGCACCGTGCTCCACGAGGTCGTCCACTACTTCGGCCTCGACGAAGAGGACATGCAGCGCCTGGGCCTCGACTACCGCTTCCGCAGTCGGACACGCCGGGTCGAGCGGGGTATATTCCGCGCGCGCGACGCCGCGGAGAGGTTGCCGGCGTAGTGG
>JBEVNG010000501.1:0-7653 GCA_040508235.1 Polyangiales bacterium | reverse complement strand
CCCGTGATCACCTTGCGCAGCGGACCCAGCTTCTGGATCAGCTGGTCCAGCTGCACGCCCGCGCGGATGCGCGCGCTCTTCAAGGTCTGTGAGTTGGACTCCAACGAGAGCACCGGGATCGCGCCGCCGAACTCGTCGCGCACGCTCTGGGTGAGCAGACCCGCGGTGGCGCCGGCCAGGATGCCCGCCGCCGCGCCGGTGGCGTCCGCATTCTGGACCGCCGGGTCCTGTGCGCGCGCGCCCAGCAGCTGCGCGATGATCGCGCCCGGGTCCGTGATTGCGGGGTTGGAGTGCGAGAACGAGATGTGCGGGTTGCTCAGCCGGCCCTCCACGCGCACGCCGATCTCGTCGCCCGCGCTCTGGTACACCGCGTTGATGCTGACCAGCGGATCGAGCGAGCTGGTGGCGTCGAACGCGAGCCGGCTCTCGCGCAGCTCGAAGCGCTTGCCGTAGAGCTCGAAGTTGCCGCGATCGATCTCGACGGCGCCCTCCAGCGTGAGCGCCGGGTAGCCCACCGTCAGGTCGGCGCCGACCTCCGCGCTCAGATCGTTGCGCAGCACGCGGAACGGCGGGTTCTTGGCCAGCACGCGCAGCTCGATACGGTGCGGGTCGAGCTCCTGCTCGGGCTTCTCCTGTCCGCGCACCGCGATGTCCGGGTGCGGGTCGAGCGACTGCAGGCCCTGGCCGAGGTCGTTGGGCAAGTTCACGCGCAGGTCGCCGACCACCAGCTCGCCGCGCGTGCGCTCGGACGTGGTGGTCGCGCGCAGGTTCATGGTGCCGGTGAGCTTCGAGACCTGCGCGCTCTCGCGGCGGATCGGGAACTCCTTCAGCCGCACGGTCAGCGTGGTCGCGAGCTCGCGCAGCCCCGCGAAGCCGAGCTTGCCGTCGATGTTGAGCTTGCCGTCGAAGTCGCGCGCCTCCAGCAACTCCACGTCGATCGCTTCGTCGTGCAGCATAAGCCGGCCGCGCACGTCGACCAGCTCCTGGCCGAGGCTGCCGATCGCGAGCGTGCCCTTGGACAGCGCCAGCGCGCCGCCGAGCCCGACCTTGTCCTGCGCGAAGTCGTAGCGAGCCTGCGCCTTGCCATCGATCAGGCCACTGGCGCGCACGCCGATGGGCAGCCCGATCAGCAGCGACGACAGCTCACTGCGCACCGCCTCCAGATCGAACTTGGCCAGCGGCCAGCTCTCGCGCGGCGCACCGGTCGGAAACAGCGCCTCGCGCGGCAGCGAGCCGAGCACACGCAGTCGACTTCCCGCGCCCTGATCGAGATCGGCGAGCATGCTGAAGCTCGGTCCGTCGACGCCGGCGCTGGCGTCGAGCTTGAACGCCTTGCCCAGCACGCGCGCCTCGCGCAGCGCGCCCAGGCGCTGCACCTGGCTCTGCGCCGCCACCAGCTGGAGGCTACTGGAGTGCACCTCGATGTTCAGCTCGGGGGGCTCCGCGAATGCATCGAGCGCCGACACGTCCACGCGCAGCGGTCCGGTGACGTGCTCGCACAACAGCGGGATCTCCTCGGTGTTGGGTGTCTCGGCGTTGAGCGTGAAGCTGGTGCGCGGCAAGAACAGCGGCTCGGTGCCCGCGATCCAGCCGCCGACGGGCGTCTCCGCGGTGACGTCCGCCATCGCCAGCTGCTCGTTGTCGAGCCGCGCGGTCAGCTTGGCGGTGGTGCGTCCGTCGACCGCGCTCAGCGTGAGCTCGGCCTCGGGGTGGCGACTGATGCCGCAGGCAGCGACGCCATCGGTGTCTTCGGGCCAGCCGATCGACGCGTTCAGATCGACCGCCGGACCCTTGTCGGTCTGCGCGACACGCAGCGAGCCGCTCGACGGCATCGGCAGCTCCACGCGCATCGGCGCGGGCAGCTGATCGAGCCGGCGCCGATCCCAGCCCAGCGCGAGCTCGAACGGCCGCGTGCCGAGGCTCGCGCGCAGCGTCTCCGGATCGAACAGCTCGCGCATGGTCGACTCCAGGAAGCCCGTCAGCTTGGCGATCGAGCCGTGCGCGTCGCTGGCCTCGAAGCGATGCAGCGTCGCCATGCCGCCGTCGTGCTCCAGCTCCAGCCCCAGATCGAGCTTGGGCCACGGCGCCCACTCCAGGCCGTGTACCTCGATCTTGGCGTCGAGCTCGGGGGCATCGAGCGCACCCGCGCCGCGCACGGTGGCACTGATGGTTCCCGCCGGCGGCTCCATGCCCTGCCATGCGAGCCACGGCCGCGCGACCTCGAACGGCACGCGATCGAAGTCGAGCCCGAACGAGTAGTTGCCCTTCAGGATCTGCTCCCCCCACTCGGCGCCCGTGCCGGGCTCGCCGCCCGCGTACAGCCCGAAGCGGCTCTTGTCGGGCAGCACCAGCTGCGTGTCGATGTCGAAGCGCCCCTCCACCGACTTCAACGTCAGGTCGACCGCGAGCCCGGTCATGCCCAGGAACTGCCCCTCGCGCAGCTGTCCGCTGGCGTCGATGCGCGGGTGGCCGGGCGTGCCGGTGAGCGCGAGCTTGCCGTCGATGGTGCCCTCGAGATCGGCGAGATCGAAGCCGCTCAGCTCGCGCAGGCCGCCGAGATCGAAGCGCTGCAGCACCGAGTCGACGCGGTACGCCTTGGTGTACGAGTACGCGCCGGTCAGGTCGAGCCGCTGCGCGCCGTTGCCCAGGAACACTTCGTTGAAGGTGACCGCGTCGCGGCTGAGCGTGACGTCGGCCTTGGCGCGCCACGGCTCGCGATCTTTCACGCCGACCTGCAGCGGGAACAGCAGGAAGCGGTAGCTGTCGTCCTTGCCCTGCGTGAGCTCCAGGTGCGCGTCGGCGCTGCGCGCACGGCGATCGATCAGCGCGAAGTCGGCCGTGAACTTGGGCGTGGCGCCCTTGATCTTGTACTCGAAGTCGCCGACCGGATAGTCGAGCACGGTGGTGCCCCAGCTGGAGCCGCGTACGTCGACGCTGAGGCGCGCGAACGCCTCGTCCGTGCGCACGACGCCCTCGACCACCATCTCGTTGGTCGCGCCGTAGAAGCTGTAGCCCGGCTTCACCCAGCCCATGCTGCCGTCGAAGATCAGCTGGTCGTCCTCGCGGTAGGCGGTGATGTCGGTGCGGATGCCGCCGCGCAGGCCGGTGTCGCGCAGCACCGGGCTGCGTGCGAGGTCCGGCACGTTGGCGCGCACGCGCAGCGCGAAGCCGGCGCTGGCGTCGATGCGCCCGCTGACGTCGATCTTGCCGCCGCCGTAGCGCACGCTCGCCTTGCTCAGCGTCAGCCGCTCGTCGGCGTAGCTGGCCGACACGCCGGCGTCGTGCAGGTCGACGCCGAGCAGGGAGATCTTGGGCGAGCGCAACGTCATGCGGATCGGCGCGTCGGGTGGCGCCTGCACGTCGAGCTTCATGCCCAGCGAGATCTCGGGCGCGTAGGCGATCAGCCGGTCGAGCGCGAGCTGCTTGCTCTCGATCACGACCACCGTGTTGCCCGCTCGCGGCAGCGCGCCGTGCACACTGAGGTCGCCGGCGTCCGTCCGCAGTCCGCTCGAGAAGTCGAGCGCGTCGAGCGGGCCCGCGAGGTGCACGTGGCCACGCACGGGCGAGATCAATACGTCCGGCGGCAGCAAGCCGATCTCGCTGAGCAGGCGCGGCTGCGCGGGCTCCAGCGCGACCAGGAGGTCGAGGTGATCCTTGGCGTCGGGCGGCGCGCTGTAGCCGAGCGCGACGCGCAAGCTGTCCTCGGGCCGCTGCACGCGCGCGTGCGCATGCATCCGCAGCGGGCCGGTCTCGAGGTCGTAGGTGGCGGCAGTGATCGTGGTGTCCTCGTACGGCGCGCGCACGCTGCCCTGCACCTGCCACACGCGCACGCGCAGCTCGTCGGCGATCACGATCTCGCCGCGCACCTCGCTCAGCGTCGCGTCGAGGCCCTGCACACCGGGCACCGCGCCGTACAGCTCCGCGCGCAGCACGTGGATGGCCTCGAACGAGACGTCGAGCCCGCCGCCGCTGGAGGGTGGCGCGGTGGAGGCCGAGGGCACCGGCATGAACGCGTCGAACAGCGAGATGCTGGTCTCGGACGGGATCGCGTGGATGCGCGCGTCCTCCAGCCGGCCGTGCGTGAAGCGCAGCTTCAGGCGCAACAGCGCCAGCGGTGACAGACCGAGCTCCAGCTGCTTGGCGCGCAGCACCGCGCGTCCCTGCCCGTCGTGTACCGTGATGCCGCGCGCCAGCACGCCACCGAGCGACAGCCGCTCGATGCGGTCGATCTGCACGTCGCCGACCAACAGGTCGTCGAGCAACGTCTCCAGCGTCTTGCGTGCCCACGCGCGAACGTACGGCGTGCCGGGTGCGTACCAGAGCGTGAACGCGAGCGCGGGTGCGGCGATGGCGGCTCCCACCAGGAGCCACGCCAGCGAGCGCACGATGCCGCGCAGGAGCTTCAAAACGCCTCCCCGATCGTCAGCTGCACCGCGCCGTTGAAGCGGAACAGCGGATCTCTGCGGTTGACCTCGCGCTGCCCGCTCTGGTCGCCTTGCAGGCCGGGCACCAGCGCGCCCACGTCGAGCCGGATCGGGCCGACGATGGTCTTGTAGCGGATGCCCGCGCCGATGGTGGTGTTGGGCCGATCGAAGCGAAAGCTCGGCCGCACGCCGGCGTCGCCCGCGTCGACGTCGCCGGCGTCGAGGAAGGTGGCGATGCCCAGGCTGTCGCCGAGCGGCACGCGCAGCTCCACGCTCGCGATCCAGCTGCGTGTGCCGCCGGGAAAGTAGAGCGCGTCTTGATCACGCCGACCGAGCGCACCCGCCTGCACGCCGCGCACCGAGTAGGGACCACCCCCACGCAGACGATACGGACGCGGACCGAGCCGGCGCAGCTCCTCGGTGCGCGCGTCGCTGCTGAAGATGTGGATCAGGCCGATGCCCACGCGCGCCGCCAGCACCAGGCCGTACGGCAGCGGGATGTAGCCGCGCGCTTCCGGCGTGAAGCGCAGGTACGACCAGTTGGAGGGCGGCAGCCCCTCGTGCACTTCGAGCCGCCCGTAGGTGCCCTTGCTCGGGCTGTTGCGATCGTCGCGCGTGTCCCACTCGAACACCTGCTGCAGGAAGAGCAGGTGGTATCGCTCGTTGCGCAGCTGCGCGGTGTTCGCCCGCTCCTGCGCGTTGCCGAACGTGGAGCGCGGGATGTACGGGTTGTAGTGCACCGCGAACGACGCATTGAGCCGGTTGTGCAGGAAGCCGCGCGACGGGCCGAGCCCGATGTCGAAGTCGTCACGGATGAACTTACCGCCGTACGGATCGGGGCCCCGGTCCCAGATCGCGGTCAGCCGCAGCAGCGTGCGCGCTTCCAGGAAGGCGGGCCACTCCAGGGTGCCGCTGAGGTTGTTGCCGAGGCGCACGTCGCGCTGGCCGTTCTCGTCCTGCGCGCGCGGGAAGGGCGCCAGGAAGATCAGCTTGGGCCGCTCCTCGATGCGCAGCCGGCGCAGCCCACCGAGGAAGTTGCGCACCTCCGCGTAGGTGACCAGGTGCACGTCCCACTGCGCGGCGGCGTTGATCGCGCGCTGCCCGTTCTCGACGCCGATCTGCACACCGGCGCCGACACCGACGCGGTACAGCTGCGCGGGCTTGACGCGGATCTCGATCGGCACGCGCGGGCGCCCGCTCAGCGGACCCTTGGCGCGCCTGCACACGCGCTCGCTGTTCTGGTCTTCCTCTTCCTTCTTGTGCTCGACCGCCTGGCCCTGCTCGAACGCGAGCCACTCGCCCTCGTGCAGGTCGTCGCCGGCGTCGTCGAACACCGCGGCGCCGGTGTTGGGGTCGATGCGTCCGGCCGCGATCTCGACCTCGCTCAGCACGCGCAGCTGGTAGATCAGCGTGCGCGCATCCTCGATGTCGCTCTCGCTGAACGGTCGCCCCGGGCGCAGGTCGCTCGCCTGCAAGATCAAGCGCGGGGGCAGCTTGCCGAAGCCCTCGACGCACACGTCACCCAGCTCCATCACCGGCCCCGGCGTCATCACGAAGCGGATGTCGGCGCTGCGTGCGACTGGGTCGATGTCGACGTGCCCCTTCACGTCGGCGCTGGCGTGGCCAGCGTCGCGCAAGAAGCGCAACAGGCCCGCGCGTGTGGTGTCGTAGTCGGACTCGTCGAAGCGCGCGCCGACCTTCAGCTCCGAGACCAGCGAGGCGACCTGCTTGGCCAGCGCCGCCTCCAGGCCCTCGCTGCCCTCGACCACGATCCGCCGCAGCCGCACCGGCTCGTTCTCTTCGATGGCGATGGTGAGTGCGAGCCGGTCATGGCCCTTGGCCGCGCCATAGAGCGCGTCGGGTGGGTTGGCGCTCGCCGACAGCACGCGCACGCCGTAGTAGCCGCGCGCGCGGTACCAGCGCTCGATGCGCGCGAGGTCTCGCTCGAACACGCTCGGATCGTACAGCGGCCAGTCGGTCCAGCCCCAGCGCCAGATCGGCAGGTGGATGCGGCGTGCGTCGAACGGAGGCTTGCCGCAGCTGGGCGCGGGGTCGCGGCTCAGGTCGAGCGAGAACCAGTCGCGCTCCTTGGTCGCGAGGCATGCGCGCAGCGCGAACGGGTCGAGGTCCTGGACGCCCTTGAGCTCCAGCTTGTCGACGCCGAGCCGCCCACTCGGGATGGTCGCCGCGCAGCCCGCGATCCACGCGAGCATCAGCGCAGCGCCGAGCGCACGGGCGTAGCCTCGCGCGAGCCGCGGACGCTGCATCGGCGGAAACTTACTATGTCTCCGCCGATCAGGCCGCTATTTCACGGACCTTTGACGCCGTCCACCGCGTCGAGCGACGACAGGTAGACGAACAGGCCCTTCATCTCGCTCTCGGGCAGCTTGTCCTCGCCGATGGGTGCCATGCGGCCCGAGCCGTTGCGGATCTGCTTGCGCATGTGGGCGAGCGGCTCGGCGTGGCCCTTGAGCTTGGGGCCGAGGTCCGCGTCGCCACCCGGGTGGCAGCTGCCGCACGCGTTGTCGTAGGTCTCCTGGCCGCTGGCCAGCAGGGAGTCCCACTCCGCCTGATCCGCGACGACGATCTCGGGCTCGCCACCCGAGCTCTCCTCGGCACCCTCGGAGCTCTCGCTCTTCTTGCTTCCACAAGCGCCGAGCACGAGTGCTCCGCCGACGAGCGATCCCGCGAACCACTTCCACCCAGTCATCATGAGTCCTCCTGATTGCGCTTCCCTACGCGTGGCGGGGCGTAGCATGCACGATCGAATGCGAGAACGGTACCGTTGGGGTGCGCGCGAACGTCACTTGCGCTCGCCGTCCGGGGGCCATGCACTGGCGTCGTCGACCGCCCACAGCGAGGGCCAGTCGACGCGGCCACTCGCATCGGGCCAGCTGATCGTGGTCAGACCATCCGCCAACCGCAACGTACGCGCCGCAGCGTGGCTTTTGGCCGCGAGATAGCGCTCGCTCGCGGCGTGCGGCGAGGACTTGTCGCTGAGAGTGAACCTTTGCAGTGCCCACGCCGCGATCACACCCACGGGCCACGCCGCGTGCTGCTGCTCGGCGAGCCAGCGCACGTCGAGCGGATCGCCCACGAGCACGCTGGCCGTGAGCGCGCTTGCGGCGACTTGCCCCAGCGTCGCGTGATGCAGCGCCGCACGTCGCCGGCGCGCTTCCGGCGAGCGGTCGTGCACGCTGCCGCGCAGGGCCGCGATCACGATCCCGGG
>JBEVNG010000453.1:0-12584 GCA_040508235.1 Polyangiales bacterium | reverse complement strand
CTCGCCGGTGGAGTCGACGTAGTCGGTGCCGTGCTCCGCACATGATGCGAACAGCGGCTCGCCGTGCTTGGCGAACGGACCCACCGTGCTGATCACCACGCGCGCGTTCTTCGCCAGCGCCGCCAGCGAGCCGCGATCGTCGCTGCGCGCGATCACGATCGGCAAGCGCGCGCAGGCCGGGTTCTTCAGGCTGAGCCGCTCACGCAGCGCCACCAGCTTCTCGCGGCTGCGTCCCGCGATCGCCCATGGCGTGCGATCGAGCGAGACGTGCTCGGCGAAGTACGCGGCGACCAGTCCGCCGGTGAAGCCCGTTGCCCCGAAGATGACTACATCGTGCACGCGCGATCGCGCCATGCAGCGACTGTGGCGTGCCCGACACGCGGACGCAAAGTCAGCCGCGGTCCTTGGGCAGATCGAACGACGACGCCCGCAGCATCTCGAAGCTGCGCCGCATGTCGTGGATCTCGTAGTCGAGCACGATGTCCTCGTACTCGTTCGGCTCCATGCCCAGCGCGCGCGCCAGCCGATGCAGGTAGTCGTCCTCGGCGAAGTCGAGCTCGCCGTCCGAGACGCACAGCTGCGCCACCAGCTCCAGCAGGCGCCGGCGGTTCATCGGCGGGTCGCTCACGAAGTCGTCGCAAGTGGCCACCAGGTCGAACTTCTCGGGGTCGAAGTGATCGATCTGTTCCTGAAGCTCGGGCGGCAGCTCGGTGCGCACGATCAGGTCGCACACCATGCGCGCGACAGCGAGCTTCTCCTCGTCGACGAAGCGCTGGTCCGCGTACACCGCAGCCAGAAAGAGATCGATGATCGGCGCGATACGATCGCGGACTTTCACGGCGCCTCCCACCCGTCCGGCCTGACCTCAGTACGCGTTTTGACGCGTCCCGGAGCCGAACACGGTCTTGAAGATGATCTTGAGGTCGAGAAGTAGGCCCCAGTTCTGAATGTAATGGAGGTCGTGGTTGACCCGCTGCTCCATCTTCTCGACCGTGTCGGTCTCGCCACGCCAGCCGTTCACCTGCGCCCAGCCGGTGATGCCAGGCTTGACCTTGTGGCGCAGCATGTAGCCATGGATCATGCGCCGATACATCTCGTTGTGCGAGACCGCATGCGGACGCGGCCCCACGATCGACATCTCGCCCATGATCACGTTCAGGAACTGCGGCAGCTCGTCGAGCGAGGTGCGCCGCAGGATGCGCCCGAACGGGGTCACGCGGTTGTCGTCCTTCTTGGCCTGGGTCACTACACCGCCGTCCTCGGTGACGACCATGGTGCGGAACTTGAGCACACGGATCTCCTCGCCGTTGAGCCCGTAGCGGCGCTGGCGAAAGAAGATGGGCCCGGGCGAGCTCAGCTTCACGCCGAGCGCGATCGCCGCCATCGGCAGCGCGATCATCATCAAGATCAGCGTGCCGAGCACCAAGTCCTCGACGCGCTTGAGCCAGCCGTTGACGCCGTAGAACGGGCTCTCGAACACGCTGACCACGGGCAGGCCCTGCACGTTGGACCACTGCGCGTGCACCAGGTCGAAGACCAGGAAGTCCGCCACCACGTAGACCGACGCCGTGCTGTCCGCGAGCTTGCGGACGATGTCGCTGATGCGGGACTCCGCGCGCAAGGGCAGCGCGATGTAGACGATGTCGACCTTGCCCTTGTGCGCCAGCTCCAGCAGCTCGTTGAGCTTGCCCTTGGGCGGACCGAGCCGCTCCGGCATCGGGTTGAGGCGCTCCGGATCGCGGTCGTCGAAGTAGCCCTCGACGCGCATGCCGCTCTGCGGGTCGTCCATGATGCGCTGGGCGATCATGCCGCCCATCTTGGTCGCGCCGACGATGTGCACCGTGCGCGTGGCGACGCCGCGCTTGTGCAGCTCGCCCTCCAGCCGGCGCGAGCCGAAGCGCACCACGCTGATCAGCGTGGGCGCGAGCAGGAACCAGGTCAGCGTGGCGACGCGCGAGTAGTCGTCGCCCGTCTTGGTGGCGAACGCGACCGTGAGCAGGATGGGCGGCGTCAGGCCCCAGCACAGCCAGACCTTGCCCAGCTCGACCTTGGCGGGCGACGAGCGCAACGCGGGGCGATAGAGACCATTCGCATCCGCGATGATGCTGAAGACCGCCACGGCTACCAGCGTGCCGAGGGCCAGCTGCGGATCGAAGACCGACAGGTACTCGCGCGAGAAGGTCGCGATGTAGTGGGCGAGAAAAATCAGCGACGCGTCGATGAGGCGCGCCAACCACGACGAAAGGTTGCGCTCTTGAAGCGGGACGCTGCCTTCGTTCACCATCCGCTACCTTTCAGAGGCCAACTCGCCGCTGCGGACCGCGACTACGTTAGCACCCTCGCCAGGCTGGCGAGGTACCGCGGCGACAGCGCTGCGCATTTTGGGGATTCGCGCCGACACACACACAGCGCCCGACCGACCGTTGCACGGAGCTGCGCTCTCTGTTTGATATTGGGCTCGGTATTTGGCATGTGTCCGCCATGGCCAACGAGCAGAATCCCTTCGCTGATGTGAAGGTCGACAAGTCGAATCTGTACAAGGAAGAGTCGTTCACGGACCTGAAGGTCGCGACCATCCGCCGTCTCTCGCCGATCCTCGAGGACGGTTCGCCCGACCCGAGCCGTCCGCAGCTCTTCACGGGCGAGACGACCTTGATGTCCGACCGCGGTCCGCTGCCGATCCAGGCGCCCATCGAGGCGAAGGACCTGAGCGAGGCGATGGAGAAGTTCCCGGAGGCCGTGCAGGGCGCGGTCGAGAAGCTGATCGAGCAGGCGCGCGAGATGCAGCGTCAGCAGATGTCCCGCATCGTGGTCCCTGGACAGGGCGGCGGCGGCATTCCGGGTGGCGGCCTGCCGGGCGCACCGGGCGGCGGCAAGCTCATCTTCTGAAGGTTTCACCCCGAATCAGCCCTGCATTGGGAATGAGTGCAGGGGGCTCGCTGTCGGACTCCACGTTAGCATTGACACACAGATAGCCTGGTGTAGTCATGCAGATCAGAGTCGCGAAACGGAGGAGCTGCAATGGGGGAAACCGGCAGAGCCACTGGCAAGCACAGCGCTCTCCGCGCAATTGAAGTGAGATTCCGAGGGATGGCGCCACGCGACGCCCTCGTCTACTTCGTTCGTCGTTGTGCATCGTCGCGGCACTTGCGCGGAGAAGCCTTGCGGGCTTCGCTCTCGCACTTGCCGGCCCAGGGCTATCGCGTCGCTCTCGAGCTGCGCGAAGGCGGCCGGGTCTTTCAGTCCGTCGCCATCCATACCGCGGCCATCGTCGCGGTGTGCAGGGCCTTCGAAGCGCTGTCGCTGCCACCGACCTTGCTCCACAGCTGAGGGCGGCGCGCTCGCACCGGCGCGACGAGGCGCAGGAGAGTTCATGATCGAGTTGTTCACCGCCGCGACGCCCAACGGTCAGAAGGTCTCCATCGCCCTCGAAGAGCTCGGCCTGCCGTACCAGGTGCGGGCGATCGCGCTGGCCAGCCAGGAGCAGAAGCAACCCTGGTTCCTCGCCATCAATCCCAACGGTCGCATCCCCGCCATCGTCGATCACGGCAACGGCGACTTCGCGGTGTTCGAGTCGGGCGCGATCCTGCTCTACCTCGCGGAGCAGGCCGGCAGGCTGCTCGCGAGCGACCCCAAGCAGCGCTCGGTGACGCTGCAGTGGCTGATGTTCCAGATGGGCGGCGTCGGCCCGATGATGGGCCAGGCCAACGTGTTCGTGCGCTACGCACCCGAGAAGATCCAGTACGCCATCGGCCGCTACCAGCGCGAGTGTCGGCGCCTGTTCGAGGTGCTCGACACGCACCTGGCCGCGCACGAGTACCTCGCCGACGAGTACTCGATCGCCGACATCGCGACCTTCCCGTGGGTGCAGGGCTACGAGTGGGCGAGCCTGTCCATCGACGGCCTGTCCAACTTGCAGCGCTGGCTCGATGCGATCCGCGCCCGCCCAGCGGTGCAGCGCGGCATGGCGGTGCCGCCGCGCGCGAACGAGACCGACGAGTCGCGCGCCAAGTCGGCGTCGTCGATCCTGGCCTGACCTCTCTACAAGCGCGACGTGATGCGCGCGACGTAGCCCTTGGTCTCGGTGGGCATGGTCAGCGCGCCGGTCTTGCTGATGCGACCCGGGCCCGCGTTGTAGGCGGCCAGGGTACGCTTCACGTTGCCGCGGTAGCTGGTCAGCAGCTGCTTCAGGTAGCGCACGCCGCCGTCGACGTTCTGCTCGATGCTGAACGGATCCGTGACGCCGAGATCGCGCGCGGTGTTGGGCATCAGCTGCATCACGCCCATCGCGCCCGTGTGGCTGATGACCATGTGCCGGAAGCTCGACTCCGCGCGCGCGACCGACATGGCGAGCTTCACGGGCACGCCGTGGCGCAGGGCCGCCTTGCGGATCTCCTCCTCGACGTCCGCGTCGCTGTGGAACCAGCAGGTCAGACGATGCGTCGCCGACATGCCGAGCGCCCTCGCCTTTTCGCCCATGCGATCGACCGACAGCAGGTTTACGTGCCCCCCACTGGCCCGGACCCCACCGTTGATCGTCAGGATGACCAGGGCGCCCAGGCCGATGCCCAGGCGCAGCTGGCGGTAGAGCCAAGCCTTTGCACGGGCGCGTAACGAGCGAGGATTCAGGTCAGGACCGGCCATCGAGCACTGCCTCTGGGTCGCGGCTCGACGGGCCCGCGGTTACGCAAGTGTAGCCACAAATGTCCGGCAGCGGCTTGCTTTCTTCGGAGTGGCGCGGCATGAAACGGGCCCGGATTTGAGGTCGTGGGTGCCCTGGCGCGTGCGACCCTCTAGAGACGGTGCCCCACGGGCGCCCGGATACGTAGAGGAAGAGAGCTCATGGCAGGCGATCCAGTTCAGTGCAAACCCGTCGAGGTCGAGGTTGGCGAGCGTGGCGTGGAGCGCGCAATCAAGCAGCTCAAGCGCATGATGGCCTCGGAGGGGATCATGCGTGAGCTGAAGAAGCGCCGCAGCTACATGAAGCCCTCGGTCAAGCGCCGCAAGAAGCAGGCGGAGGCCGAGCGCAACCGTCGCAAGCGCGCGCGCAAGCAGCTCGAAGCACGCTAAAGTTGGAGCGCTCCGCTCCTTCTCAGGGGCGGACGCCCAGCGAGTCAGCGTTATGGACGACCGCCCGCGCAAAGACCGACTGATCCAGACGCGTGTTCCGCAGGACCTCGAGAGCACGCTGAAGGACGAGGCTCGCAAGCGTCGTCTCTCCGTTTCGCACCTGATCCGCAACGTCCTCGAGGACACCTTCAGCCTGGTCGACAACGTCGTCAGCGAGGTGGACCGCGTGGTCACGGACTCGGTGGAGATGGTGGCCACCGTGAAGCGCGATGCCGCCCGACTGGCGGCCACCGCGCGTGGGCACACGTCGCATCGCGAGCCGCGTCGACGTCCCGAGTCCGATGAGCCCATCGACGTCGAGGGGGTGCCAGCGCCCTCCGAGCCCGAGCCAATGCCCGAGCCCGCGCCGCTCGCCATCGGACCGCTGGCGGACGTCTACGGCTTCCAGGAGCTGGTGCTCAACCGGCCCGCCAGCTGCGCCAACTGCGGCACGCAGATCCAGCGCGGCGCGCGCGCCTATCTCGGCATGACCGACCGCCCGGAGCTACCTCGGGTCTGGGTCTGCCAGGACTGCCTCGAGACCATCTCCGGCTGAATCTTCGCAGGCCCGCTTGCGCCTCCTTCATCGTTTGTATTACAAGCCGTAATACAACGAAGGACGGAGGTACGGGATGGCGTTCCACGATGCAGCGGGCCCGCGAGGGTATCGGCCGCGTAGCCCGGGCGTGCAGGGTGAGTTCGACGTACGCAGCGCGATCAAGCTGTGGCTCGAGGTCGCCAACGCCGTGCTGACCGCCATCGAGACGGTCGCGTGGGAGGCGCGCGACGCGGCCGCCGAGGTGCAGGGCGTGTTCTCGCAGCTGCTCCAGGGCACGCGCGGCGAGGCCGCCGGCTGGCAGACCAAGCTCGGGCGCCTGACCACCGCGGCGCTGACGCTGGGGCGTGTGGTCGCCAGCTACCGACTGCACACGACCAAGGCCGCGTTCATGTCGCGCGCGTCGGCGGCGCGGGCGCTGGAGCAGCTGCACGACGACACCGCGCGTCGGCTGCACGAGCTGTGCGTGCGCCAGGGCGGCGCGCTGCTGAAGGTCGGTCAGATCTTGTCGTCGCGTCCGGACCTGCTGCCGCAGCCGTTCGTGCGCGAGCTGAGCAAGCTGCAAGATGCCGCGCCGCCGGTGCCCGTGGCGGAGATCATGCGCACCGTCGAGGCGGAGCTCGGGCTGCCGCTGGAGGAGCTGTTCGCGGCCTTCGAGAGCGAGCCGCTCGCGGCCGCCAGCATCGGCCAGGTGCATCGCGCCACGCTGCACGACGGCCGCGAGGTGGCGGTGAAGGTGCAGCGCCCGCGGATCGCGGAGCTGGTGGCGATCGACCTGGAGCTGCTGGAGCTGTTCCTCAAGGCGCTCGGCGAGAGCCTGCCGCCGGTCGACCTCGACACCATCGTGCGCGAGACCAAGGCCATGATCTGGGCGGAGCTCGACTACGCGCGCGAGGCCGTGCTGACGCAGCGGGCGGCGGACTTCTTCGCCGGCGATCCGCACATCAAGGTGCCGTCGGTGATCACGGAGCGCTCCAGCGCGCGCGTGCTGACCACGACGTTCATGCCCGGCGAGAAGATCACCAACCTGCTCGATCGTCTGTTTGCGCGCGGTGGTGCCGAGGCGCGCGCGGGCGTGACCGATCTGCTGGCGCGCGTGCTGGAGGCGTACGTGCGGCAGACGCTGGATCTCGGGCTCTTTCAGGCCGATCCGCACCCCGGCAACCTGCTCGCGCGAGAAGACGGCACGCTGGTGTTGCTCGACTTCGGCTGCGCCAAGGAGCTGGCGCCGGAGAAGCTGCGCGTGCTCGTCGACCTCGCCAAGGCGTTCGTCGCCAAGGATGCGCCCGGCATGGCGCTGTACCTGCAGCAGCTCGGCTTCGCGACGCGCAGCGGCACGCTCGCCGGCATCCACACCTACGCGCAGACCGTGCTCGACGAGATCGGCGTGGTGCAGGCACGCGGCGGCGACTGGCCGACGCAGGTGGAGGTGCTCGCGCAGCTGACCACCATGACGCGCACCATCGAGAACGATCCGGTGGTGCGCTTGCCGGAGGAGTTCGTGATGCTCGGCCGCGTGTTCGGCGTGCTCTCGGGCCTGTTCCTGCACTACCGCCCCGACGTCAGCGCCGCCGCGCGCATCCTGCCGATCGTGCTGATGGCGCTAGCGAAGCACTGAATAGCGCAGCACCACGCGGCCCTGCTGGGCGGGCTCGGCGCCCATCAAGTGCAGCGGGCGATTCAGCGTGCTGCCCGCGAACATCGGCTTGCCGCCGCCGAGCAACAGCGGCGCGACGATCAAGGTCAGCTCGTCGATCAGCTGCGCGTTGAGCAACTCCACCACGAACGTGGGTCCCCCGACCACGTAGATGTTCTTGCCAGGCGCTTCCTTCAGCGCGCGAAGCGCCGACAGGTCGCGCACCACCTTGGCGGTGGCGGGCCAGTCGACGCCGTCGAGCTTGCGGCTCAACACGTAGTGCGGCGTGCTGGCGGCGCGTCGCGCGTAGGCGACCTCGCGCTCGTAGGGCTTGCGCTGCGAGAACGGCGCGACCGCACTCGGGTCCGCCTCGATGGCCGACCAGAACATCGCATAACCCGGGTACATGCCCGCGCCCTGCACGAACGTGTCGACATCCGGGATCAGCCCGAGCCCATCCGCCCACGAGTCCACCCACTCCGGTCCACCCTGGTCCGAGCCCTGCGCATAGCCGTCGAGCGACATCTGCAGCGCCGCGATCATCTTCCTCATTCCGCTGTCCTCCTCTCGTCCGGAGAAGCTACGGAATGGGTGGCTAGCGCGGGAGTAACAACGCTGGCGCACGCCAGCTCGGCGTTTTCTTGCTGCCGCGATCGTCACGAGGTGACCATGCGGAGTACGGAAAAGTCATACCCGGGGGGGATTGGCCATGCGAACCATCGCGAGAGAACGGCGTACGCGGCGCTCGTACCAGCCACAGGAAGCGCTCTCTTATCAGCTGGAGCACGTGCGTGATCAGGTCGGCCTCGACGCGCTCGTGCTCGCGACCGAGGACGGCATCTCGATCGCGTACAGCGGCGAAGACGAGCTCTGTCTGGAGCTGGCCGCGCTCGCGCCGTTCCTCCGCGAGGCCGACAACGACGGCGAGCCGCGCCCTACCCGCGTGCGCACCGTCGATCACGACGGCCTGCCGTTGCTGCTGATCTCGTATGGCCTCGACGACAGGCGGCCCGAGCTCGACACCTGGCTCGATCACACGTCGC
Source organism: Polyangiales bacterium (assembly GCA_040508235.1). Taxonomy (GTDB): domain Bacteria; phylum Myxococcota_A; class Polyangia; order Polyangiales; family DASUME01; genus DASUME01. Next base: position 4,240 of record JBEVNG010000453.1, on the reverse strand, counting down.
AGGGCATCACGCGTATCCTGGCGAGCTGACGCTCAGCCCTCGATCGTGATCGCGTTGGTGGGGCAGTAGCTGGCGGCGAGCTCCACCATGTCGCGCATCGACTCTTCGGGCTCGGGGATCTTGACGTGCAGCTTGCCGTCGTCGTCGACGAAGAAGACTTCCGGCGCGTCGCCGGTGCAGTTGGCGTGGCCCTGACACAGATCCCAGTCGATCACGATCTTCATCAAAACGCTCCGTTCGGTCGCAGACGCTTATAGCGCACGCGGAACGGCTTTTTGGGCCCCATGACCAGTCCGCTCTCGGGAATGATCGGGTTGTGTAGGAGCTCGAACGAGAACCCGCGCAGCAGGATGGCGAAGATGGTTTTCACCTGCAAGAGCGCGAACGCGTTGCCCAGGCACTTGTGGCGACCGCCGCCGAACGACACGAACGTGAACTGCTTCTTGTCTTCCTCGCGGCCGGGGCCGAAGCGGTCCGGATCGAACGCCATCGGGTTGGTGAACACGCCCGGAAGGCGGTGCGACACCCACGGCGAGTTCGCGATCCAGGTGCCCGGCTCGAACGTGTAGCCGCCGTACTCGAACGTGCTCACCACCGCGCGCATCAGGATCCAGAGCGGCGAGTGCAGGCGCAGCGCCTCCTTCACCGCGTACTCGGTGAGCGGGATCTGTCGCAGTGACTGGAAGGTCACGTCGGTGCCCTCGGGATACACGCTGTCGAGCTCGGCGAGCACGCGGTCGAGGTAGTCCGGGTGCTTTACCAGCTCGATCAACGCCCAGGCCACGGTGACGCTGCTGGTGTGGTGGCCCGCGAACATCGCGGCCAGCAGCATGCCGGTGATCTCGTGGCGCGACAGCGCGGAGCCGTCCTTGTAGCGTGCGTCCATCAGCGTCTGCAGGAAGTCCTCGCCCTGCGTGCCGCTCTTGGTGCGCTCGTCGACGATCTCGCCGATCATGCCCATCAGCCGCTCGCGGGCGCGGTCGCGACGGATCATCGACGGCAGCGGCAGGTTGGCGTGGATGTACGAGGCCGGCGTGATGCCGCGCTCCAGGTCGTAGTAGACCTTGGAGAACTCGTCGCTCATGCGCTCGCGGAACTCGCGGCCGATCAGGCAGTGCGTCGAGGTGTAGTTGGTGAGCGCGGCGCAGAACTCGACCAGGTCGATCTCGCCCTCTGCCCCCCACTCCGACAGCGCACGCCGCGTCTCCAGCGCGACGATCTCGCCGTACGTGCGCATGCGCTTGTCCTGCAGCGCGGGGCGCAGCATCGCCATCTGCTCGTTCATGCGCTCGGGCGGCGCGTCGTAGACGACGTCCTTGCCGAACACCGGCACCATGATCTCGTACGCCTCGTTGGGGCTGAGGATCTCGTCCGGCTGGCGGTACATCGCCTCCTGCGCCTCGGGCCCCGTGAACAGCACGATGTTCTTGTTGAACACCTTGAGCGTCGCCAGCTCACCGTGCTCTTCGTACGCGCGCCAGAGCAGCGGCAAGCAGTTGGTGGCGAACTCGATGCCGTGGCCGACGAGGGGATACGCGCCCGAGGCGACGCCGGGCAACCGGCCCTGCGGCTTCTTCGGCGTGCGCGCCTTCTCCGGGACCTTCTTCACCGCGCCGTTGGTCTGCAAGCTCATGTTCGTTCTCCCTCAGCCGCTGGCAAGCTTTTGATCATTGGCGGCGTTCACGAACGCACGCACGAAGTGGCGCTGCATGTCCGCGATCAGCGCGTCGACTTCGTTGGCCTTGGCGCCGCGCTCCAGCCAGTCAGTCAGCTGCACCTGGTGCGTGGCGACCATCATCTTGAGCACCAGCTCGGGCCGGTTCGGCAGCAGAAAGCCGCGCTCGATGCCCATGCGCAGCAGGTCGACCGCCAGGCTCATTCCGCGCTCCCAGGTCGCGACCTCGACGCCGCTGCGCAGCGAGCTCGGGTCGGTCCAGGACAGCCCGTCGCGCAGGTGCATGCGCAGGAAGTGCGGTCGCTCGACCAGCACGCGCACGTACGCCTCGATGCCGCGCTGGCACGCGTCGGCGACGCCCGTGTAGCCCTGGATCGCGTTGTAGATGCCCTCCAGCATCTCGCGCCCACGCTGCTCCTGAATGGCCGCGTACAGCTCGCTCTTGCCGGGGAACACGCTGTACAGCGTGCCGAGCGCGATGCCCGCCCCCTGCGCGATGTCCTGCATCTTGGCCTCGTCGAAGCCGTGCTCCGCGAACACGGGCTCCGCTGCCTCGACGATCAAGCGCCGGTACATCTCGGCCTTGGCGGCCTTGACGCCCTCCTTGGGGGTCGGCTTCTTGGCGACGCTCACGCGGGCCATGGCGGCGCCTCGTGCGCACCGGGCGCGTCCGCGATGCTGCGCTGGATGAAGCGCGCCGCGCGCATGCCGATCATCATGCTCGGCGCGTTCATCGCGGACACCGGCGTGAACGGCGTGACCGACGCGTCCGCCACGCGCAGCCCGCGCAGCCCGCGCACGCGCAGCTCCGGGTCGACCACCGCGTCCGCGTCCTCGCCCATGCGGCAGGTGCCTGCGTAGTGGAACGTGGTCATCGCGTTGTACTCGATGAACGTGGCCAGCGCGGAGTCGCTCTCGACCATCGCCGGCGGCAGCACCGCCAGGTTGCCGAACACCTTGAGCGCGTTGCCGCCCGCGATCTTGCGCGCGAGACGCACGCCCTTGACCATGGTCTCCATGTCCTCCGGGTGTCGGAAGTACGCGGGGTCGATGATCGCCTGCTGCGTCGGGTCGTGCGAGCCGAGCGTGAGCGAGCCGCGGCTCTTGGGCTTGCCCAGGATCGTCACGCAGCCCCAGGTGCGCTGGATCAAGCGCTGGATCGGGCTCAACGCGGTGGCGAAGGAGATGCCACCACGGATCAGCTGCTTGGCCTGGTCCCCGTACAGGAAGCCGGGCAGCTTGGGCGGCACCATGCGCATCGCCGCCTCACGCAGCGAGGAACGCGCGGGGTACATCACGTAGCAGGTGTCGCTCTGGCCCGCGGGCAAGTCGCTCGACGGGTTCGCGCGATGAAACCCGTACAGCTGCGGATAGAACGCGTCGACCGACTGGCGACCGACGAAGAAGAAGGTGACGTTCGGGTGGTCGTGCAGGTTCTGGCCCACCGCCGGCACGTCGCGAATCACGGGGGCGCCGAACGCGCGCGACACACCCGCGGGCCCCACGCCGCTGAGCATCAGCAGCTTGGGTGTCTCCAGCGCGCCCGCGCACAGCACGACCTCACGCTCCGCTCGCAGGATCCTGCGGCGGCCGCCCTGCTCGACCTCGACACCGACCGCGCGCGTGCCCTCGAACACCACGCGCCGCGTGACGGTGCGCGTGAACAGCTGCAGGTTTGGCCGGGCGGGATCGCGCACGAACGCGACGTACGAGCTGCGACGCCGGTCGCCCTCGTAGTTCATCGGCTGGTAGCCGATCACGCCGGAGAGGTCGCCATCGTGCAGGCTGCTGCGCCGGAAGCCCGCTTGCTCGGCGGAGTGCACGAACGCCTCGGTGAACTCGGTGGGCGCGCGCGGACGGATGCGAAGCTGCCGCTCCACCGCCTCGAACGACGGCACCAGCTCGTCGTACGACCAGCCGCGGCCCCATGAGGCGTAGTCCTCGCGCGAGCCGCGCGTGTAGACCATGCCGTTGATCGCGCCGCTGCCGCCCAGGCCCTTGCCGGAGGCCAGGAACAGCCGCTGGTTGCCGCACTCGGGCTGCGGCTGGCTGAAGCGCTCGAGCACCAGCGCGTCGTTGGCGAAGGCGTCCTTGTAGCCATCGGCCGCGAGCGTCTCGGGATGATCGTCCGCGCCGTCGCCCAGCTCGATCAGCGCGATCGACAGCTTCGGGTCGCGCGCGAGCTCGCCCGCCACGACGGAGCCCGACGAGCCTCCACCCACCACGATGTAGTCGAAGCGCTGCGTGTTCGTGTCGGCGGGGCTCATTTGAGCAGCGCCTTCACCAGCTCGGTGGCTGCGTTCACGCGGCCACTCAGCGTGCGCTCGTAGAGCACGCGGATGACATCGCGGGCGACCGCGACGCCGTTCTCGGCGACCGGGAACACCTTGGCGGGTACGTGCAGCGGCAGCACGTCGTCGAGCACCGCCTTCGGGTTGGTGCAGCCGCGCAGACCATCGCGCCCGTTGAGGCGGCCGAAGCCCGAGCCACGCACGCCACCGAACGGCAGCTCGCTCGCCATGTAGGTGAGGCCGAAATCGTTGATCGACACCTGCCCCACGTCGA
>JBEVNG010000437.1:0-8298 GCA_040508235.1 Polyangiales bacterium | reverse complement strand
GAAAATGTGCCGGCAGGCCAGGTTCCGTCGTGAGTAGCGGCGACGGCGCGATCATTACCGCCCGCGGCGGTGGGGCTTCAGGAGCGTGCACATTGGACTGAGCATCAATGACGGACTCGTCCACGCGTACGCTCCTATCCTCCGATCCCGCACGGTCAGTGTTACGCGCAGATGACGACGGCACCGCCTTGGTAGTAGAGCGTGCCGAAGCTTTGCTCCGTTCCTGCGCGAGTAGCCTGTCGTCTTAGATTCACTGTCGCTGCTTCTGATCCTAGGAACACTCTCGGCTACGCTGCCAGCCGCAACTCGCGTGCAAGGCGGGGCCGGACGACCTCGACATCAAGTTCGACGGTTCTCCAAATCAATGCTGTCACTGCGGTGGAACGCGATCTTTGATGCACAGGTGCGCGGCGTGGCACGTGCACTCGAAAAGCTCCCGACCGATGGAGGCGTCGAGTCTCTGTACTCGTGAACTCGCTAGGCAGGGCCGATGACAATTGGCACCTGCAGGGCCGCGCGTCGTCCTGAGCAACGACCGGTTGACCCGCGATCCGGGCCCGGGCCCGCGCTCTTTTCCGCAGCGAAGCCCACGTCCGTTGCGCACTCGCGATTTGCGCCCGCGATCCGGGCCCGGGCCCGGGCCCGTTCCCGCAGCGAAGCGCGCCCGCACCCGGTCCCGCACCCGGTCCCGGTCCCGGTGTGCACGACTTCGCAAATCTTCGCGAAGTCCCTTCTCCCCCTCTGCAAATCTTTGCCATCTTGCAGGTAGCGTGGTGCCTTTCACCGCGTAAGGTGCGGCACGATGTTGGCGGCACGCGCGCTGAGCAAGCGGTATGGCGAGCAGCTCGCGCTCGATGCGCTGGAGCTGGAGATCGCGGCGGGCGAAGTGTTTTGCCTGCGTGGTCCCAACGGCGCGGGCAAGACCACCACGCTGAGCCTGTTCCTCGGCTTCACCACGCCGAGCTCGGGCGAGGCCTTCGTCGGTGACGTGTGCGTCGCGCGCGATCCGCGGGCGGCCCGCGCGCGCATCGCGTACGTGCCGGAGCAAGTCCGCCTGTATCCGCACCTCAGCGGCCGCGAGAACCTCGAGTACTTCCTGCGTCTGTCCGGCAGCTCCGTGCCGTCCGATCTCACGCGCATCCTGCTCGACGCCGGCATCCCGGCCACGGCCGTCGACCGTCGCGCCGAGGGCTACTCCAAGGGCATGCGTCAGAAGGTCGTGCTCGCGCTCGCGCAGGCGCGCAACGCGCAGGTGCTGCTGCTCGACGAGCCCTCCAGCGGCCTCGACCCGAGCGCGGCCGAGGAGCTCTACGCCTCCGTGCGTCGGCAGAGCGAGCGAGGCGCCGCGGTGCTGATGGTCACGCACGACCTCACTTCCGTCGTCAGCAGCGCGCATCGCCTCGGCATCATGCGCGCGGGCAAGCTCGTCCATGTTTGCGCCGCGTCAGGTCTCGGTGAGACCGCCGTGCAGGCGCTCTACCGTCAGCACTTCGCCGCCTAACCCCCCTTCGATAAAACATGAAACGCTTCCTCCTGAGCGCGCTCATCGCGCTGGCCTGGTCGTCCGTCTCGCATGCACAGGACGCAGGCGTCCCGCTGACTCTCACGTCGATCGACTCGGGCCTGCCGGAGCCGAGCGTCGCGCTGGGCTCGGACGTCGTCGACGTCACCATCCGCAAGGACGATGGTCCGCTCGGCAACGGCGCGCTGATCACCACCATCAACACGCTCGACAGTGAGATCCTGAGCATCCAGACGGCCAACGACACCGCCGCGCTGCTCAAGCGCATGCCGGGTGTCTACAACCAGGAGTTCAACCAGGGCGTGACGTCGACCAACGTCGCCCTGCGCGGCTACAACACCGAGGACAACAACGGCTTCGTCAAGGTGCTGCTCGACGGCATCCCGACCAACATGCACCGCGGCCAGGCCGACCTGAAGCCCGTGTTCGCGCAGGAGATCGATCACGTCGATGTCGTGCAAGGCACCGTCGACCCGCGCTACGGCCTCTACAACGTCGCCGGCAACATCAACGTGCACACGCTGCAGGGCGTGAACGCGCGCAAGCTGCGCCTGCTCGGCGGCAGCTTTGGCACCGTCGAGCCGCAGCTGCTCTACGGCCAGCGCCACGGCGCCTTCAACCACACTTACTTCCTCGGCTACCGCAGCTCCAACGGCTTCCGCACCAACTCGCGGCTCGATCGCCTCGCGGGCTCCGGCAAGTGGTTCTACGAGCCGAACCGCCGCCTGAAGGTTGGCCTGATCGTGCGCGGCATGAAGTTCGACGCCGAGTCGCCCGGCTTCCTCGACCGCCCCGACGCGATCGCACGTCCACACATCGCGCCCGACTACGCCCTGCCCGACGCCGGCAAGGCGACCTTCGGACGCGTCAGCGGGCACCTCGACTACGAGCTGTCGCCGAGCTTGTTCCTGTCCGCGCGCGTGTACCTCCAGCGCTTCTACCACGAGCGCAACGTCAGCTTCGATCCGATGGAGCAGCAGACGCACCGCACCGATCGCGAGCTGCACCACGGTGCGATCGCGACCTTGACCTACCGCGCGCGCGGCAAGAACGCGCACGACTTCGCGCTGGAGTGGGGCGTCGACTACACGCAGCAACGCAACGAGCAGCGCCGCTTCAACTCCGTCAACCGCGTCGCGCAGGGCATGGCCACGCGCTCGTTCGACTTCGACTTCGGTGCCGCCGGTTCGTACTTGCAGGCGAGCGTGCGCCCGGTGCGCCCGGTCAAGCTGGTGGCCGCCGTGCGCGGCGACTACCTGTTCGGCACGCTGGAGAACCGACTCAACGATCGCAAGTTCGGCATGGCCGACTACGGCGTGCTCTGGCAGCCCAAGCTGAGCGCGTCGTACGCCTTCCACGAAGGCCAGCTGCTGTACGCGAGCTACGGCCGCAACTTCCAGGTCGGCACGTACAACGGCGCCTATCGCACCGCGAACGGACAGAGCGTGGAGGCGTCGCTCAACGACGGCTGGGAAGCCGGCCTGCGCAGCAACATCCGCCAGCGTTTCAGCGGTCGGCTCGCGTTCTGGGAGCAGCGTGCCAGCCGCGAGATCCGCAACAAGCCCGACATGTCCGGCGACCTGGAGAACATCGGCAAGACGCGCCGCTACGGCTTCGACGTCGAGGCCTCGGTGAAGCCGCTGGAGTGGCTCTCGCTGTGGGGTGCGTTCAGTCCCGTCGTCGCCAAGCAGACCGAGCCTGGCGCAGGCAACGAAGCGCGCGAGGGCAAGTGGCTCAACCACGTGCCGTGGTTCAACGCCAAGGGCGGCATCGACTTCCGTCGCTTCGAGGGCGTGTTGATCTCGCTCTGGTGCTACGGCCAGGGCGACTACTACCTGACCAAGGAGAACGACGGCCGCCGCGTCGGCTCGTACTACACCGTGAACCTCGACGCGCACTACCAGGTCACGCCGGCGCTCGACCTCGGCCTGTCGGTGCAGAACCTGACCAACAACGAGTACTACCCCGCCGCCTGGTTCAAGAACTACGGCAGCGCGGGTGAGCAGTACAGCCCGGCGCCTCCGGTGTCCGCGTTCCTCTTCGCCACGCTCTCGCCATGATCTGGACGGTCGCACGTCAGGAGCTGCTCCGCGCGTGGCGCAAGCGCACGTTCCGCGTCGTGCTGGCGCTGGTCACGCTGCTGCTGTTGAGCGCGTTCACGCTGGAGCTGCTGCGCCAGCGTGGCGAGCGGCAGCAGCGCGAGCAGCTGCAGGCCCAGGTCTCCGAGGAGTGGAAGCAGCAACCCGATCGCCATCCGCATCGCATGGCGCACTACGGCTCGTTCGCGTTTCGCCCACCCAGCGCGCTCGGCTTCCTCGATCCGGGCATCGAGCCGTTCACCGGCAGCTCGGTGTACCTGGAGGCGCACAAGCGCAACCCTCCCAACTTCAGCGCCGCCGCGGAGAGCAGCGAGCTGGTGCGCTTTGGCCGGCTCAGCGCCGCCTTCGTGCTGCAGTTGCTGTTGCCGCTGCTGATCTTCTGCATGACCTTCGACAGCATCGCGGGCGAGCGCGAGAGCGGCACCTGGGCGCTCGCGCTGGCGCAGGGCACCGCCGTGCGCACGCTGGTGTTCGGCAAGCTGCTCGCCGCGCTGCTCGCGCTCGCGCTCTGGGTGCTGCCCGTGCTCGTGCCCGCGTTCCTGCTGCAGGGCTTCGACGTGCGCTCGGCCATCTTGTTGCTCGGCTACGCGCTCTACCTGAGCGTGTGCGCGTGCATCGGGGTGCTGGTCTCGGCGCTGCACACGCGCAGCCACGCGGCGCTGGCCAGCTTGTTGTGCGTGTGGGTCGCCTGCTGGGTGGTGCTGCCGCGCGTGGCCGGAGAGCTGGCCGTGCGCGCGCATCCGGTGCCGGCGCGCTCCTCGATGGAGGCCGAGCTCGCGCACGCCTCGCACGCCAAGGGCAACGGCCATGGCCGCAACAGCCCGGAGGCGATCGCGCTCACCAACAGCACGCTCGCGCGCTACGGCGCCGCCAGGGTCGAGGACCTGCCGGTGAACATGAACGGCATGCTCAGCCAGCTCGGTGAGCAGCACACCAGCGCGCTGTACGACGACTACTACAAGCGCGTGTACACGCAGCAGCGCGCGCAGTCCGCCACGCTGCTGCGCTGGGGAGCGCTGTCGCCCGTGCTGCTGATGCGCACGCTCTCGATGGCGGTCGCCGGCAGCGACAGCGATCGCTACGCGGACTTCCTGGAGCAAGCGGAGGCGCACCGCTTTGGCTTCATCAAGGAGCTGAACGACGTGCACGCCAAGCACCTGCGCTACGAAGCGCACGACAACCTGCAGCGCGCGTCGAGCGCCAACTGGCAGGGCTTCGCGCCGTTCGTGTACCGCGTGCCGGCGCTGCATGAGCAACCCACGAGCTGGCATCACGCCTTCGTCGCGTTGTCAGCGTGGTTCGCGCTGGCTCTGATCGGGCTGGCGACGCGCCGGGAAGTGCGCTCGTGAGGCTGGCGCGGCTGGAGCTGTTGCAGTTGCTGCGCACGCGCTCGGTGCCCGCGCTGCTGGCGTTGTTCGTGACGCTGTCCGTGCTGGCCGTGTTCGCGGGCAACGAGCGGGTGGCGCAGGAGCGCGCGGTGATGGCCGAGCGCGAGCCGTTCCTGGAGGAACAGGCCGCGCACCTCACGCAGAAGCACGCACGCGATCTCGGCCTGCTGCTGTACTACTTCGCGCTGCCCACCGAGCACGTGCCCAACGCCTGGACGCCGCTCGCGACCGGCCTGCGCGACGTGCACCCGTTCAGCCAGCACCTGCGCCTGCTCAGCCTCACGCCGCAGACCTACGCCAGCGAGCTGGGCAGCCCGCTGCGGCAGCTGGCGGGCAGCTTCGACTACGCATTCGTGGTCACGTTCCTGCTGCCGCTGCTGGTGATCGCGCTCTGCTTCGACGTCGCCTCGCGCGACGAAGCGCTCGGCACCGCGCTGCTGCTGCGCTCGCAAGCGACGCCGAGGCGCCACGTGATCGCGCTGCGCCTGGCCATGCGCGCCGGCCTGGCGTTCGCCGCCGCCGCCTCTTCGTTCGCGCTCGCCATCGCGATCACGCGGCTGCCGCTCGACCTGCGCGCCCTCGCGTGGCTCGGTGTGCTCGCGCTCTACGCAGCGTTCTGGGCCAGCCTGTGCGGAGTGATCGCCGCCTTCAAACAGAGCTCGCAGTGGAGCGCGCTGATCGCGATCGGAACCTGGATGGCGCTCTGCATCGTGCTGCCGGCGGCGGCCAACGGCTGGCTCGACGGCACCCGTACGCAAGGCGGCATCGCGCTCACGCTGCGCCAGCGCGAGATCTTGAACGCCGGTTGGGACAAACCCAAGCCCATCACCATGGAGCCCTTCCTGCGTCGTCGTCCGGAGTGGGCGAGCACGCCGATCCCCGAGCACGCATTCTCGTGGCCCTGGTACTACGCGATGCAGGAGGTCGCGGACCTCGCCGTGGAGGACGAGCTGGCGGCGCACCGCGCCGAGGCCGAGCGGGCGGAGCGCTGGACCTCGCGCATCGCCTCGCTGCTGCCGCCGCTCGCGGTGCAGCGTGCGCTCACGCGCCTGGCCGCTACGGACCTGGAGGCGCGCCTCGCCCAGCAGGACAGCGTCGCGCGGCATCACGAGCGCATGAAGGAGTTCTTCTACCCCGCGATCTACAACGACCGTAAGGTCGCCGAGGTCCCGTTCGCGGACGTGCCGCGCCACAGCTTCACACGCGAACCAGGCGCGCCGCGTGCCGACGAGCTGGTAGGTCTGCTCGCGCTCTCCCTGTTCAGCGCCTTCGCGGCCGCCGCGCTCGCCCGCCGTTTTGATCTCGCCTAGCGACGCGATCGAGGACTAGATTCGCCGGGCAGTCCAGCGATGGAGCGTGCCTCATGGTGACGGGTGAACTCGTAGCGATCGACGGCGTCCGCAGCTTCGTGCACGACAGCGGCCTCCGTACGCAGTCGGAAGCCGTGGTGTTCGTGCATGGCAACCCCGGTCCGATGGACGACTGGGAGTCGCTGTTGCCGCCCGTGTCGCGCTTCGCGCGCGTGGTCGCGATGGATCTGCCTGGCTACGGCCGCGCCGATCATCCGCGCGACTTCGACTTCACGGTAGAGGGCTATGCGCGCTACCTCGGCAAGCTGCTCGACGGCCTCGGGGTCAAGCGCGTGCACCTCGTGCTGCACGACTTCGGCGGCCCGTTCGGGCTCGCGTGGGCCGCCGCGCATCGCGTGCACGTCGCCAGCCTGACCCTGATCAACACCGGCGTGCTGCAGGGCTTCAAGTGGCACAAGTACGCGCGCGTCTGGCAGACCCCGCTGCTCGGCGAGCTGTTCATGCTGTTCACCAGCGCGCAGACGATGAAGCCGCTGGTCGATGCGGATCAGCCCAAGCCGCTGCCGCCGGGCTTCTACGAGAACGCCCTGAAGTACACGGACAAGCTGAGCAAGCGTGGCGTGCTCGCGCTCTACCGCAGCACGCGCGACGTGGAGGGCGTCTTCGGCCCCCTCGGCGCGGCGCTGAAGGGCCTCGACGTGCCGGTCTGCGTGGTCTGGGGAGCGGGTGATCCGTACATCCCCGTCGCGCTCGCGGCGCGGCAGCGCGAGTTCTTTCCGCAGGCCGAGGTGCACGAGCTCCCCGGCGCGGGCCACTGGCCGATGCACGACGATCCCGACGCGCTCCACGCGCTCGTGGTGCCGTTCCTGGAGCGCGCGCACCGCAGGCCGCACGCACAACTGGTGCGCTAGCGGCCAGCGCGTGCGGCGCGTGGCCGAAAGACGTGCGAGGGCAAGAGGATTGGCCACAACTGTCGGTTCTGGCGACACGTGCGCTGGCCTATAGGTCGCTCATGGACCGTCAGCTCTGCATTGCGCTCGCACTCGTCGGACTCAGCGCATCCTGTGGCGAGGAAGACTTGCCTGCGCCGCGCGAGCTCGATGCGCCGACGGAGCGCGACGCGAGCAAGCCGAGCGCGACCCACGATGCCAGCGCGCCCCGGGGGATCGTCGATGCGAGCGAGCCCGACCAGAGCGAAGCTCAGCCGGCGCCAACGGCCGAGGGCTGCGCCACCTTCGACAGCTCGTACGCCGCGATCCAGGAGCTGGTGTTCGAGCGCCACGGCTGCACCGCCAAGGCGTGTCACGGCGAGGGGAAGGTCGGCGAGCTCGACCTGCGCGCGGAGGCGTCGTGGGCAGCGCTGGTCGACCGGGACGCGAGCAACAGCGCGTTCAAGCTCGTGCAGCCGGGCGTGCCCACCGAGAGCTTCCTGTTCCAGAAGCTGCAGGCCGCGAGCGAGCCGGGCAGCGTGATGATCGCGGGCAGCCCGATGCCGATTGGCGCCGATGTGCTCTCCGCCAGGGAGCTGGAGGCGGTCAGGCTCTGGATCCTGAAGGGCGCGCCCAAGGACGGCACGGTCGGCGATCCGCTCAAGGGCGTCGACGTGGGTGAGCTGCTCGATGCGTGCTTGCCCGCGCTGACGCCGATCAAGATCAAGCCGCTGGAGCCGCCGCCCGCGGGCGAGGGCGTGCAGCTGCGCCTGCCGCCGTATGTGCTCAAGGCCGCCAGCGAGGTCGAGCACTGCATTCCGTTCTCGTACGACTTCACCGCGCAGGTGCCCGCCGCGTTCAAGGACGAGGCGCGCAACGTGCTCTACACCAACGGCTCGCAGGTGCGGCAGGATCCGCAGAGCCATCACATGGTGGTGTGGAACCCGAAGCAGGACATCACCGTCGCGCAGCCCAACGCGGACAAGTGGACCTGCCACGGCGGCAGCAAGGAGGGCACACGCTGCGAGCCCAAGCTCGGCAGCTCCGACT
>JBEVNG010000423.1:0-7679 GCA_040508235.1 Polyangiales bacterium | reverse complement strand
ACGAAGAACATGAAGACGCAGAACAAGTGGATGCTGGTTTCGCTGATCTCGACTCTGGCCGGCGTGGGCGTGGCTGCGGCGCAGCCCGGCGGTGGCAAGCACTTCGAGAAGCTCGACACCAACGGCGACGGCAAGGTGACCACGGCGGAGTTCCAGGCGGGTGCGCTCGCACGCTGGACCGAAGCCGACGCCAACAAGGACGGCAAGGTGACGGCCGACGAGTTCAAGGCCGCGCACGAGGCGCACCGCCAGGAGCGCTTCACCAAGGAAGACACCAACGGCGACGGCCTGCTGCAGCGCGCCGAGGTGGCCAAGATGCCCGACGAGTTCTTCGCGAAGCTCGACGCCAACAAGGACGGCGCGCTGAGCAAGGACGAGCTGGCGAGCATGAAGCCGAAGCACTTCGGCAAGGGCGACGAAGAGGGCAAGGCCAAGCGCTTGCCCGGTGACGAGAACCAGGACGGTGTGGTGACCAAGGAGGAAGCGGTCGCTGGCTCGCAGAAGTGGGCCACGAAGATCGACGCCAATGGCGACGGCGCGCTGACCAAGGAGGAGCTGATGAAGGCACACCCGCACCATGGCCATCATGGGTTCCACAAGGGCCAGGGTCCGCGTCCCGCCCCGAACGCGGAGTGAGCGCAGTTTCGAGTAGCCGTCGGAAGCCGCGGGCATTACGCCTTCGTCGATGATCGCCGAGCCGCTCGTTCGCCCGCCGCTGCACCTCGCCAACCGCCTCGCCAAAGCCGCCATGAGCGAGCGCTTGGCGGGGCGTGACGGCGCTCCCAGCGAGGCGTTGATCGCGCTCTATCGACGCTGGGCCGGCTCGGGCTGTGGGCTGCTGATCACCGGCAACGTGATGGTCGATGCACGCGCGCGTGGCGAGGCCGGCAACGTGGTGATCGAGAACGGCCAGCACATCACGTTCCTGCGCCGCTGGGCGAGCACCGCCAAGGAGCAGGGCGCGCGCGTGTTCGTGCAGATCAACCACCCGGGCCGGCAGGCGCCGCGTGGCCTCAACCGCGAGGTGGTCGCGCCGTCGGCCATCGCGGTCAAGGCGGGCGGTATGTTCGCGCGCCCGCGCGTGCTGTCGAGCGACGAGATCAAGGACATCATCGGCCGCTATGCGCGCACGGCCTGTCTGGTGCGCGAGGCGGGCTTCGACGGTGTGCAGGTGCACGGCGCGCACGGCTACCTCGTCAGCCAGTTCTTGTCACCGCTGGCGAACCAGCGTGACGACGACTGGGGCGGCGATCCGGAGCGCCGTCGTCGCTTCCTGTACGAGCTGCTCAAGACGTTGCGCGCTTCCGTCGGCGCGGACTTCGCGATCTCGCTCAAGCTCAACTCGGCGGACTTCCAGCGCGGCGGCTTCGGCGAGGACGAGTCGATGACGGTGGTCGAGCAGCTGCCCGCGGGGACGGTCGACCTGCTGGAGATCTCCGGCGGCACGTACGAAGCGGCAGCGATGATGGGCGCGACCAAGGCGCTACGGCAGAGCACCCGCGAGCGCGAGGCGTACTTCCTGGACTACGCCGCCAAGGTGCGCTCGCGCGCGGCGATGGCGCTGATGTTGACCGGCGGCTTTCGCAGTCGTCAGGGCATGGAGCACGCCCTGGAGGGCGGCGCCATCGACGTGATCGGCCTGGCGCGCCCGCTCGTGATCGAGCCCGAGTTCGGTCAGCGCGTGCTCGCCAACGAGTCCGCCAGCATCGAGGTGCCCGTGCAGCGCAGCGGCATCCGCCTGCTCGACGGCGCCCTGGAGACGATGTGGCACGGCATGCAGCTCGCCCGCATCGGCAACGGCGAGCAACCCAACACCAAGCTCGGCACCGTGCGCGCGTTCGCGAGCTACGTCTCCAGCCTGGGTCGTTAGAACTGCGCTAGAAGCGGCGGGCATATCCCAGCCTTGCCGCGAAGCCGGGAGCCGATGCCGCGCGTGTTCGTTCACGGCATCAAACGTTCGCGATCTGTTCGAGCTCCTTGCGCTCCAGTGTCTCGACCTTGAGCAGGCGCTCCGCGATCGTCTCCAGGGCCACCTTCTTCTCGCGCAGGACGCTCAGCGCGCGGGCGTACTGGGTATCGATCAAGTCGCGCACTTCCTTGTCGATCACCTGGGCGGTCTGCTCGCTGAAGTTGCGCTCCTCGGCGCCAGGCATGTCGAGGAAGCGACTGTTCGACTGCTTGCCGTACGTGAGCGGCCCGAGCTTCTCGCTCATGCCGAAGCGGCACACCATCTGGCGTGCGGTCTCGGTGGCGCGCTCCAGGTCGTTTTGAGCGCCGGTCGACAGGTTGCCCTGGACGATTTCCTCCGCCGCGCGCCCGCCGAGCATCACGCAGATGCGGTCGAGCAGCTCGTCCTTGGTCATCAGGTAGCGCTCCTCGGTGGGCAGCTGCAGCGTCACGCCGAGCGCGCCGATCGAGCGCGGGATGATGGTCACGCGATGCACCGGATCCGCGTGCGGCACCGACAGCGCGACCAAGGTGTGGCCGCTCTCGTGGTAGGCGACGCGGCGCTTTTCTTCCTCGCGCATCACGCGGTTCTTCTTCTTCAGCCCGAGCTGGGCGCGGTCGACCGCCTCCTCGAAGTCGCGGCCCTCGATCACCTTGCCGTTGCGGCGGGCGGCGCTGAGCGCGGCCTCGTTGACCAGGTTCGCGAGGTCGGCGCCCACCATGCCCGGCGTGCGCTGTGCGATCACCTCCAGGTCGACGCTCTTGTCGAGCGGCGCCTTGCGCGAGTGCACGCGCAAGATCTCGAGCCGGCCCCCCACGTCCGGGCGGTCGACCAGCACCTGGCGGTCGAAGCGACCCGCGCGCACCAGCGCCTGATCGAGCACCTCCGGGCGGTTGGTGGCGGCCATGATCACGACGCCCACGTTTGCGGCATCGAAGCCGTCCATCTCCACCAGCAGCTGGTTGAGCGTCTGCTCGCGCTCGTCGTTGCCGCCCATCGCCGCGATGCCGCCGCGCGACTTGCCGATCGCGTCCAGCTCGTCGATGAACACGATACAGGGCGCACGCTGCTTGGCCTGCTCGAAGAGGTCGCGGATACGCGCCGCGCCGACGCCCACGAACATCTCCACGAAGTCCGAGCCCGACATCGAGAAGAACGCCACCTCGGCCTCGCCCGCGACCGCCTTGGCCAGCAGCGTCTTGCCGGTACCGGGCGGACCGAGCAGCAGCACGCCCTTGGGGATGCGTGCGCCGATCGCCTTGTATTTGGCTGGATTCTTGAGGTAGTCGACGACCTCGAACAGCTCGGCCTCCGCCTCGTCGACACCGGCCACGTCCTCGAACGTGATGTGCTCGGTGGCGGTGCGGTCGTAGACCTTCACGCGCGAGCGCCCAAAGCTGAGCGGTCCACCACGCCGGTTCATGCGTCGTCCCAGGAACGACCAGACCGCGAACATCAGGCCGATCGGCAGCACCCAGCCGAACAGGAACGACTCCCACCAGGGCGTGCGCTCGATGCGGCCGCGCACCTTCACGCCGTTCTGCTCGATCAAGGCCACCAGCTTGCCCGGATCGAGCCCGGGGATGCGGGTGGCGATCACGCGCTCGGGCTGGCCGTCTTTCTTCTCCTTCAGCGTGGCGATGATCTCGTCTTCATCGACCTCGACGTCGGCCACCTTGCCCTGCTCGATCATCGCGGTGACCTCGCTGTAGGGCAGCTTGCGAGGGGCGCCCTGGCGCGCGAGGTAGGTCTGCACGATGGTGAGACCCACGAAGCCCACGAAGAACAGGAGGGTGGGCCAGGGCAACTTGCGGGACTGAGCTTCGGGCATCTCCCCTGTACATGCACCCCGCGGGCCGTGGGCGCCACAGTGCTGCAGTCATGTGGCTTGTATCTGGGCTGGGCTCTGCTCATCATGACGGCCGATGGCCACCCTGACAGTCGACAACCCCTTCACCGCCAACGCCGCCTGCGAGGTCCCGCTCGCAGAGTGGTCGGACATCGAGCGCATCCTGAACGCGGCCCGCGAGGGTGCGCGCATCGCCGCCGCCACGCCGCTCGCCGAGCGCAAGCAGCTGGTGGAGCGGGCGATCCAGTGGATGGAGCAGAACGCGACCGCGATCGCGACCGACATCTCGCGCATGATGGGCAAGCCGCTCGGTCAGGCCGAGGGCGAGATCAAGGGCATGGCCGGCCGCGCGCGCACCATGATCGAGCTGGCGGATCAGGCCTTGAGCCCGCTCGATGCCGGCGGCAGCGACGGGGTCGCGCGCAGCATTCACAAGCTGCCGCTCGGGGTCGTGCTCGACCTGCCGGCCTGGAACTACCCGCTGCTGACCGCGATCAACGTGATCGCGCCGGCGGTGCTCGCCGGCAACGCGGTGATCGTGAAGCACTCGCCGCGCTCGCCGCTGGTGGGCAAGGCGTTCGCGGATGCGTTCCGCGCGGCGGGCGCGGATCCGCGCTGGGTGCAGACGCTCGACTGCACGCACGAGCTCACCGAGAAGATGGTGGGCGACGAGCGCATCGACCACGTGGTGTTCACCGGCTCGGTGCTCGGTGGGCGCCGCATCAGCCAGGCCGGCGCGGGGCGCTTCTTGCAGATCGGCTACGAGCTCGGCGGCAACGACGCGATGTACGTCGCACCCGACGCCGACGTGAAGCGCGCGGTGGAGAACCTGGTCGACGGCGCGATGTACAACGCGGGCCAGAGCTGCTGCGCGGTCGAGCGGGTCTACGTGCACGCACGCAACTACCAGGCGTTCGTGGAGCAGGCGCGCGAGCTGGCGGCGCAGTACGTGCTCGGGGATCCGCTGCAGGCGGCCACCAACATGGGGCCGATCGCGCAGCCGCAGCACGTGGCGGAGCTGGAGGCGATGGTGCGGGACGCACTGCGCGCCGGCGCGCAGCTGGCGCTCGGCGGCAAGCGCATCGACGTCGAGGGGCGCGGTCGCTTCTTCCAGCCCACCGTGCTCGGCGGCGTGCCCAACGACGCGCAGGTGATGCAGAACGAGCAGTTCGGGCCCATCCTCGCGGTGCAGAGCGTCGACTCCGACGAGCAGGCGGTCGAGCGCATGAACGACTCGAAGTTCGGGCTCACCGCGGGCGTGTGGACCAGCGACCGTCAGCGCGCGGAGCGCTTCGCCTCGCAGCTGCGCGTGGGCACCGTCTTCCAGAACCGCTGCGACCACGTCGACCCGCGCTTGCCATGGAGCGGCGTGGGCTTGTCCGGGCGTGGCCACAGCCTGAGCATGCTCGGCTTCGATCAGCTCACGCGCACACGCGCCTGGCATTTCAAAGACTGAGCGCACCTCTTGCACATGCTGACGTGCAGAAGTTGCACGTCAGCGCCCGCCTCCCACGTCGAAACCCCTGTTTATGCGCACGAAGCGGGGTGGCACAGCGCGTGCCTTACGTTGGGCTGGGGAGCTGGGGAGCGCTGATGATCACGTACGAGTTACTCGCCAAGCTACGGTTGGAGAACAACAGCTTGCTGATGCGCGTGGACCAACTGAAGCAACGTGCGGAGAGCGAGGCCACGCCGGCGCTCAGCCACGAGGTGGGCATGCTGCGCGCGGAGCTTCGCGACTACGTATGTCTGGTGGACGCGCTGGTGGACGCGCTGGTGCCGGACGCGCCGGCCGACAGCAAGCAGACCATCAACACGCGTTCTTGAGCGCGCGCCTTTCAGCGCACGCGCAGCGCGCGTGACACGCCAGGCGCCAGGATCTCGGCGACCAGCTTGTCGTAGGGCGTACCTTCCGAGTTCGCCATCACGCACAGGTCGGAGAAGTTGGGCGCCATGCCGGGCAGCGGGTTGGCTTCGATGAAGTGCACCTGGCCCTCCGCATCGAGCCGCAGATCGACGCGCGCGATGTCGCGACAGCCGAGCGCCGCGAACGACGCCTTAGCCACGCGCGACAGCTCCTCGTAGAGCTCCGGCGTGGCGTCGCATGGCACCTTGTTCTCGACACCGATGCTCTCGAACTTGCTCTTGAACGAGTAGATGGGGAAGCGCTCGCTCCGGTCCGTGAACACGATCTCCATGATCGGCAGCACGCGCGGATCGCGCTCGCCGAGCATCGCCACCGTGAACTCGCGCCCGGGCAGGAACGCCTCCGCCAGCACCGGCTGCTTGTAGCGGGCGAGCAAGATGGCCGTGACCTCGCGCAGCTCGCGCTCGTTCTCGACCACCTGCTTCTCCAGGATGCCCTTGCTGCTGCCCTCCGCGATCGGCTTCACGATCGCCGGGTAGCGGAAGCTCGCGGGCAGGCTCTCCTTGCCGTCGCGCAGCACCGCGAACGCGGGCGTGCGGATGCCCTCGCTCGCGACCAGGCGCTTGGCGGTGGCCTTGTTGAGCGAGATCGCCATGCACGCGGCATCGGAGCCGGTGTGCTCGATGCCGAGCATCTCGCACAGCGCGGGCACCTGCGCCTCGCGGTTGAGCCCACTCAGGCCCTCCGAGACGTTGAACACCAGGTCCGGCGCCAGCTCGCTGAGCACGCGCGGCAGGCTGCGGTCCGCCTCGCACGGCACCACGTCGTGCCCGGCCTTGCCGATCGCATGCGCCAGCGCCTCGATGGTGGTGGCCGAGTCGAACTCCGCTTCGCTGTCGCCCTCCGCGACGGCCACGCGCCGCAGGTTGAACGCCAGGCCGATCTTGAGCCTGCGCATCAGGCGGACCTCGCGCGCTCGACCAGCGACATCAAGTCGACGTCGGGCAGGTCGCGCAGGAAGACCGCGGTGTCGTCGCGCAGATCCTCGGGCAGGTTGTCCTCGTCCGCGCCGGCGCGCATCACGGCCTCGCGAAGGATCGAGCGGTGTTCGCTGGGATCGGCCCAGCGCGCGCGTCCGGCCGCGGGCAGCGTGTCGAGCGGGTCGACGTAGCAGAAGAACTGGCCGGGCTTGACCACGGGCGCCGTGTACACGGACACGCCGGTGGTGCGGTCGTAG
The DNA here is from genome assembly GCA_040508235.1 of Polyangiales bacterium. Taxonomy (GTDB): domain Bacteria; phylum Myxococcota_A; class Polyangia; order Polyangiales; family DASUME01; genus DASUME01. The sequence goes on along the minus strand of JBEVNG010000423.1, from coordinate 778 downwards.
TACTCGTAGGAGTGGGCGTCGCGCTTGCCGCCGCCGCCAGGGGCGTCGACCACGAACGTGGGCGTGTTGAAGCCCGCCGTCGCGCCGCGCATCGCCTTCTCCAGCTCGATCGCGGTGTGCACGCTCGTGCGCAGGTCCTCCACGCCGCGCACCAGGTCGTGCACATAGACGTAGTAGGGCTGCACGTTCACGTACGAAAGGCGCTTGAGCAGCGTGCGCATGGTGGCCACGTCGTCGTTCACGCCGCGCTGCAGCACCGCCTGGTTGCGCACGGTGATGCCAGCCTCGAACAGCCGGCCGGTGGCCTCGGCGGTGATCGCGGTGATCTCGTTCGGGTGGTTGATGTGCGTGTGCACGACCACGTCCTTGCGCAGCTTGCGGCCGGCCGCATGCACTTCGCACAGCGCCTCGAACCAGTCCTTGTCCGAGAGCACCTTCATCGGCATCACGGCCAGGCCCTTGGTGGCGAAGCGCATGCGGCGGACGTGCGGGATCTCGAGCAGGCGGTGGCCGATACGCCGCAGCTGGTCGGGCTTGAGCTGGTAGGTGTCGCCGCCGCTGATCACCACGTCTTCGATCTGAGGGTGGCGGGCGATGTAGTGAAACGCCGCGTCCCAGCGCGCTTCACTGACCTTGAGGCTCACCTTCTCGACGCCGCCGTTGTCGGGGCCGATCGCGTACGAGCGCGTGCAGAAGCGGCAGTAGACGGGGCAGGTGTTGAGCGGCAGGAAGAGCGCCTTGTCGGGGTACCGGTGCGTGAGCCCCGGCACGGGCGAGT
>JBEVNG010000405.1:0-14265 GCA_040508235.1 Polyangiales bacterium | reverse complement strand
GACTACGGAACCGCGGAGCAGCAGGGTACGTACCTGCCGGCGTTCGCTGGCGAGGAGTTCTATCCGGCGGCCATCGCGCTGCTCGAGGCGCGTCCGCTGTTCGATCCGCATCGCCTGTCCACGCGCGCCACGCTGCAGAACGGCAGCTACGTGCTCAACGGCGTGAAGTCGCTGGTGCCGCTCGCGGAAGACGCACAGGTGCTGCTGGTGATCGCGGACCTCGCCGGCAAGCCGCAGGGCTTCATCGTCGAGCGCGGCACGCCGGGCCTCACCATCACGGCGGAGCCCACGATGGGCCTGCGCGCGGCCAAGCTCGGCAAGATCAAGCTGGAGAACGTGCGTGTGCCCGCCAAGGCCAAGCTGGGTGGCGACGAGGGCATCGACGCCGAGCGCTTGATCGACCTCGCACGCGTCGCCTGGGGCGCGATCGCGGTCGGCGTGTGCGACGCGATCCTCTCCTACGTGAAGGAGTACTGCAGCGACCGCGTCGCGTTCGGCGAGCCGATCGTGTACCGCCAGTCGGTCGCGTTCATGATCGCGAACATCGCCATCGAGCTCGACGGTCTGCGCCTGCTGGTGTGGCGCGCGGCGTCGCGTGCCGAGGCGGGCAAGGACTTCCGCCGCGAGGCCGCGCTGGTGCGCGTGCAGGCCGCGGACAAGGCGATGGAGATCGCCACCAACGGCGTGCAGCTGCTCGGCGGCGCCGGCTACATCAAGGAACACCCGGTCGAGCTCTGGTATCGCCAGCTGCGTGCGATCGCGATCGTCGAAGGCGCCCTGTCGGTCTGAGGAGCTCACCATGATCAGTCTCGAAATCCCCAAGAAGCTGAAGCCGCTCATCGATCAGGCGCACCAGGTGGGCCTGAACGTGTTCCGCCCGATCGCGCGCAAGTACGACACCGCCGAGCACGAGGAGCCCAAGGAGCTGCGCATGTTCGGCGCGATCATGCGCGGCATGAGCGAGGGCGGCGCGCAGGGCGGCCTGAACGCCAAGGAAGACAAGAGCGCCGACAAGAGCAACGGCTCCAACGGCCACGGCGAGCCGCAGATCAAGAACGGCGGCCAGATGGCCACGCTCCTGGGCATGCTGGAGCTGTGCTGGGGCGATGTCGGCCTCGCGCTGAGCATCCCTGGCCAGGGCCTCGGCAACGCGGCGATCACCGCGGTCGCCAACGCCGAGCAGAAGGCGCGCTTCGGCAACAAGTGGGCGGCCATGGCGATCACCGAGCCGGGCGCCGGCAGCGACTCGGCGGCGATCAAGACCACCGCCGTGCTCGACGGCGATGAGTACGTGCTCAACGGCGAGAAGATCTACGTCACCGCGGGCGAGCGCTGCGAGGCGGTCGTGGTGTGGGCGACGCTCGATCCGCGCCTCGGCCGCGCGGCGATCAAGTCGTTCGTGGTGGAGAAGGGCACCCCGGGCATGACCGTGGCGCGCCTCGAGAAGAAGATGGGCATCCGCGCCTCGGACACGGCCACCATCATCCTCGACAACTGCCGCATCCCGAAGGACAACCTGCTCGGCAGCCCGGAGGTCGACCCCAAGAAGTCGTTCGCCGGCGTCATGCAGACGTTCGACAACACGCGCCCGATCGTCGCCGCGATGAGCATCGGCGTGGCGCGCGCGGCCCTCGAGCGCACCAAGGCGCTGCTCGAGAAGGAAGGCGTGCGCGTCGACTACGGCGGCAGCCAGTGGACCAAGAGCGCGGTGGAGTCCGAGCTGCTCAAGATGGAGGCCGAGCTGGAGGCCGCCCGTCTCTTGACGGTGCGCGCGGCGTGGATGGCCGACAACAAGCAGCCCAACTCGACCGAGGCCTCGATGGCCAAGGCCAAGGCCGGCCGCGTGGGCAACGCGATCACGCTCAAGTGCGTGGAGCTGCTGGGCGCGCTCGGCTACGGCGAGACCGAGCTGATCGAGAAGTGGGCACGCGACTCCAAGATCCTCGACATCTTCGAGGGCACGCAGCAGATCCAGCTGCTGATCATCGCGCGCCGATTGCTCAACTTGTCCTCGGCTCAGCTACGCTGAGCGAATGATCAAGGACGGCTACCTCATCGCTGTGTTCGTTGCGTTGGGAGTAGCCGTCACCGCGTGGTGGGGCCTGCGCAAGCTGGGCCTCAAGATCACGCTCGAGCGCGATGTCCCCGTGACGTTGCGCGGCGAGCTGCCGATCGAGGCCAAGCTGGAGCAGACGCTGATGGTCGAGGTCGACCAGGCGCTGTCCGCCAGCGCCCGGCTCGGGCCGCTGCCGATCCAGCTCGACGAGCAGATCGAGGTGCCGCTGCACATGACGCTGGAGGTGCCGCTGAGCACCGACGTCGACGTCGACCAGCAGATCCCGATCTCGCTGCCGGTCTCGATCCAGACCGTGCTGACCGAGCGCGAGCTCGACCTGAGTCAGCTGGAGATCCCGATCGACTCCGACGTCTGGATCGACGACATCATCAAGCTCGACATGGTTGTGCCGATCGACTCCACGGCGACCACCGTCATGGGCGTGCAGGTGCCGGTCAAGATGAAGGTCCCGATCAACATCAGCGTGCCGCTCAAGCAGAAGGTGCGCGTGCGCGACAAGATCAAGCTCGGCATCACCAAGGTGCAGATCCCGCTGCACCTGACCATCCCGGTGGAGGCGACGCTGCCGCTCAAGCAGCGGCTGCACATCGAGGGCAACGTGAGCGTGCCGATCAAGCGCACGATCACGATCCCGCTGCGCAAGACGCTGAACCCCACGCTGCCCGAGGCGCTGCCTGTGTCGGTCAAGCTGCAGGGCCAGCTGCCCGCCAAGCTCGACACCACGCTGCACACCAAGGTCGTGATGACCGAGCCGCTCCAGGCCACCATCGGCCCGCTCCAGATCGGCGCGGGCAACGTGTCGATCACTACCCTGTCAGCCCCGTCGCGCTGAGCTGGCAGGGGATCCGCCGCAGCGGTTGAGCGCGTCGCGGTCGGCGTCGGTGCAAGCGCCGCGCTCGTGGCCGGCGCTGTTGGAGAGGGTCATGGCACCCTCACCAGGTTCGTCGACTTCAGCTTGCAGACGCTGCCATCGCACGCGCTGAGCGCGTCGCAGTCGGCGTCCTGGGTGCAGCTACGTAGGCAGCGGCCGTACTGGGTCCCGACCTCCGTGCAAGCGAGGCCGTCGTCACACGGGCCCCACACTCCGTGCGCCCCGTCGCCGCACAGCATGCGCTCGCCGGTTTCGCCGCGGGCGCGGAAGACGAGCGCGCCGACGGAGGTGTAGTCGCATGCCACGCCGTCCAGCGGAGCCGCGATCTCGTGGCGTTGGTCGCCGCAGCCCTGCTGATAGATGTGCACCTCCTGCGCGGTGCTGAGCGCGAGCGGGAGCTCGAAGTCGAGATCGTAGAGGCACGTGCCGCAGCGACCGACCTGACAGGCATCGTCTTCCAGGATCAGGTCGAGCCCACCGTCGCTGCGCTCTTCGACGCGCGGCTTCCAGTCGACACCCTCCGCGCAGGCCGCCTCGTAGTTGCTCACGAACACGTGCAGCGCATCCTCGCGACGCTCGGACACGACGCAGGTCGCACCCTTGTAGCGCGCGTCGGGCGTCAGCGGACCCTCGTCGAGGCTCTGCAGGATCGCGTCCTTGTCGCCAGTGTACGACTGGTCGTGGCAAGCCGAGTTGCGGAAGTCGATCACCGGTGGGTTGCCGGTGTCGGTGCCGGAACAAGCGGCCAACAGCAGTGCAAAGCGCGCGATCTTCATGGCATCTCTTTCTTGGTCAAAGGGAACAACTGGAAGTTCACCTGCACCACGCGCTTGCGATCGCCGGTGTGCTCGAAGGTGAGTAGCTCGCGGCGGAACGCCTGGATGCGCTCGCGCAGCGCGGGCAAGAGTGCGTCGTCGATGCACATCGTGACCGCGCCGATCTCGCGCTCGTCACGCGGGAACAGGTCCATCGCCTCGCGGCCGCGGTCGATCATCGCGCGATGAAAGTCGGCCAGGTGGTGGCCGAGCGGCGTGGGGCCGGTGGTGAGCTCGGGATCGGCCTGCACCACACGCTCTCCTTGGCGCACCAACATGCCCAGCGTCAGCAGCGTCTCGAGCGCCTTCTTGGCTTGCGCGCGCGTGATCGACGGCGCCAGCGTGCGAGCGATCCAGGCGGGGTCGTCGCGAAAGTCCGCGCGCGCCGCCAGCTCGCGCACGGCGGGGATGTACCAGCGCGCGTGGTAGGCGTTCTGCGAGGCGTCTAGCTCCCGGGCGGCACGCAGCGGCTTCAGCTTGGACAGCCGCTCGTACGCCGTGGCGCGCTCGCGTGTGCTGCGTGCTTGGTTGTACTGGACCAGCTCACAGAAGTAGTCGGCCTCCGCCGCGCCGAGGTTCAGCGCCCGCGCAAAGCGTTGCGCTGCCTCCGGGGAGAGGTTGCGCTCGCCGTCCATGACCAGCTTGAGGAAGTTGGTGCTCTTGAGGCCGGCGCGACGCGAGAACGCGCGGTGCGAGAAGCCGTACTCGTGCGCCTTCTTGTGGGCGTACAGCGCGCGCAGTGCCTCGCGGTAGTCGAGGAACGAGAAGACGTTTACTGCGGCGCTGTCTGTCACGTCATCAGGATGCGTAAAAACGCGGGGGAAGAGAAGCGTTGCCGTTTACAGATCCAAGACTAAGCGTATACCGCTGGTACACGGGCTTGTCGGTGCGGCCCGGGTCTGTGTACATGCCGTGTGGAGGGGTGAATGGGGCGTAGCGAAGCGACCACGATGTACGGGGAGAACCTCGACGACTTGCTGCGCAGCGGCAGCTTCGACATCGAGGAGGTCGGGCGCAGGCTCGACCAGCTGAACCCCAGGGCGCGGCTGACGGCGGTGCGCTCGCTGGGTGGTCGCGCGCAGGCCGAGCTGTACGACGCGGCCAAGGGCATCCGGAAGCTACGCCTGGAAGACCTCGTGCCCTTCAAGACGCCCGCGATGCAGGAGGTCGTGCACGACGGCAAGAACTCGCTGCCCGCCTTCACGCACTTCGCAAAGGTGTTCTGTCGGCCCAAGCACGGCGAGGCGCGCGAGCTGTGGGGCTACAACCGCAACAGCAAGCTCGTGGAGCGCACGGTGGGCCCCGGCTACTACGTGGCGTACGAGGGCCCCGGCGACGAGGTGCTGGTCGACTACACGCGGCAGCCCAAGGGCAAGCTCGCGCACTGGCCGGACATCCTCGGCAACGAGGAGCGGCTGAGTCGGTTCGTCTACGCGGGCATGATCGACGCGCTGCGCGGCGTGTCGGAGCACGTGTCGATCGGGCGCGCGATCCGCAACGGCAAGACCGCGGACAACTGGTTCATCCTCTGTCGTCAGGATCCCTGAAGCTCACTGCAGCGGCCCGAGAACGGCGCGCTCGGGAACTTCACCCAGCGCTCGTCGATCATGGCGCGCACCAGCTCGCGTAGCACCACCATGTCCGGCGGGACTTGCCTGCAGCTCGCCAGCTCCGGCGTGCAGTCCCAGCCGCCTATCTGCAGCAGCTTGCCGTCGTCGCGCATGATCGTGAGCACCCAGAGCCCGCCGAAGATGTCGTAGTTGCCGATGCCGTACGAGGCGTTCAGCAGGTCGTCCGCGAAGCGATCGCGCACGTCGTCGGCGGACAGCGCGAGCTTCAGGTCGATCGCGTCGATCCGCGCGGGATCCCCACACGGCGCGAGCGAGTGCTCGCACTCCGAGATCGCGCCGCCGTTGCTGCGGCCGCGCAAGGTGAGCGTCGAGCCGCGCAGGGTGTGCTCGTACGATGTGCTGGAGCCGTAGCTGACCTGCATCACGTACGTGCGCTCCACGGTGCAGCCGGGCAGCTCGACCTGGGCATCCTGACGGCCCGGCGTGGCGTCATTCGCAGCGCGTGCGTCGAGGGCCACCCGCGCGTCGATGCTCGCCGTGGCGGCGTCGCTCCCGGCGTCTTGCCCACCGTCGAGCGCATCGGGTTGCGCGGGGTCATCGGGGTCGTCGTCGCTGCAGGCGAGAGACAGCGAGGCAAGCAGGAGCAAGCAGGGGTACCGCATCGCCCGACCCTCTCACGATCGCGCAGCTGCGTACTACGGAATTGGGCCAGGCTGGGTCACGGTGCGCAGGGGACAGTTGCCTGCCGCGTCGGCCTGCGCCGGGTCCACCTCGTAGTGCGCGCTTAGCGCGGTCAGAATGACGTTGCGCAGGGCCGCGACCTCGAGTGGGATCGGGCGACAGTTGAGGGCATCGCCGCAGTCGTCGGCGATCCAGAGCTGGTCGCCGTCCTCGCGCTCGATCACGAGGATGCTGCCGTCCCACGGACGCGAGTCCTGGCCGTAGACCGTCTCGCCCTCGGTGAACGACGCGGTCACCACGCTGTTGGTGAGCCTGCCGTAGAGCTCGACGCAGTCCGGGATCAACGACACGCAGCTGTTCGCCCCACCGTCGGCCTCGCGCGTCTTGCGCAGCCGCCACGCGTCCAGCTCCCAGCTTTCCCGGTGCGTCGGCAGCCCACCCACCAGGCGGAGCTCGTACTTCTGATCGACGATGCACAGCGGCAGGCTGCTGTCCGCGTTGTCGTGAGCGTCGGGCTGCGCGTCGCGCACGACCATGCCGTCCAGGTTGATCTTGGCATCGAGCTGCACGGCCGCGTCGGGCGAACCGCTGTCCGGTCCGGGCTTCGCGGCGGGGTCGTCGTCGCCGCAGGCGCCGAGTGCGAGGCAGGTAAGGAAGAGGCGAGAGAGTCTATGCACGCTGGAGCTCCGAGCATGCGCCGTTGCGCACGCCATTCGAGTGACGGTAGATGCCTAGATAGCGCTCGAGGTCGCTGGGGAGTCCCTGCGCTCGAACAGCGGCGCGAGGGGTTCGCTCGGCAGGTGGTGGTGCCTCACTGGCCGCAGCTCCCGGCGAGGCCGCCGTCGGCTCGTTCTCCGAGCGAGATGTCGGTGCGCAGTCGATCGAACAGCGACTTCGCGAGCGCCACGCCCTGCGGGATCGCGGTGCAGCCCGCCTTTCCGTTGCACGGATTGCCGATCACGATCTTCTTGCCATCGGCGCGCTCGATGACCGTCGCTTGTCCATCCATCGGGCGCCAGTCGTCGCCGTAGACAGTGGAGCCGTCGGACCAGTACGTGTCGAGGCTCGGGAACAGCTGGGTGAAGTCCGTGATGTCGAGGTCGACGGTACCGCACTGGCCGAGCGAGCCCGTGCAGGAGAACGTACCGGCGTCCATGTACGCGCCGCCGGGCAGTCGGTCGAGCTTCACCACCCCGGCACCCGAGACGGTGTAGACATCGCGCAGCGGGCTGAGCCCGCCTTCCTGATAGAGCTTGTACGCTTCCCTCAACGGCGAGCAGTCCGGCAACGAGCCGCTGTCCTGCACGGTCGCGTCGCCGGCATCGGGGCGTGCGGCGTCGATGCTCGAGTCCGGCAAGCTGCCGTCGAGGTTGCCGTCGAACAGCTCCGCCTCGTCATCGCCGCACGCCACCAGCGCCATCGCACCCACCAGACAGATCATCGAACGCATCGATTGCACCACCTTCTGGGGTCGGGCATTGCAGGCGGCGCGCCAGCTCGCGCAGGCGACGTTTTCTCGAGATTCGCGCGCACGCTCACGAACGCTGCGGCACAACCCGGCACGGTCCCGGACTCGCCTAGCAGGGCGCTTGACCGGATATATGATCATCGTAATATGTTGGTCATGAGCGCGAAGGCGGAGCAGAAGGAACGCACGCACGAGGAGATCCTGCGTACGGCGGCCAAGCTGCTGCGCCGGCGTGGAGTGGCGGGCGCGCGCGTCGCCGATGTGATGGCGGGTGCGGGGCTGACCGTGGGTGGTTTCTATGCGCACTTTCGCTCGAAGGAGGCGCTGGTCGACGAGACCTTGCGGCGCACCTCGCGTGAGCTGCGCGCGACGCTGTTCGCGGGCCTTGAGCACAAGCCCGCCGCCGACCGCGCGGAGGTGGTGCTGAAGCGCTACCTGTCGGCGAGCCACCGTGACCATCCGGAGAGCGGCTGTCCGTTCCCCTCGATCGTCGGCGAGATCGCCAGCCATCACGACGAGCACCAGCCGGTGTTCGCGGAGCAGCTGAGCGCGCTGGTGGACGAGCTGCAGCCGCTGCTGCCGGGACGTCAGGCGCGCACGCTCGCGGTGGGCCTGGCGGCGCTGATGTACGGCGGGCTGAGCATGGCGCGCGCGCTCGGCAAGACGGACCTGTCCGACGAGGTGCTGCGCGCATGCCGCGCCGTCGGCCGCCTGGCACTGACGAACGAGAGAGGCAAGCCATGAGCGAACGCGTGAAAGCCCCCAAGACCCAGAAGCACCTCGCGTGGTGCGAGCAGCTCGCGCGCGGGGAGGTGCAGGGTCCGCCGATCTCGCGCACGATCGGCTTCACCTGCACGCACGCGGCGCTCGGCACGGCGACCATGGAGATGGACACCGAGCCGGAGCGTCACGCCAACCCGATGGGCACGCTGCACGGCGGCGTGTTGTGCGACCTCGCGGATGCGGCGCTCGGCACCGCGATGTCGAGCACGCTCGAGGACGACGAGACCTTCACGTCGGTCGACCTGACGATCAAGTTCTTCAAGCCGATCTGGCGCTCGCACCTGCGCGCGACGGCGACGGTCACCAAGCGCTCGCGCTCGCTCGGTATGGTCGAGTGCGACGTGCTCGACGACGGCGGCAGCCTGGTGGCGAAGCTGTTCAGCACCTGCATGGTGCTGCGCGGAAAAGACGCCGAGGGCCGTCAGGTGGGCGAGCCCAACCAGCGCTGATCACCAGAACTTGTACGTGAGCGAGAGCGGGTTGACGGCGACGAACAGCGCCTCGTCGTCCAGCTTGGGTCGATACGCGACGCCGATCGTCGAGCGCAGCGCCCAGCCCTGCATGCTCATCCACTCCCAGCCGGCCAGCAGCGACAGGCCGTAGTAGAGGGTGGTCGCGCGGTGGCTGCCGCCTTCGCCTGCCGCTGGCGAGACCAGTACGTCGAGCACGAGCCGGTGGCGACGTCCGAACAGTGCCATCACGCCGCCGCTGACGCCCGCCTTGCCGAAGTAGCCGACGCCGAGGTGCGGTGCGACGCGCCAGCGCTCGTTCCGCGTCTGCAGGTAGTAGAGCGCGTGGCCACCCAGGCCCGCATTCTCGAAGCCCGCGCCGATGCCGACACCGAGGCCGCTGGTCTGCGCGCGGTCCTGCGCCGTAGCCGAGCTGGTGACGAGGAGGAGGGAGAGCAACAGCCAGCGCATGCGAAGGCCGAGTCTGCCCGCGCGCGCCTGCTTGTCGAGCTACCGGAGGGGTTACTCCGCGGCCAGCTTCACGCGCCTGAGGTCGGCGACCAGACCAAAGTGATCGCTCGGGAAGACTTGCCCATCGGTGCCGGCGATCGGCTCGGTGCCGAGCATGCGGATCGAGTGCGGCACGAACGCGCGGCTCTTGAGGAAGACGCGGTCGATGCGCTGGTGGCGGTCGTCCTTGATCTTGGCGAGCATCGCGTTGGCGGTGGTGTCGCGCGTGTAGCCGGGCTCCGGCACCAGCTCGTCCCAGGCGTCGCGAAACTCGGTGCGGATGCGCTGGTCCTCCTCCGAGGCGGGCGCGGCGTTGAAGTCGCCGACCCAGACCGCGGTGGAGGAGCTACAGAGCAGCGGCACGCACTCGTCGATCTGGGCGAGCCGCGTGGGGGTCATCTCGCGCATGCTCTCAAGGTGGATGCCGCCCACCGTGACCACGCCGTCGGTGGTGTGCAGCTCGACGGTGTGCAGCATGCGGCCCATGCGCGAGGTCAACACGTGCGCGGTGAAGCGCGCCACCGGCAGCCGGCTCAGCATCACCACGTCGTAGCGTGCGGTGAAGTCGAGCTGCGTGCGCGAGACGGCGTAGTGCTGGCGGATCCACGGCGTCGCGAGCAACGCGTCGAGGAACGGCTGTGTGACTTCCTCCAGCGCGATCACGTCGGGGCCCTCGCGCTCCAGGATCTCCAGCACCGCCTGGCGCCGCAGGTCGCGCTCGAAGGTGTCGAACCAGACGTTGAAGGTCGCGACGCGCAAGCTGTGTAGCCGGATGGGGCCGGCCTCGGGGCGCGCTTCCACCCACGCGCCCGCGCCTTCCGAGTACTCGTGCATGCGGGATCAATTCGCTCGAACGCGGCGCTCGTCCACCGCGAACACACTCAGACATGCGAAATCGCGACCAACAGGTGCGATGTTTTCTGGAGCGTGTGCGGGCCGCAGCAGCCAGGTCACCGAAATGCTTCGGCACACCGCCAAGCGCCTTGCAGGCTCAGTGCGAACACTGGGCGTGGTGCGGGTGCACCACCGCGTGACTGAGGCGCGCGCCGAGGAACGAGCTGGCCGCCAGCACCAGCGCGCCCACGATGCCCGCCGCCACGCCGTACCAGTGCGGCTCCATCGCGTGCCCCGCCAGGTAGCAGAGCAGCCCGAGCGCGGTGGCCGCGAGGAAGCGCGCGTCGCGGTGGCGCCGGTAGCCCCAGACCGCACCCGCGCTGGCGCTCACGAACACCAGCACGCTGAGCACCTGGTCGAGACCCTCATTGAGCTCGAACGACGACGAGCCCAGTAGCGGCAGCAGCGCGAGCGCCGCGGGCATCACCAAACAGTGCACCGCGCACGCCAGGCTCAGCCAGCTCGCCGCGCGCTCGATGTGCGACGCGTCGCGCGTGCTCTCGTGCGTATGGGAGTGCGGAGCGGACATTCGGCTTAACATGGGGGTGCTGCTGGCTGTTTGCAAATCGATTGCAAAATGCATCGTTTCACCAAGGCGTGAAGTGAGGGCGGCCGGCTGCTAGCCGCATGATTCATGCTAGTTCCGCACTAGCCAGATGCACACGAGTTGCAAAATGGCGCTGGTCTCGGCGCTGCTGCTCACGAGCTCGTTCGCACGCGCACAGGACGCCGGCGTCGGGGTCGCGGATGCCGCGTCGCCGCTCGATGCGACTGTGTTGCAACCTCCGCGCGTGCTGGAGAGTCCGGCACCCATCTACCCGGTGGCGCACCTGGAGCACGGCGAGCACCCGACGGTGGTGCTGAAGATCAGCGTGCTCGCGGACGGCAGCGCGGCCGACATCACCGTCGAGCACACCGCGGGCGAGGACTTCGACCGCGCCGCCATCGAGGCCGTGCAGCGCTGGCGCTTCGAAGCCGCGCGCCGTGGTGATCAGCCGATCGCGAGCCGCATCGGCGTGGCCGTGCACTTCGAGCTGCCCGAGCTGGCGACGGTGGAGATCGAGGCCGTCACGCAGGTGGGCGCGATCACCGAGGCCGCGCCGATGACGCCGCATCGCCACGAGGAAGGCCCGGCGGACGAGCTCGGCGCGGTGGCGACGGTGCAGGCCGAGTCGCGCTCCGAGGCGCGCGGCAACAACGACTACCGGCTCGATCGCAAGCTGCTGGAGGCGGCGCCACACGCGGATGCGGCGGAGCTGCTCAAGGGGGCGCCGGGCATGGTGGTGGCGCGCATCGAGGGCGACGCGGTGGGGCATCGCTTGATGCTGCGCGGCTTCGATGCCGATCATGGCCAGGACATCGAGCTCAGCGTCGACGGCGTGCCGGTGAACCAGCCCTCGCACATCCACGGCCAGGGCTACGCGGACCTCGGCTTCTTGATCCCGGAGACGGTGCGCAGCCTGCGCGTGGTCGAGGGTGTCTACGATCCGGCGCAGGGCGACTTCGCGGTCGCGGGCAGCGCGGACTTCGAGCTCGGCGTGGAGAAGCGCGGCGCGCGCGTCTCGACTTCGTACGGTCGCTTCCACACCTTTCGCGAGCTGGCGCTGTGGGCGCCGGAGGGACAACCCAACGAGACGTTCGCGGCGGTGCAGCTCCGCAAGACGCGCGGCTTCGGACAGAACCGCGCGTCGACGTCGGGCTCGGTGGTGGCGCAAGGGGCGCTCGGCACCAACAAGCTGCGCCTGATCCTGCACGGCTCGGCGCACGCCGCGCGCGCGGACACCGCGAACGTGCTGCGTCGCGACGACATCGATGCCGGACGCGTGGGCTTCTACGACGTGTATCCGTATCCGACCGCGGAGTCGCAGAACGGCTCGTCGCTGCGCGCGCAGCTGAGCGCGAAGCTGCGCTGGCGCGGCGACGACGGAGCCAACGGCGAGCTGTCGCTGTTCGCGCTGTTCAACGACTTCCGCCTGCTCGCCAACTACACCGGCTTCACCGAGCGCTCGCGTACCGAGCCCAGCTGGACGCCGCGTGGGGATCTGATCGAGCAGCTCAACCAGACGCGCACCATCGGGCTCAAGGCTCGCCATCGCTCCGCGCGCTGGGAGCCCACCACGTGGGGAGCGGGCACCCTGGAGCTCGGCTTGTCGGCGCGCGTCGACCGCATCGATCAGGCGCAGAACCTGATCTCGGCGGCGCCCAGGAACATCACCTGGGATCGGCGCGTCGATGCGGACGTCACGGCGGCGGACGTCGGCGGCTACCTCGATCTCGACCTCGAGCTGACCAAGTTCATCAAGCTCAAGGGCGGCGTGCGCGCGGACCTGCTCGCGTACCGCATCGGCGACGCGCTGCAGAACTTCGTGCCGAGCTACCGCAATCCCGAGTACCTGGTCGGCTACCGTCGCAGCGCCGCGGGCATCGCGAGCGGGCCGCGCGTGGTGCTGGAGGCGACGCCGTGGACGCCGCTGACGCTGAGCGTGGCGTACGGCGAGGGCTACCGCTCGCCGCAGGCGCTGTTGCTCGACGAGGGCGAGCCCGCGCCGTTCACCAAGGTGCGCTCGGCGGACGCAGGCTTGCGCCTCAGCTTGTTCGATCGCGCCTCGCTGCGTGCGAGCGCGTTCTACACGCACCTGGGCCAAGACATCGTGTTCGAGCCCACGGAGGGACGCGCGGAGCCGGCGGGACCGAGCACGCGCCTTGGCGGCGTGCTCTACGCGGAGGCCCACCCGCTGCCTTGGCTGCACGGTGCGGCCAGCGTCACCTACGTGCGCGCCAAGCTCGACGAGCCGCCGCCGCGAACCGCGGAGAACCCGAGCCCCGCGTTCGAGAAGGGCCAGCTGCTGCCGTACGTGCCGCCGGTGGTGGTGCGCATCGACGCCAGCGCCGAGCACGCGCTGATCGACTGGCGCGACTACCCGCTGCTCGGCCGCGTCGGCGTGGGCTTCACGTACTGGTCGCCGCGTCCGCTGCCGTACGGCGAGGAGACCGCGAGCGTGGCGTTGCTCGATGGCGAGCTGGCGCTGCGCTACCGCATGGCGACGCTGTCGCTGCAGATGCTCAACCTCGCGGATGCGCGCTACTCGGCGCTGGAGCTGGTCTCCGCGTCCAACTGGGACCCGACGGCGATCCCGTCGCGCGTGCCGATGCGTCACGTGATCGCGGGGGCTCCGCGCACGTGGCTGCTCGGCCTGGGGCTCGAGATATGAAGCGCGTTTTCCTGCTGCTCCTGGTCGCCTGTGGCGACACCGGGCAAGAGCACGTCGACCTGCCGCTGACGGCGAGCGGCACCGCGCCCCGCACGGTGATGAGCGGCATGGCCACGGTCACGCTGACGCGCGCGGACGTGGCGTTTGGACCGCTCTACGTGTGCGCGTCCGAGAGTGGTCGCGCGGAGCTGTGCTCGGTGGCGGCCGGCGAGTTCCTGGGCACCGTCGCGGTGCGTGCGCTGGACCCGGCGCCGCAGCCGCTCGGTGAGCTGAACGCCACCACCAACACCATCCGCTCGGGCCTGTTCGACTACGGCATCTCGTGGCTGCTGACGGAGACGCAGTCGCGCCCGAACCCCGGCGCGATCGAGGGGCACAGCGCGATCCTGGAAGGCACGCTGACGCGCGGAGCCCAGAGCGCACGCTTCCGCGTCACGCTCGACGCCGAGCCGCGCATGGCCGGCGACCTGGCGGTGAATGGTCAGGTCACGCGCTTCGCGCTCGACGGCCCGGACCACGCGCTGAACATCGGCTTCGACCCCCACTACTGGGTCGACAACCTCGACGCGGACGCCCTGTTCGCGCTCGAGGCGGGCAGCGATGGCGTGGTGACGATCCCGGCCGACAGCGTGCTGCACGAGTCCGTGCTGCAGGGCATGGTCAGCCGCTTCCCCGCGAGCTTTCAGTGGCGTTAGGTACAGGCGTCGCAGAGACCGCGCACCTGGATCTCCAGGTTGCCGCCGCGGCGCAGGGCGCCCGGTCCGCCGCGCACGGCCTTGAGCGCCACGGTCCCGGTGGGGAGGCAGGCGACCTTGCCGCAGTCCGTGCACACGAAGTGCGGGTGCTGGGCAGCCTCGTGCTCGTCGTCCTTGGAGGCCAGCTCGAAGCGCCAGGTGTGACCCACATCGCTGCGGCGGAGGACACCGGCCTCGGC
>JBEVNG010000311.1:0-8480 GCA_040508235.1 Polyangiales bacterium | reverse complement strand
ATCCTGGAGCTGTCATGTAGCGAGCTGCAGCGCGCGATGGCGATGCTGCAGAACATGAAGGACGCCAAGCCGCTGCTCGCGCTCTGCATGCACATCAATCGCCACGAGCACGACGCGGATCAGATCTTCCGTCGCGGACTCGCGCGGCTGTTCAACGAGCGCAACGATCCGCTCGACGTCATGAAGTGGCGAGACATCCTCGAGTCCATCGAGACGGCCACCGACCGCTGCGAAGACGTGGCGAACATCATCGAAGGAATCGTGCTGGAGCACGGCTGATCATGCAGTCGAGCACGGTCTGGGCGATCATCGGGCTGGCGCTCGTTTTCGATTACATCAACGGCTTCCACGACGCCGCCAACTCGATCGCGACCGTCGTCTCGACGCGCGTGCTGTCGCCGCGCACCGCGGTGCTGTGGGCGGCGTTCTTCAACTTCGTCGCGTTCATGATCTTCCCGACCCACGTCTCGGCGGCGATCGCCAAGGGCGTGGCGATCGAGGCGGTCACGTACAACGTGATCCTCGCCACGCTGATCGGCGCCATCGTCTGGAACCTGCTGACCTGGTGGTGGGGCCTGCCGTCGTCGTCGTCGCACGCGCTGATGGGCGGGTTCGCGGGCGCCGCGCTGTCCAACATGCCGAACCTGACCATCCTGGACGGCAAGGTGTTCGGCAAGACGGTCCTGTTCATCGTGCTGGCGCCGATGCTCGGTATGTTCTTCGGCTACCTGCTGTTCGCGCTGGTGCGCGAGCTGTTCGGGCGCATGCGACCGGGCAAGGTGGACCGCATCTTCCGGCGCGGGCAGTTCCTGTCGGCGGCGCTGTACTCGCTCGGCCACGGCGGCAACGACGCGCAGAAGACCATGGGCATCATCACGCTCGCGCTGGTGACCGCCGGCATGCAGGAGCAGAGTGATCACCCCGAGCCGCAGCTGTGGGTGGTGTTGCTCTGTCACGCCGCGATGGGCCTGGGCACGCTCTCGGGCGGCTGGCGCATCGTGAAGACCATGGGCATGAAGATCACCAAGCTCAAGCCCGTGGGCGGCTTCTGCGCGGAGACCAGCGGCGCGCTCACGCTGGGGCTGGCGGTGTTCCTCGGCGTGCCGGTCTCGACCACCCACACGATCACTGGCTCGATCGTGGGTGTGGGCTGGTCCGAGCGCAGCTTGAGCGCGGTACGCTGGGGGGTCGCCGGGCGAATCGTTTGGGCTTGGGTGTTAACCATCCCGGCGGCGGCCGCGGTCGCGAGCCTGAGCTACTACGCGCTGCTGTTCTTCACCGGACGGCACTGAGCTACTCGCCCTCACCCTTTCGCGCGGCGATCTCTCATCTCCGGTCACGCTGTGGTAAGACGCCGCCATGCGCGTCTCCAGCTTGGCTGCTTTGTGCGCACTCGCGTTCGTCGCCGCGTGCAAGCCCACGCCTCCCGTCGTCGTACCGCCGCCCGCGCCGCCGCGTGATCCGGACCTCGGTCCACGCGATCGACTGCCCACGGACACGCACCCGGAGGCGTACCAGGTCACGCTCGAGGTCGACCCCGACAAGCCCACCTACGGCGGTGCGGTGTCGATCGAGATCACACTCGACCGTCCGCGCGAGTCCATCTGGCTGCACAGCCGCGGGCCCCGCGTGGGCACCGTGTCGGTGCTGCGTCCGGGTGCCGATCCGCTCGCAGGCAAGCTGGAGCCGGTGGGCGAGAGCGGGCTGGTCGCGATCCGGCTCGCGCAGCCCGTGGGGCCCGGCAAGGTCACGCTGGTGCTGCCGTTCGAGGCTGACCTCGGCACGCACCTGACTGGCCTGTATCGCGCGTCCTCGGGTGGTACCCACTATGCGTTTACCCAGTTCGAGCCGATCAGCGCGCGCGAGGCGTTCCCGTGCTTCGACGAGCCGCGCTTCAAGACGCCGTTCGACGTGAAGCTGCGCGTGCGCAAGGACCACGTCGCGATCGCGAACACCAGCGTGGTCGAGGACAAGGAGTTCGAGCGCGGCCTGCACGAGGTCACCTTCGCGCGCACCGAGAAGCTGGCCAGCTACCTGATCGCGTTCGCGGTCGGACCGCTCGACGTGGTGGCCACGACGCAGATCCCGGCCGACACGGTGCGCAAGCGCCCGCTGCCGCTGCGCGGTGTGTCGGTGCGCGGCCGCGGCAACGACCTCGACTTCGCGCTCGACGAGACGCCGTCGCTGGTGCGCTGGCTGGAGGGCTACTTCGGCGTCGCGTATCCGTGGGACAAGCTCGACCTGATCGCGGTGCCCGACTTCGGCGCCGGCGCGATGGAGAACGCGGGTGCGATCACGTTCCGCGACACGCTGCTGCTGGTGCGGCCCGACGCGCCCGAGCAGCAGAAGCGCAGCCTCGGCTACGTGAATGCGCACGAGCTCGCGCACATGTGGTTCGGCGATCTGGTCACGATGCCGTGGTGGGACGACATCTGGCTCAACGAGGCGTTCGCCACCTGGATGGGCACGCACGCGATCGCGGCCGTGCACCCGGAGTACGAGGCCGAGCTCGGCGCGCTGACCGCCACGCACGGCGCGATGGAGGTCGATAGCCGCGCCTCGGCACGCCAGATCCGCCAGCCGATCGAGAGCGATCACGACATCGAGAACGCGTTCGACGCGATCACGTACAGCAAGGGCGGCGCGGTGTTGTCGATGTTCGAGCGCTACCTCGGCAAGGACGAGTTCCAGGCCGGGCTGCGCACGTACATGGACAAGTTCCGCTTCGGCAGCGCGACCTCGCGCGACCTGGTGCAGACGCTGGGCGCGGTCAGCGGACAGAGCACGCTGGAGAGCGCGTTCTACACGTTCCTCGATCAGCCGGGTGTGCCCGCGCTGCAGGTCGCGCTCGATTGCCAGGCCAAGACGCTGTCGCTCACGCAGTCGCGCTATGCGCCGCTGGGCACCAGCGTGCCGGAGACGAGCTGGCAGGTGCCGGTCTGCGTGCGCTACGGGCAGGCGGGCGCACCCGCCAAGGAGACCTGCCAGCTGCTGAGCGAGAAGACCGCCACGGTGGCGCTCGACGGCGTGTGCCCGAGCTGGGTGATGCCCAACGCCGGCGCGCAGGGTTACTACCGCTGGTCGCTCGCCGACGCGGAGCTGGACGCGTTGATCGCGCGTCGCAACGAGCTGGCGACGTCGGAGCAGATGTCGCTGTCGAACAACCTCGGCGCCGCGCTGCGTGCGGGCAAGGTCGACCTCGCGCGCGCGCTCAAGGCGCAGAAGCTGCTCGCGGCCTCCACCAAGCGCCACGTGCTGGAGAGCGCGCTCAAGACGTTCTGGATGGTCAACGAGCTGCTCGCGGACGAGAGCTTGCCCGCGTTCCGCGCGGACATGGCCAAGACGCTGCGCCCGCAGCTCAACCGCATCGGCCTGTTGCCGCGCACGCCCAAGGTCACCGGCGAAGAGAAGCTGTGGCGCGTGAGCGTGGTGCGCGCGCTGTACGGCCTCGGCGAGGAGACGGCGCTCGGCAAGGAGCTCAGCAAGCTGGGCAAGCCGCTGCTGGCGGGCGGCGAGGTGCGCAACCTGCCCAGCGAGCTGATCGAGCTCGCGCTGACGGCAGCGGTGCGCGAGGGTGGCGCCGCGGCCTACGACGCGGTGCGCACGCAGCTGCTAGCGGCCGACGATGGCGTGCAGCGCGCACGCCTGCTGAGCGCGCTCGCCAACGTGCGCGATCCCGAGCTGGCCAAGCGCACGCTGGCGCTCACGCTGGACGAGAAGCTGCGCGTGAACGAGCGCCTGCTGCCGCTGATGGTGCAGCTCGGCCAGCGCGAGACCCGCGTCGCCGCGTTCGGCTGGCTGCGCGACAACTTCGATGCGCTGCTCGCCAAGCTCGGCGCGCACGGCGGCAACGACGTGATCGGCGCCACCTCCAGCTTCTGCAGCGCGCAGGCCGCGTCCGATGTCGAGCAGTTCTTCGGCCCGCGCGTCGAGAAGGTACCCGGAGGTCCCCGCGAGCTCGCGCTCACGCTGGAGACCATCCGCGCCTGCGCCGCCGTGCAGGCTCATTACAGCGAAGCTCTGCAGACGGCCTATCCCGCCAAGAAGTAGCTACTGCACTACCGTGACGCAGCCGAGGGCGACCTCGAGCGCGCCGCCGGCCTCGGTGCGGGTACAGGCGTCGGGGCACAGCACGATGCGCGTCGGCGCCTTCGCGTCGTCGTAGTGCCAGCCATCGCGATCGGCGCATGCGCGTGCGTCGGCGACCTGCGGTAGCGACTGCGCGGCCCCGCTCTCGGGGGTGTACAGCACGCTGACCTTCGCGAAGTCGAGGTCCATGCCTGCCGGCGCCGGCGGCAGCGCGAGCGCGCATGAGAGCGCGGCGGAGCTCTCGACCTCGCGCGCCAGCTCCGTGAACAGTCCGCTCCAGTCCTGCGTGCAGATCGAGAACGTGAGCCCGTCGCTCAGCTCGGCGGCGCGGAAGTGTTCGACACCGGGCGCGGCGGCGGCGCCGTAGCTGCCCTGGCAGCCGTTGTCGTCGTCATCGTCGTCCTCCCACGGCCATGTGGAGGGCATCGGCGGCGGCATCTCGCCGGGCGGCGAGGCGATCGCGTGCACCCGGAACGCGCCGCCGAGCCGTGCGTCCATCTGATCGAGGAAGGCCTGCGCGGCGATCTCCGACTCGTCGTCGGTCACCGAGACGAAGTGCGTCAGCACGCCGGGCAGCAGGAAGTCGGCATAGTCGGCGTGGCGTGCGAGCAGATCGGAGAGCGGCTCCTCCGAGCCGACCTCCTCCTCGATGTGCAGGAAGTGCACGGGATCGGAGCCCAGTGGCTCCGGCACGCTGACGAACGAGCGCTCGGACACGACCACCACGCGGTAGTCCTCGAGTCCGGCGGCGCTGATCGCCTGCGCGAAGCGGTTGAGGTTCTGCTGCACCAGCGCGGCTTCCTCGTCCATGCTGCCCGAGGTGTCGATCGCCCACACGATGTTGCTGCCGCGGCCGGCGCGCATCGCCTCCGTGCGCGTGTCGCTACAGGACGCGAAGTCGGGCGAGTCGGGCCGGCCGGCGTCGCGTCCCGTGCCGCTGTCACGTGTGACGCGGCCCGCGTCAGACCGGGGCTCCGCGGGCTCCGCGGGCTCGCCGCCAGCCGACGATTTGTTCGTTGATCCACACGCGACGCCAAAGACCAGGAGCGCGAGCCAGCAATACCGATGCATGGTGACCTCTCGACGGAGTTCTCTGCATCGGTGAGTTGGCTGGTCGCGCGCGTTTTGGTGAGCACGTCGCGCAGAAAGATCGTCAGACGCCGCTGTCGAGGCCGTTGGGCACGATCGCCGCGCCCGCGTCGCCCACGCCGGCGTCGCGCACGACGCGGCGGTTGCACTCCCAGCCCTCCTCGCCGCAGCTGCACTCGCCCCGGCCGTAGGGGCAGCTCATGCCGAGCGGGCTGCAGGTCGCGTTCTCCGCGGGCGGCGTGGCGGGGCAGTCGGCGGGGTTCCAGCACGCCCAGACGTCGTCCTCGCACACGCAGACGCGCGCGCCAAAGGTGCACTGGCCGTCGCCCTCGACGCAGCTGCCGCCGGAGGTGGGCTCCGCGGCAGGGCAGACCTGACGTCCGCAGTCCCAGCCGGTCGCGGTGCAGTCGCAGTCGAGCTCGTCGGACTGCGCTTCGATCGAGCACTGCATGCCGACCACCTCGCAGCGCCCGCCCTCGTCGGGGGCGGCGGTGGGACAGCTGGCCGGGTTCCAGCACGCCCACTTGTCGTCGTTGCAGTCGCAGACGTCGACGCCGTACATGCAGTCGCCGCGGCCCTCGGTGCAGGCGGCGCCGTTGCTGGGCTTGGCGGCCGGGCACTGCTGACGACCCGCGCCGCCGAACAGCCCGCCGTCTCCAAACAGGCTCGGAAAGCCGCCGCCGTCGGTGCGTGCGGTGGGGGTGCCGCCGCCGCCGGCGTCCGAAGTGGGACGGGGCTCGGTCGTGTCCGAGCTGCAGGCGGTGACGAGGAGCAGGAGCGCGATCAAGCGATGCATGGGGGAGACCTCCAGATGAAGGTCAATTGGCCGGCGACGCCCGGATCATTGGGCACGTCGTTCGCGGCACAGCGATCGGCGCCGGCTGGGCGCTCAGGGCAGCGCGCGGAAGAAGTCCCAGACGGCCTGGGGCGCGGTGTCGCCGGCGATGTTGTGTCCGCGTCCGGTGGTCTCGCACCAGACCACCGGATAACCCGGATCGCAGCCCTGGTAGCTCACGCACGAGCCCGCGGGCGTCGTGCTGGTGCTGCAGTGAGCGCGCTGAATCACGCGATCGCGCGCGCCCGTGCCCTGTGCGATCGGCACGGCGTCATCGTTGCGGTCGTGCTGGAACCACGCGGCCACCGGGCGTGCGCAGGTGCCGGTGCCGCGATCGAAGCCGGCGACGGCCGCGGTGCCGCGCAGCTTGTCGGCGCGCCGGCAGCCGAGCAGGTTGGTGAAGCCGCCCCCCATGCTGAAGCCGTACGAGAACACGCGCGCTCGATCGACGCAGTAGCGCGTGGTCACGGCCTCGTACATCGCATCGAACAGCGCCAGGTCGCCGGCCTCGCTGCCGTTGGACCAGCCCTGGTTCAGGCCATCCGGAGCGACGATGATCGCGTCGTTGCCGGCGGGGCCCTCGATGCC
Source organism: Polyangiales bacterium (assembly GCA_040508235.1). Taxonomy (GTDB): domain Bacteria; phylum Myxococcota_A; class Polyangia; order Polyangiales; family DASUME01; genus DASUME01. The sequence continues at coordinate 1,879 of JBEVNG010000311.1, read as the reverse complement.
GAGCCCACCCGAGAGTCCATCTCCGCCGTAGCCGTGGAAGCGGAAGATCAGGGCGTAGGCGCGCGAGGCGTCGTAGCTGCCGGGCAGACGCACGTTGTACGTGCGCTCCGTGTTGTTGATGCGCACGGTCTGCTCCGCGAAATCACCGTCGCTCGTCGCCGCCATGCCGCAGCCCTCGCTGCGACCGGTCGCGGGCGCGTCCCCGGCGTCGCCCGCGTCCTGCGCGCCTGCATCACGCTCCGTCGCGGCGTCCGCGCTCGCATCGCGCGTCGGCTCTCCCGCGTCGCCACGCCCCGCGTCGCCACGGCCTGCATCACGACCCGCATCGTCGCGGCCCGCATCCTCACGCACGCCGGCGTCCTCGCCGCCCACCGCCGCGTCGGCGCCGTCGTCGACCTCCGGCATGTTCGCGACCGCGCCGTTGCAGCCCACGGCCAGCAGCGCACACAGAGCCCACAGACGCTTGTCGAGTGCGATCATCACGGTCTCCAAGCTACCACGCCACTCGCGTGCGTCGTCAGCACTCGCGCCCGCGTCCCTGGAAGGTCATCCTGGCTTGCGGTGGATCTGCCTCTCCGAGAGATGCGGCTGTTGGTGCTCGATGCGCAGGCGAGCGGCGCCACGCCGTTGTATGGCGACCTGATCGAGCTCGGCTGGGCCACGCTCGGGCCGGAGGGCGCGGGCCCCGTGCGTAGCCAGTGGGTGATTCCACGCACGGAGCGCTGGGTGCCCAAGGCCGTGCGCGAGCTGACGGGCTGGAGCCCCAAGGTGCTCGCGGAGGCGGTCTCGGAGCACGAGGCCTGGGGGGAGCTGTACGCGGACGCGCGCGCGATCGCGGAGGTCGCGCCGCTGGCGATCCACTACGCGCGCTTCGAGCTGCCGTTCCTGCATGACCTGCACACGCGCCTGGGCGAGGGCGTGTTCCCGTTCGAGCCCATCTGCGTGCATGCGATCGCGGCCCGGCTCTACCCGCAGCTGCCGCGGCGCAACATCCGCGCGCTGGCGGGCTTCCTCGGCCACTCGCCGGAGCTGATCCGACGTACGTCCGGGCACGTCAGCGCGACGGCGTTCATCTGGAGCGCGTTGCTGGAGCCGCTGGCGGAGCGCGGCGTCACCACGCTTGGGCAGCTGCAGGCGTTCTTGAGCGAAGCCAAGACCAGTACGCGCAAGACGCGTGGGGCCTACCCACTGCCCGCCAAGCAACGGCTCGCGCTGCCGGACAAGCCGGGCGTGTATCGCTTCTTGCGCCGCAACGGCGACGTGCTCTACGTGGGCAAGGCGACCAGCCTCAAGAAGCGCGTCGCCAGCCACTTCACGGGCGGTGCGCGCACCACCGAGCGCGCGCTGGAGATGCTGACACAGGTGCACGAGATCCGCGCCAGCGAGACCGCCAGCATCCTGGAGGCCGCGCTGCTGGAGACCGACGAGATCAAGCGCATCGATCCGCCGTACAACGTGCAGCTGCGCAGCGGCGAGCGCGCGGCGTGGTTTGCATCGCGCGACCTGCGCCAGACCATCGCGGGCCCGGACGCGACGCACCGCACCGGGCCGCTGCCCTCGGCGCGTGCGCTGATGCCGCTGTCCGCGCTGCGTACGCTGGCCGCGGGCGACGACAGTCCCGTCTTGCGTGCAGGGGCGCTCGCGGTGCCGGTGGCGGAGCTGCCGGACGAGGCGCTGTGGGTCGAGGGCTATCGCCTGTTCGTCGCCGAGCACTATCGCGACGAGGCGCGGCAGGTCGACGCGGCGGCGCGGCGGCTGTGGCTCGCGCGCGGCCGCAAGGAGCCGGAGGTCGAGGCGAGCGACGACGCGCCGCTGTGGGACCTGGCGCGCGTGCGTCGCCGGCTGGAGCGTGCGCTGGTGCAGACCGGCTTGTTGCTGC
>JBEVNG010000371.1:0-8031 GCA_040508235.1 Polyangiales bacterium | reverse complement strand
ATCCCGCTCCAGGGCTCGCTCGGCGCCAGCGGCGACTTGATCCCGCTGGCGAGCATCGGCCAGGCGATCCGTGGCCTCGGCGAGGTCTACGGGCCGGACGACAGGCTGATGCCCGCGATGCACATGCTGCGCGCGCTGGAGCTGTCTCCGTTCGAGTTCGCGGACAAGGACGCGCTCGGGCTGGTGAACGGCACAAGCTTGATGACCGCGCTGGCGAGCCTCGCCTTCCGCGAGCTGACGCACGTGCTCGACTGGTCGTTGCACTCGATGAGCGCGCTGTTCGTGGCGCTGCGCGCGCACCCGTCGGCGTTCTCCACGCTGGTCAACGAGCGCGCCAAGTCCCACCCCGGCCAAACGCGCGCCGCCGCGCGCATCCGGGAGCTGACCGGCTTCCTGGAGTTCGACTTCTCGCCGCAGCGAGATCCCGGTCACCACCACCAGAACCTGCAGGACCCGTACAGCATCCGCTGCACGCCGCAGGTGATGGGGCCGGTGCTGGAGATCGTCGAGCAGGCCGAGCGCGTGATCGACCGCGAGATCGACTCCTGCAACGACAACCCACTGCTCGATCCAGACACCGGCACCATCGCGTCGGGCGGCAACTTCTACGGCGGCGCGATCGCGATGGCGATGGACCAGCTGGCCTGGGCCGGCGCGCAGCTGGCCGACCTGATGGACCGTCAGATCTTACTGTTGATGCACGATCGCACCAACCGCGGCCTGCCGCCGGACCTGACCGGCGCTGCACACACCGGCTCGGATCCGCTGGCGCATCACGGACTGAAGGGACTGCACCAGCACGCCAGCGCGCTGGCCTCGGAGATCGTGCGGCTGGCGGTGCCCAGCTCGATCTTCAGTCGCTCGGCCGAGTCGCACAACCAGGACAAGATCTCCCTGGGCACGCACGCGGCGCGCAACTTCACGCAGCAGCTCGGCCTGATCGCGGACCTGACCACGCTGCACGCGGCCTGCGCGGTGCAGGCGCTCGACCTCCGCCACGAGCACACGGCGCCGCCGCTCAATGCGTTCCGCACGCGCGTACGCGAGCATGTCCCGTTCGTGGACCTCGACCGCCCGCTGCGCGCCGACCTGATGCGTCTACGCACGGCGCTCGTGCTCGCCAACGTCAGCTGAGCGACAAAACGCGCTTTAGTCCCGTCGCCCCGGAACGTGCATTGCATCCATGATCCTCCAAGCACTGGAGGAGGAACGCATGACGGTCCACATCGAAGACGTGACGTCGAAGGTGATGGGGAAGGCCAAGCTCGCCAAGGGCGCGATCGAGGGCCTGTCCGGAATCTTCACGACGCTCATGGAAGAGCACGGTCAGGTGGGGGCGCTGTTGTCCCGCCTCAAGAACAACGCCGACATCGCGCTGCGGCGAGAGCTGTGGCCCGAGATCCGCGCCGAGCTGCTCTCGCACGAGCAGGGTGAGCTGCTGGTGCTCTATCCGGTGTATCGCGCGCACCCCGAGATCGCGCACATCGCCGTCGAGCACGAGCGCGAGGCGAACCAGCTGGCGCCGCTGATCGAGGAGCTGCACGCCCTCGACGTGGCGGATCCGCGCTGGGGCGAGCGCTTCGATCTGCTCGCGCAGCGGGTGCACGACCACGTGAAGGACGAGGAGGTCGACTTCTTCCGCGAGGGCAACCGCGTGTTCGGTAGCCAGAACAAGGCGCTCGACGAGCAGTACAAGCTCACCAAGCAGCGCGTGCGCGACGAGCTGCTGCGCTGATCACTCCGCGCGGCGCGCGAACTGCTTGTCGCCGACGGCGGGCTCGAGGCCACGGCGTAGCGCTTCGATGAAGGCGTTGCGCAGCACCTCGAGCACCGTCTCGAAGATATCGGCATCCGGCTTGTCGATGCGCCCCGACAGCGGAATGCGCGTCGCAACCTGATCCTTCTCGCGGTTGCTCAGCAGGTCCTTGCCGACCTCGGCGATGCCCTCCCAGAGCTTGCCAAAGAAGCCTTCCTTCTCGTCCTTCCAGCGCAGGATCTCGAGGTCGCGAATGATCGGCTTCACGTAGCCCTTGAAGCGCGACTCCTTGCTCTCGACCTCCGTATACACGGCCAGCGTGCCCTTCTCGGCATCGACGTTGGCGTACGCCTTGAGGAAGTCGTTCAGCTCCGTCATCTGCAGCTCTTCCAGCTGCGCCTTGAGCGCGAACGTGGGCTTCTCGGCGTAAGGATCCATGTTGCCGTCGAGCTCGACCTTGCCGCTCTTCAGGGCCGTCGCGCGGAACTTGGCGTGCGCCACCATGCTCTCGTTGAGCTCCTCGCTGTTGGTCAGGTTGGTGACCTCTCCGTTGATGTTGCGGACTGGAACGTCCACCTTGGGGTCACCGTACGGGTCGCGAAAGTGGAACTCGCCGCGCGTGATGCCGATGCGGTTGATGTCGAGCGGAACCAGCTGCTTGAGCTGCTTCTGCCAGCTGGTCTCCTCGCCCTTGGCCAGCTTTTCCTGCTCGCGGTTCTCGACGGCCTTCTCGCGCGGGGGCTCCTTCTTGCGCTCGGCCACGATGTTGATCTGCGGCGCGAGCAGCTCGATCTCGCTGACGATCTGACCCTTCAGCAGCGCGTCCCAGTGGATCGAGATGTCCACCTGCTCCACCGCCACGAACGGCATCGGCATCTTCTCGGTGGTCTTCTCGATGGTGATGCCCTTGATCACGTACGCGCCCCGCCAGATGCCCAGGTCGATGTCGTTGACCCGCCCGGTGTAGCCGTCCAGGCCCTGCAGCGTCTTGTTGACGTAGCCAAGGATGTACACGGGCGCGATCAGCCGCGCGACCACCACGGCGAACACGAGCACCCCCGCAACGCCCAGCAAGATTTTGGTGCCCCGCCGCATCAGACCCTCCAGAGGAGCAGGTAGACACGCGCATGCCAATGGTCGGTGAGCATCCTCGCGCGCGCCCCACGTTCGGAGTAGGTTCGGCCGCGAGGTGTGGCGTCGATGAATTGGATGCTGTGCAGCGTGCTCGGGTACGTGTTGGCCCAGCTCGTGTTCGGCTTCGTGGTCTCCCGCAAGATCCGCTCGGAGGCCGACTACCTGGTGGCCGGCCGCAGCCTGGGCTTGGGCCTCTCCGTCTTCACCGTGTTCGCGACCTGGTTCGGCGCCGAGACCTGCATCGGCGCCACCGCCCAGGCCTACGGCGCGGGTCTATGGGGCGTGACCGCCGACCCGTTCGGCTACGCGGTCTGTCTGCTGGTGTTCGGCGCGCTGCTCGCGGTGCCGATGTGGAAGCGCAAGCTGACCACGCTCGCCGACTTGTTCCGCGAGCGCTACGGCGCCCTGCCGGAGCGCGTGGTGGTGGTGCTGCTGGTGCCGACCTCGGTGATGTGGGCGGGGGCTCAGATCCGCGCCTTTGGCCAGGTGCTCGGCGCCACCTCCGAGCTGGCGCTGACCAGCTCGATCACCATCGCCGCCGCGGTGGTGATCGTCTACACGGCGATGGGCGGCATGCTCGCGGACGCGCTGGCCGACTTCGCGCAGGGGCTGGTGCTGCTCTTCGGGCTGGTGATGATGCTGGTGCTGATGATCGCCAGCGGCGACGTCGAGACGGCGCTCACGCAGCACCAGGGAACCGTGCTCGGCCACGCGGCCACCGCCAGCGGACTCGAGCTGCTGGAGGCCTGGTCGGTGCCGGTGCTGGGCTCGCTGGTCGCGCAGGAGCTGGTGGGCCGTGTGGTCGCGGCGCGCTCGCCGGAGATCGCGCGCAAAGGCACGCTGATCGCCGCGGCGATGTACCTGGCGACCGGCCTGATCCCGGTGCTGGTCGGGTTAGTGGCCGCGCGCCTGTTGCCCGGCGTGGAGCCCGAGCAGGTGCTGGTGCACCAGGCCGCGCGCTACTTCCCGGGCTTCGCGCGCGTGATCTTCCTGGGCGCGCTGGTCAGCGCGATCCTGTCCACCGTCGACAGCGCGCTGCTGGCGGCGGGCTCCCTGTCCGCGCACAACCTGGTGCTGCCGCTGATGGGCGACGTCAGCGAGACGCGCAAGGTGCGCATCAATCGCTGGGCGGTCACGTTCTTCGGCGTGATCGCGTACGGCCTCGCGCTCAGTACCCAGGGGGTGTACGCGCTGGTGGAGGAAGCCTCCGCGTTCGGCACCGCCGGCGTGGTGGTGTGCGTGATGTTCGGCTTGTTCACGGAGTTCGGAGGCACACGCGCGGCGCTGGCCTCGCTCGCCACCGGCATCTTGGTCTACCTGACCGGCCAGCACGCGCTGCACTGGCCGCAGCCGTTCCTCGCTTCGCTGCTGGCCGCGACGCTGGCTTACCTCGCGGGCGCCTTCTCCGAGCTCAGCGCCGCGCGCTCCTCGCCGTAGGAGTCGTTGACCAGGCGCGGCTCGAGGTCGAGCTCCATCGTCTCGCGGGCCTCGCCGTAGCGCGCCCAGGGGGCCTCGCCGCGGGCGAACGTGGTCCAGCGATCGCGCATCGTGGCGCTCAGGCGCTCGACGTGCTCGCCGCTGCCGGCGAAGCGATCTTGACCGGGCGTGTCGTAGCTGCCGAAGACGAACGGCAGCTCCAGCGCGTGGCACGCGCCCAGCTCGCCGCGCAGGCCGGGCGAGGCGTAGGTGAACTGGTAGAAGTACGTGTCCGCGAGCGAGCGATAGCGCTCCGCGAAGCGCAGCGTGGGCAGGCGGAAGCGCAGGTCGCCCAGGATCGCGCGCAGCAGGGCGCGGTTGCTGTTGGGCAGCCCGCGGCTGGCACGCGACGCGCGGTAGACCTCGACCACGTCCGCGCTCACCTTGGTTTGCGCGCGTAGCTCTTCGTCGCTCAGCGGCTTGCTCCAGCTCGGCACGTCCATGGCGGCGAACAGGTTCCACTCGTCGCGGTTGTAGCCGATCAACAGCGGCACCTTGCTGCCCTGCTCGGCGTCGAAGGACTCGCGCGGCTGCCCGCCGAAGAGCGGCGATGCGACGGGCTGGAAGTGCGGCCACTTGGTCCAGTCGGCCTCGACCGCCTTCTGCGCCTGCAACAGCTCTTCGCTGCTGGAGCCGGTGCGATCCTGCAACGTGAAGGCCTGCGTGATCGGCGCCAGCGACTCCACCGTCGGCAGCTCGAGCGCGAGCGACGCGCTCTGCACGATCGCGCGCGCGAACAGTCCACGCGCCCGCGGCATCGCCATCAACAAGCACACGGACGACGCGCCCGCGCTCTCGCCGAAGATCGTGACGTTCGCCGCGTCACCGCCGAAGCGCGCGATGTTCGTCTGCACCCACTGCAGCGCGGCCAGCTGATCGAGCGAGCCGCGGTTGAGCTCGCCGATCGGCAGGTAGCCGAGCGCGCCGAGGCGATAGTTGGTCGTGACCACCACCACGTCATGGAGCGCGGCGAGCTTGGCGCCGTCGTACAGGCGCGCGGATGCGGAGCCCACCGTGAACGCGCCGCCGTGGATGAAGAACATCACCGGCCTGCGCGCACCGTCCGCCGCGGGCGTGTACACGTTGAGGTACAGGCAGTCCTCGCTCTGCACGCCCTCGGCGCCGACGCCCGGGGCGAACACCGCACCCTGCAGCGCGATGGGGGAGTAGCGCGTCGCATCGCGCACACCGCTCCACGGCTCGGCGGGGCGAGGCCCCGCGAACCGCAGCTCGCCCAGCGGGGGGCGCGCGAACGGGATCGCCCGATACGACCAGTGCCCCTCGCGCGCCTTGCCCGCGACCTTCCCCAGCTCCGTCTCGACCACGCCATCCGCCATGCACCTTCTATAGATCACATCGGACGTCGTCAGGTAGCGCCCATCGTTGGTGAGCGCGCCCGGTGTGCCGCTCTGCGTGCGCTCCGCGAAGGCGCACGTGCGGCATCGAACCTTGCGGGTGGCGCTTGACCCAATCCGGAGCGGTCCATGATGATCATTGAACGTGGAGTATTCCGCCCTCATGCCTGCCGCCGCGCGGTCCCGCTGGCTCTGGATTGCGTTGCTGCTGGTCGGCGGATGTGGACGCTTGGGCGTCGAGCTCATCACGTTCACGCAGGACAATGTCTGCGTGCTCGGCGTTTGTTCGAACGACGTCGATCGTTGTCCGGACGACGACAACAAGATGGGCGCGGGCATCTGCGGCTGCGGCTTCTCCGACAGCTCCGACCAGGATGGAGACGGCACACCCGACTGCGAGGACCGCTGCCCCAACCAGCCCGACCGGCTGTCCAACGGCATGTGCGGCTGCGCGGCGGCCGCCGAGGACGCGGACGGCGACGGCATCCCGAACTGTCGCGACCTGTGCTCGCGTGACGCGACCAAGCAGGCGCCGCTGGTCTGTGGCTGCGGCATCTCCGACGCCGACAGCGACAGCGACGGCATGCCCGACTGCGCGGACGAGTGCCCGGACGACATCACCAAGGTGGTCTCCGGCAAGTGCGGCTGTGGCGTGCCCGAGAGCACGCGCGATCACGATGGCGACGGAAAGCTCGACTGCGTCGATCTGTGCAACGGCCTCGACGACGCGCGCTACGTGCCGATCACCAACTGCGGCACGGGCTTCTGCTCCACCAACGCCACGCCCTCCAGCTGCATGAACGCGGTCGAGACCGACTGCCGTCCGGGTTCCCCGCGCAGCGCCACCGACAGCACCTGCGACGGCGTCGACGACGACTGCGACGGAACCGCCGACGAGGACTTCGCCGCACGCTCCACCACCTGCGGCAACGGCGCGTGCCTGGCGCAGGGCAGCGAGACGTGCGTCGACGGCAAGACCGTCAACTCGTGCAAGGCGCGCAACCCCGCGGTCAACGACATGACCTGCGATGGCGTCGACGACGACTGCGACGGTGTGCTCGACGAGGACTTCACGCCGCGCGCCAGCAACTGCGGCAACGGCGTGTGCGCCGCCAACGGCACCGTCACCTGCGTCGCCGGCCGCGAGAACGACAGCTGCACGCCCGGTACGCCCACCGGCACGGACGGCAACTGCAACGGCATCGACGAGGACTGCAACGGCCTCACCGACGACCTGTTCAGCGGCATGGCGACGGCCTGCGGCACGGGCGCATGCGCGACCACGGGCATGATCGTGTGCATCGAGGGCGCGACCTCCGACTCGTGCAAGCCGGGCATGAACGCGCCCAACGATCTCACCTGCGACGGCGTCGACGACAACTGCAACGGCACCAAGGACGAAGGCTACGTGCCGACGCCCAGCTCGTGCGGCATGGGCGCGTGCCGTCGAACCGGCCAGGTCAACTGCGTCAACGGCCGCTTCAGCGACACCTGCCGCGCCGGCACGCCCAGCAGCGACAACAACTGCAACGGCATCGACGACGACTGCGATGGTCAGATCGACGAGCACTACGTGGTGCCGACCAGCACCTGCGGCCTCGGCGTCTGCCAGCGCAGCGGCGTGATCAACTGCGTCAACGGCTCGACCCAGAACACTTGCGTCGCCGGTGCGCCCAGCTCGACCAACGGCGACGGCCCGCCCGCGAACGGACTCGACGACGACTGCGACGGCCAGATCGACGAGGACTCCTGCATCCCGGGCGCGCCACGTACGTACTCGGTCGGCACCTACAACAACATTGCGGTGCCCGCGGGCTGCCTGAAGGCGAACGTGCGGCTGTGGGGCGGCGGTGGTGGCTCCGGCGATCAGACGTCGGTCGGCGAGACCGGCACGCCCGGGCGCGGCGGCTCGGGTGGCTACGCCGAGTCCTCGATCACGATCAGCGGCGCGCTCAACCTGCTGGTCGGCAACGGCGGCGCGGGCTGCGGCGCGGGCGGTACCAACCCGGGCGCCAGCACGTACAACGGCGGCGCGGGTGGCCCGGGCGGTATCGGTGGCTCGGCACGCGCGGGCAGCAACGGCCAGGACGGCGTCGTCACCGGTGGCGGCGCGGGTGCGACCGCGGGCTCCGGCAACGGCGGTCGCGGCTTCTACGGCGGCGGCGGTGGTGGCACCGGTGCCGCGGCGCCGTGGCCTCCCTATCCGGGCGGCGGTGGTGGTGGTGGTGCGGCCTCGGTCGTGCTGCTCGGCTCCACGCGCGCGCTCGTCGCGGGTGGTGGTGGTGGTGGTGGCGGCGTGAACGGCTCCGC
>JBEVNG010000305.1:0-13848 GCA_040508235.1 Polyangiales bacterium | reverse complement strand
CGGTCCCGGTCCCGGTCCCGGTCGTAGTCGAGGCTTCGGTTCCGCATATTCACCTCTTCTCCATCCGTTGGGCCAGCCGGATTAACATTTGGTGCATTCGAACCAGCTCGTGCTTCCGTGCGCGATGACTTGATTCGTCGATGACGCTCAGTTGCTGGAGTGCGTCGAGCAGTCCGCCGCACTCGTTCACGGAGCCGCGAGCAGATAGGTAGTAGCGGCGCTTGTCGGCACGCGAGAACTTGCCGGCGCCCTCCGAGATGTTCAGGAAGATCGATTGCGCCGCTCTACGAAGCTGGTCTGCAGTCTCTCCATACCCACGCGGCACCCGCGCGGAAACCTCGATCGCAAAGGCATGAAAGCCAAGCGCGAGCTGGTACACGTCAAACCGTTCATGGTCCAATGACATGCCTCCCTATCGCCCCAGGCCCCCAGCAGTTGCGCAACAACCGCCCAAGCCGCTGCGAGCGAAGCGAAGCAGACTCGCGTCCGTTGGACCTCGCGATTTGCGCCCGGTCGTCCGGGCCCGGGCCCGGGCCCGTATCCGCAGCGAAGCGCACCCGGCCCCGCATCCGGACCCGGTCCCGGCCCCGGCCCCGGCCTTAACACTTTCTTGATGCCCCCACTCCGCCTCTTGACGTCCTGCTGATCCGGCGACTCCTACGCTGAGTCTCATGGATCTCGTCTATCTCGCCGGCAGCCTCGGCTTCTTCGCGCTCACGTGGGGCTTCGTTCAGCTCTGCGCGCGGGTCTGAGAGGAGCGTCATGCATACGTTGCTTTGGATCGGCGGCGGGCTCTCGCTCGCCTTATTGGCGTACTTGTTCTTTGCGCTGCTCTTCCCGGAGAAGCTGCAATGACGCACGCGATCGTCTCCTTGGTCCTGTTTTTGGCCGTGTTGCTCGCGCTGGCGTGGCCGCTCGGCCAGTACATGGCGCGCGTTTACACGGCGGAACGCCTGCCGATCGAGCGTACGTTCTATCGCCTCGCTGGCGTCGACCACGAACGAAACATGGACTGGAAGCAGTACGCGTGGGCGGTGCTGCTGTTCAACCTGGTCGGCGTGCTCGCGGTGTACGCGATGCAGCGCCTGCAGGGCTTGCTGCCGCTGAACCCACTCCATCTCCCAGCCGTCAGCCCGGAAGTCTCCTTCAACACCGCCGTCAGCTTCGCCTCCAACACCAACTGGCAGGCGTATGGCGGCGAGTCGACGATGTCGCACCTGACGCAGATGTTCGCGCTCACGGTGCAGAACTTCGTCTCCTGCGCCACGGGCATGGCGGTGATGGTCGCCTTCGTGCGCGGCTTCACGCGCACCACCACGACCGGCATCGGCAACTTCTGGGTCGACCTCACCCGCGGCACGCTGCACGTCTTGCTGCCGCTCTCGCTGCTCGTCGCGCTGCTGCTGGTCTCGCAGGGCGTCGTGCAGACGTTTGCCGGCAGCGCGGAGGTCACCACGCTGGAGGGCGCCAAGCAGCTGATCGCGCTCGGCCCCGTCGCATCGCAGATCGCGATCAAGCAGCTGGGCACCAACGGCGGCGGCTTCTTCAACGTGAACTCGGCGCACCCGCTGGAGAACCCCACGCCGCTCTCCAACTTCATCGAGGTGCTCTCGATCCTGCTCGTGCCGGCCGCGCTGGTGTTCACGTTCGGCGCGCTGGTGAAGGACAAGCGTCAGGGCTGGGCCGTGCTCGCCGCGATGCTGGTCATCTTCGTGCCGCTGACCCTCGGCGTGATCGCCGCCGAACAGGCGGGCAACCCGCTGCTCGCGGACCTCGTCGGCGGCAACATGGAGGGCAAGGAGGCACGCTTCGGCGTCGTCGACTCCGCAATCTGGGCAGCCGTCACCACGGCCGCCTCCAACGGCTCCGTCAACGCGATGCACGACAGCTTCACGCCGCTCGGTGGCGCCATCCCGATGTGGCTGATGCAGCTCGGCGAGGTGGTGTTCGGCGGCGCCGGCTCCGGCCTCTACGGAATGCTCGCGTACGCGATCGTCGCCGTGTTCATCGCCGGCCTGATGGTCGGTCGCACACCCGAGTACCTCGGCAAGAAGATCGAGGCCTTCGAGATGAAGATGGCCAGCCTGATCATCCTGCTGCCCTGCTCGGCGGTGCTGATCGGCACCGCCATCGCGACCCAGGTCGGCGCGGACGCCGTGGCCAACCCGGGCGCGCACGGCTTCAGCGAGATCCTCTACGCCTTCACCTCGGGCGCCAACAACAACGGCTCCGCGTTCGCGGGCCTCACCGTGAACAGCCCGTTCTACGCCGTCGCGATCGGCATCGCGATGTGGATCGGCCGCTACTGGCTGATCGTACCGGCACTCGCGATCGCGGGCTCGCTCGCGAACAAGAAGTTGGTCCCCACCACGGCCGGCACCTTGCCCACGCACACCCCTCTGTTCGTGGCGCTGCTCGCGGGCACCGTGCTGCTCGTCGGCGCACTCACGTTCGTGCCGGCTCTCGCGCTGGGTCCCATCGTCGAACACCTGAGCATGCGGTGACGTGCCATGACCATGATCAAAGAAGTTACTCCCAGCATCGAGCTTCTCCCCACGCGGCCCGCGCGCCCGCTGTTCGAGCGCGGCATCGTCGGCAATGCGTTGCGCGACTCCTTCCTCAAGCTCGACCCGCGCCACATGCTCCGCAATCCGGTCATGTTCGTGGTCGAGGTCGGCAGTGCCTTTACCACGCTGCTCGGGCTGCACGCCCTCGTCGCCGAGGGCGAGGCTCCCGCCAGCTTCATCTTCGGAGTCAGCGCCTGGCTCTGGCTCACCGTGCTGTTCGCGAACTTCGCCGAAGCGATGGCCGAGGGCCGCGGCAAGGCGCAGGCCGACACGTTGCGCAGGTCACGCCAGAGCGTCAGCGCGACACGCCTCCGCGACGACGTCCCGGAACAAGTCGACTCTTCCCAGCTGCGCAAGGGCGACCTCGTGCGCGTCGAGGCCGGCCAGCTCATCCCCAGTGACGGAGAAGTGCTGAAGGGCGTCGCCTCGGTGGACGAGAGCGCGATCACCGGCGAGAGCGCCCCGGTGATCCGCGAGGGTGGTGGCGACCGCAGCGCCGTCACCGGCGGCACGCGCGTGCTCAGCGACTGGCTGATCCTCAAGGTCACCGCCGATCCGGGCGAGACCTTCCTCGACCGCATGATCAGCATGGTCGAGGGCGCCAAGCGCAAGAAGACGCCCAACGAGATCGCGCTCGACATCCTGCTCGCGGGCCTGAGCATCATGCTGCTGCTCGCCACCATCACACTGCACCCATTCTCCGTGTTCTCCGTGCAAGCAGCGGGTGCGGGTACACCCGTCGCGCTCACCATCCTGGTCGCGCTGCTGGTGTGCTTGATCCCCACCACCATCGGCGGCTTGCTCTCCGCGATCGGCATCGCCGGCATGGACCGCATGATCCAGGCAAACGTGATCGCCACCAGCGGTCGCGCGGTGGAAGCGAGCGGCGACGTCGACGTGCTGCTGCTCGACAAGACCGGCACCATCACGCTCGGCAATCGCCAGGCGTCCAACTTCATCCCCGCTCCCGGCGTACGCCGCGAGGAGCTCGCCGACGCAGCGCAGCTCGCCTCGCTGGCGGACGAGACCCCGGAGGGACGCAGCATCGTCGTGCTCGCCAAGGAGAAGTACGGCATCCGCGCGCGCGAGGTCGACGGCGCCGTCTTCGTGCCGTTCACCGCGCAGACGCGCATGAGCGGAGTCGACTACGAGGGCCGTCAGATCCGCAAGGGCGCCGTCGACGCGATCGCACGCCACGTGGGCACGCTCCACAACGAGGTCCGCGCCATCGCCGACGAGGTCGCCAAGCGCGGCGCCACGCCGCTCGTCGTGGCGGAGGGCAAGCGTGTGCTCGGTGTGGTCGAGCTCAAGGACATCGTCAAGGGCGGCATCAAGGAGAAGTTCGCGGAGCTGCGGCGCATGGGCATTCGCGCGGTGATGGTCACCGGCGACAACCCGCTCACCGCGGCGGCGATCGCGGCCGAGGCTGGCGTCGACGACTTCATCGCCGAGGCGACCCCGGAGCAGAAGCTGGAGCGCATCCGCGAGTACCAGGCCAAGGGCCACTTGGTGGCGATGACCGGCGACGGCACCAACGACGCCCCCGCGCTCGCGCAGGCCGACGTCGCGGTGGCGATGAACACCGGCACGCAAGCCGCGAAGGAGGCCGGCAACATGGTCGACCTCGACTCCAACCCGACCAAGCTGATCCAGATCGTCGAGATCGGAAAGCAGATGCTGATGACGCGCGGCGCGCTGACCACGTTCAGCATCGCCAACGACCTCGCCAAGTACTTCGCGATCATCCCGGCCGCCTTCGCCGCCACCTATCCGGCGCTCGGCGCGCTCAACATCATGCGCCTGCACTCGCCGTTCAGCGCGGTGCTGTCGGCGGTGATCTTCAACGCGCTGATCATCGTGGTGCTGGTGCCGCTCGCGCTGCGCGGCATTCGCTATCGCCCGGCCCCGGCCCACGAGATCTTGCGCCACAACCTGCTCGTCTACGGCGTCGGTGGCCTGATCCTGCCGTTCCCCTGCATCAAGGCCATCGACCTGATCCTCGTCGCCCTCCACCTCGCGTGAAAGCCATGTCCAGCATTCGTCCCGCACTCGTCCTGCTCGCGCTATTTACCGTGTTGACGGGCGGGCTCTATCCCGCCGCCGTCACCGCCGCCGCGCAGGCGCTGTTCCCGCATCAGTCGAACGGCAGCGTGCATGGCCACGGCTCACAGCTGATCGGCCAGTCGTTCTCCGACCCGGGCTACTTCTGGAGCCGCCCCTCGGCCACGCAGTACAACGCGACTGCCTCGTCTGGCTCCAACCTGGGCCCCCTCAACCCCGCGCTCGCCCAGGCAGTGCAACAGCGCATCCAGGCCCTACGCGAAGCCGATCCAGGTAATACTGCGCAGGTGCCGATCGATCTCGTCACCACGTCGGGCAGCGGCCTGGATCCGCACATCTCGCCCGAGGCCGCGCTGTATCAGCTCGCGCGCGTGGCACGCGTGCGCAAGCTCGAGCCAGCACTCCTGCGCACACTGATCGCGGAGCACACGCGCGGCCGTACGCTCGGCGTGCTCGGCGAGCCGCGCGTCGACGTGCTCGGGCTCAACCTCGCGCTCGATGGAGCTGCCCCACGCTGATGTCGCGCTCCGACCCCGACCAACTGTTGCAACGGCTGCGCGCGGAGGAGCGCCAGGGCGGCAAGCTGAAGGTGTTCCTCGGCTTCGCGCCGGGCGTGGGCAAGACGTACCGCATGCTGCAGGTGGCGGCGGCGCAGAAGGCGCAGGGCGTGGATGTGCTGGTAGGCGTGGTCGAGACGCACCAGCGAGCCGAGACCGCGGCGTTGCTGACCGGCCTGGAGGTCCTGCCTCGTCGCATCAGCGCATACGAAGGCCACACGCTCGAAGAGTTCGATCTGGAGGCCGCGCTCGCGCGCAAGCCGCGCCTGATCCTGATCGACGAGCTCGCACACTCCAACGTCGGGGGCGGCCGCCACGGCAAGCGCTACCAGGACGTGGTCGACCTGCTGGAAGCGGGCATCGACGTCTACACCACCGTCAACATCCAGCACCTCGAGAGCCTCAACGACGTGGTCGCCCAGATCACGCACGTCAAGGTGCGCGAGACGGTGCCCGACAGCGCCCTCGAGCGCGCCGACGAGCTGGAGCTGGTCGACATCAGCCCCGAGCAGCTGTTGGCGCGCCTGCGCGAGGGCAAGGTCTACCTGCCCGAGCAAGCGCAGCGTGCGGTAAGCCACTTCTTCCAGCGCGGCAACTTGCTGGCGCTGCGCGAGCTGGCATTGCGTCGCGCCACCGAGCACGTCGACACGGACGTGCAGGCGTACCGCAAGTCGCACGGCGTGCAGAGCACGTGGGCGATCAGCGAGCGTGTGCTGGTCAGCGTCGGTCCGTCACCCGCCTCCGCGCGCCTCGTGCGCGCCGGCAAGCGCATGGCGATGGAAGCGCCGTGGGTGGCCGCCTACGTGGAAGTGACGCAGCGACCCGTCTCGGAGGCCGATCGCGCGCGCCTGGAGTCGAACCTGCGCCTGGCCGAGTCGCTCGGCGCCCCCATCGTGCGCCTGAGCGGCAACGATGTCGCCGGGCCGCTGCTCGCCTACGCACGCCTGCACAACATCACGCGCGTGATCGTCGGCAAGCCCACGCACGCGCGCTGGCTCGATCGCCTGCGCGGCTCGCTGCTCGACGACGTGGTGCGCGCCAGCGGCGACATCGATGTGCACGTGATCTCCGGCTCCGGCGAAGCCAGCCCGCAGCCCGCCCCCAGCGAGCGCCCCAGCGCGCCGCGCGCGCCGTATCTCTACGCGACGCTGCTGGTGGCGCTGACGTCGGGCCTCAGCACGCTGCTGCGCACGCAGCTCGGGCTGCCCGACGCGGAGATGCTGTATCTGCTGGCGGTGATGATCGCGGCCTTCGTCTGGCATCGCAACGCGGCCCTGCTGACCGCGGCGCTGTCCGTGCTGGCGTACGACTTCTTCTTCGTGCCGCCGTACTTCACGCTCGCGGTGGGCGACGGACGCTACGGGCTCACGTTCCTGATGTTGTTCGCGGTCGGTGCGGCGATCAGCGCGCTTGCGACGCGGCTGCGCAAGCAGGAGCAGGACGCAGTCTCGCGCGAGGCACGCACGGGCGCACTCTACTCGCTCAGCCGCGGCCTCGGCGCGACGCTGCAGCCGGAGCTCGCCGCGCAGGTCGTCGCGCGCCACGCCGCCGATGTGTTCCGTGCCGGCGCGGTGGTGCTGCTCGCGCGTGACGGAGGCTTGCAGGCGGTCGCCAGCTACCCCGAGGACCTCACGCTCGGTCCCACCGAGCGGGGCGTCGCCAAGTGGACGTTCGAGCACACGCGCATGGCGGGCCTCGGCACCGACACGCTACCGGGCTCGCAGGCCGTCTGCGCACCGTTGCGCGTGGGCCAACAGGCGCTCGGCACGCTGGCCCTGGTGCCACGCGATGGCCACGCACTCGGCGCGGACGAGCGCGGCTTCTTCGACGCCCTGTGCAACCAAGCGGCGTTCGCCTTCGAGCGCGCCCGTCTGGTCGAGCAAGCGCGGCAGGTCACGCTGCGCGCCAAGTCCGAGGAGCTGCGCAACACGCTGCTGTCCGCGGTCTCGCACGACCTGCGCACGCCGCTGGCCTCGATCACCGGCGCGGCCACCACCCTGCGCGACACACCTCAGCTGCCCGAGCGCGACGAGCTGCTGCAGACCATCATCGAGGAAGCCGAGCGCCTGGAGCGATTGGTCTCCAACCTGCTCGACATGACGCGCCTGCAGGCCGGGGGTATGACCCCCAAGCGCGAGCCGGTGCCGGTCGACGAGCTGATCGGCGCCGCGCTAACACGCATGGAGCGCACGCTCGGTACGCGCCCCGTGAAGGTCACGCTCGACGAGCTGCCGATGGTCGACGTCGATCCGGTGTTGATGCAGCAGGTGTTCGTGAACCTGCTGGAGAACGCCGCCAAGTACACGCCGGGCGGCTCCGCTCTGGAGATCAGCGCTCGGTCCGATGCTGGCGAAGTCGTGATCGAGCTGAGCGATCACGGTCCGGGGCTCGGCAGCGAAGCAGAGCGCGTCTTCGAGAAGTTCCATCGCGCGGCTCCCACGAGCACGCTCGGCGCAGGCCTGGGTCTCGCGATCGCCCGCGGCATCACCGAGGCACACGGCGGCACGCTGACCGCCAGCGACCGGCCCGAAGGCGGTGCCCGCTTCACGCTGCGCCTGCCAAGTGGAAGCGAGCCGTGAGCGCGACCCCCCAGTCTTGATCCGTTCTTGATGTCGTCCGCACTAGCTTGTTCCGCATGCGACAGCGAACGAACGAGCTCTGGGTGATCGGAGCCTTGCTGCTCGGAGGAGCGATCCCGTGGGTGGGCTACATGCTGCAGGGCAGCTGGAGCGAGCGGGAGCTCGGCCTGGCCACGCTGGTGCTCGTCTTCACGGCGCGCGCGGCCTGGTCCCACTGGACGACTAGAACCACGCCGTCGCGCCGACCGTGAGCGTGTCGCCGCGGCGTGTGGTCCTGCGCTCGCGAAAGTAGATCGGCGCGCTCGCCTGATCGTGGCGGTACTCCAGCCGGAACGAGATGTGGTCGACGGGATGGAGGTCGATCGTCGCCGTGGCAGAGGCCACACGGCTGGCGGGATAGAACAGGCCCGTGCGGTCGCCGCCCAGCGCATCGCCGCGCACGGCGAAGCTCCACATCTCCCACGGCATCACGCGCGCGGTCAGCGCACCGCCGGCCCAGCGCGTTCCTTGGCGCTCGAAGCCCGCATTGGCGTGCGCCACCAGTGCCAACGTGTCCACCGGCTGCCACGTGGCATGCGCATCGAACAGGTTGCGCCAGGTGTCGTCGCGCTCGACGCCGCCAAAGTACAGCAGCGACATCGTTAGACCCTCACGCGTATAGACGGCCTGCGCGGCCAGCGACTTCCGGCGGTTGTTGTCGACCACGCTGTTCCAGCCGTTGAGCGCGGCCAGCGACAGCTTCCACGCCTTGCCGACCTCGTACGTCGCGCGCGCGCCCGTGTGATAGAAGGGCAGGGCGTAAAACAGGACCGAGCGCGAGTAGTTGACGTTCTGGTAGACGGCCATCGACTCGGGACCGATCGGCGACAGGAACAGCCCCGCCTCCACCAGCGCGGTTCGCCCCGCCAGCTCGAAGCGATAGCCCAGGTACGCCTGCTGCAGGTATTTCCACATCGCGGCGTCGGTGGCGTTGGCGCCGTCGCTGCCGTCGCGCGCCGGCTCCGCGAGGTAGTACGTGCTCGGTGTGTGGCCAACCTGGCCGACCACACGCGCGATCACGTGTCCATCGTCCCAGCCCACGTCGAGCGCGACGTTGCTGAGCGTGAAGGTATCGTGACGGTTGTCGAACGCGCGGAAGTTGGTGATGCCGTTGCGCGGCCTGGCGAAGTTCCACTGCCAGAAGGCCTCGACGTAGCCACCCACACGAAGTGCTGGCGGCAGCGTCTGCGCGCTGGCCGTGCCCGCGAATCCCACCACGATCATCCAGACGAAGAAGCGCATGCCGCAGCGATAGCGCTCGCGGCCTCACGAAAGTGTCAAGATTCGTAGGGACGGCGCACGCCCTGCTCCTCCAGCCGCTGCTGGATCTTCTGCCGGCCGCGGTGCAGCAGCACGCGCAGGTGCCCGCGCGTCACGCCCATGCGCGCGGCGGCCTCGTCGCGCTCGTGCTCCTGGATGTCGCACAGCGTGATCGCGGTCTGCTCCAGCAACGACAGCTCGTTGAGCGCCTGCGTGGCCAGTCCCGCCAGCGCCACGCTGTCGAGCTGGTCGGCCAGCGACACGGAGTAGCCGACCTCGATGTCGTCATCGAGCGCGTCCGTCGGTCGCTCCTTGCGGTAGTGGTCGGCCGCGCGGCGACGCAGGATGCCGTTGAGCCAGGTGCGCAGGCTCGACCGGCCCTCGAAGCTCGGTGCGCCGCGCAGCGCGCTCAGCCAGGTCTCCTGCACCAGATCCTCGGCCTCTTCACGGCGGCGCACGAAGCGCAGCGCGAAGCGGAACAGCGCGGGGCTGAGCTCGTCGATGGTCTGCGCGTTGATCTCCACGATGGCGGGGCTGAGCATGGTGCGTCTCCTGCGAAGCGGGTTCGATACGAGTGCCGCACCGGGTTCAACACCGCCGCCGCGACGAAGGGCGCCATTGCAGCCGGCGTACCAACGCCGCGATGCTCGGGATCATGCGCAATTCGCGGCAAAAGCTGTCCGGGTGTCCGGGTTCCGGCCGGTCAGGTGTCCAGACCCCCAGACGAAGTTCGCCAGCGAGGCCAATCCGTGGCCGCCGCTTGGCAGTCGCATGCGCAGTCGAGCGAACGCGAGGCCGTTAAAAACTTTCGGGCGCCTCGATGAAGAAGCGCCCGAAAAGGTTCTTACCAACAGACCGTGGGTGGAGGCTAATAACCCCTAGCGATTGCTAGGTGGGCGCCGATATCGACCGCTTTAGGCTTCCCCGAAGGGCATGCACACCACGCTCGAGAAGACTCCCTGGTTCAATGCTTGTAAGGGATTTTTTGCTCCAGCACTCACGGGTCCTCCAGAGGAACCGTTCTCCTCAAGCTAAGCGCCGCTGCGTGTGGGGTCAAGGCTCGCTGCTGCTTTGGGCGAGCGACTTCACGCTTTGCGCGGCGCGGCTTTGAGCGCGGCTTTGCCTTCCTTCGCGTAGACGGTGAAGCGCACGCCCTTCGCGTCAGGTCGTTGTTGCAAGATCGCATCGCGGTGTTTCTGGAGCGTGCCGAGGAAGCGCTCGTAGGTCAGGTCGCTGGTCGACTCCCCACACTGCGCGCGCATCTCGCTGAACTTCTGGAACACCTCGCGGAAGTGCGCTTCCTCGTCCGGCGCGACGTACGGCCCCGCACCAGCGGGCTTCGGTGCCATGGCATCGAGCTTGAATGCGACTGACACCGATTTTTCATCTTGCATCCCGGGCGCGGGCGGCGGCGCTTTTGCACCCGGCGCGCGCATCGGAGCTGGCGGGGGCATGCGCGCTCCTTGCGTGTTCGCTGCCACCGGCGGAGGCATCGCAACGGGCTTGACACCACCTGGACCAGGCGGGGGCAGCGCGGCCGGCTGCAGCATACCGGACGCCTCCTTCTTCTCTTCGCCGCCGAAGCCGAACGCCGAGCTGGTGAAGTTGTCCGGCACCGGTCCGAGGATCTCGTCGAGGTTGGCCTTGGGCTTCTTGTTCTGCCCGCCGCCCTTCTCGACCATCTTGTCGATCGCCTTGTGCATCGACTCGCCGATCATACGGTGCTGTCTGATCAGCTTGGGCAGGTCGAGCTCGTCGGCCTCGCCGCGCGCGATCTTGTCGACCTGGGCGCGGAAGATCACGTTGGGTCGGTCGCGCTCCAGGAACATGATGCCCATCGCGACCGCGAACAGGCCGAGCAGTCCGAGCACGAGCGAGACCTTGGGCAGCGCGTCGACGTCTTCTTTCTTGGCGTGATCGAAGATCGCGAACGGGGTCGGCAGCGTGGTGTAGCCGCGCGCGACCACGTAGCCCACCTCGGCCGCCGAGGCGCTGCCCGCAACCAGCGAATAGACGGCGCGCCCGCGGCCATCGAGCTCGAACGGCTCGGTGCGCTCGCCGCGCTTGAGCTTCTCGTCCGCGCGCGCGGAGGTCAGCATCGCGAGCAGCTCCGGCTGCGTGGGCGCGCCGGGCTTGTCGGTGGGCGAGTAGCTGGCGATGATCTTGTCGCGGAAGAAGAAGCCGAGCGACGGACCGCCGAGCCGGTCGCTCAGCCGCTGCGCCAACACGGCGTCCAGCTTCTGCGCGTGGATCAGCGCGCCCACGAACGTGCCGCGATCGATGATCGGGCGCGCGGCCACGCGATAGACCTGCGTGTCGTAGACCCAGACGTCGTCGCCGAGGAAGCCGGACAGCGCGCGCTCGACCAGCGGCACCTCCCCGAGGCCCGCGCCGGAGCGCGCCGGACGGCGGCCTTCCTGCGCGACGATGGTGCCGTCGTTGTCGACCGCGATCAGCAGGTCCGCGCGCAGCTCCTCCAGCTGCTGGTTCATCGTGCGCAGGCGCGACTGCAGCTCCTTGGCCTTCTTGCCGCGCACGCCTTCGCGCACGGCGGAGTCCGCGGCGATCGGAGACATCGCGTCGAGCCGTGCGCGCGCGTCGAGCTTGAGCAGCATCTCGGTGGCGAAGCGATCGCGACGCAGCTGTTCGTCGGTGGATGCCAGCTCTTCACGGTTGATCACGCCGCGCGCGAGCAGCGCCGTGGAGAGACCCGCGATGGCGGCGATAGCGAGGACCAAGAACCAGACTCGGGAGAGCAACATGGCCGGCCCCTCACTTACCTGCCGGCGGCAGCGCTATGGTGTCCACTTCGGTGTCCTTGCCGCCGACCTCGACCTCCGCGGCCGAGACCTCCTTGGCGCCGCGGAAGACCTTCAGCGTGTAGTTGCCGGGTGGAACGTCCTCGAACTTGTAGCTGCCGTCGCTGCCGGGGTTCACGACCTGCGTCAGCTTGGCGACCACGTGCAAGTGCCCACGCACGTACGGCGCGAGCTTGTCTTGCACCACGAACGAGCCGGTCTGCTCCATCACGATGCTGCGCGTCGAGCCGGGGCTCGTCTCCACCGCGTCGAAGCCCTTGAGCTCCTTCACCACCAGCTCGTGGCCAAAGTCGTCTTCGTTGCGGATGCGCAGCGTGGTGCCCACCTGCGCGACGATCGTGCTGGGCGTGAGCGTGCCGTTCTTGAGCACGACCGTGACCGAGTCCTTGGTCGGCTGCGGTCCAATCAGTACGGCGCAGACCTCACGCGCGTAGTCGAAGCTGGCCTTCTTGGGGTCGATGAACCCGTTCCACTCCTGCCAGTAAGGTGCGCGCACGCCCTCGACCGACTTGAGCTTGACCTCTTCGTTCGCGCGCACGCTTCCCTTGACGTCTCCGGCGCGCACGTCGCTCGCGCACAACAGACCCGCCGTGAGCGCGAATACCTTCAGGGCCGCCAGTGGCAACCGTGACGCGACGACTGTCGTCGCCTGGTGCAGATTCCTCATGATCCCCCGTTCCCGGATCCAGACTAGTGCAGCGGGGGAGAGCAGATCAATTGGGGCGCACTGGCGGCGGCGCGTAATAGTCGACAACCTCGATCGGGTCAGCGAGGGCAGCGCGCACGACCCTGCGTCGACCGACTACATCTCCGCCAATCTGGAGCGCCATCGGGTCCTCATAATGGATGGCGATTCGCTCGCACAGGAAGTCGTGCACGGTGCGTTGGTTGCGGTAGCTGCCACGCCAGATGCTGCGGATGTGCGCGGCCACCTCGATCGAGCCGATGTCGCACACGCGCAGGCTGAAGCGATCGTCGCGCTCCTCCGCGAACGGGAACACGCGTGCACCGAAGCCCCAGTAGGGAATGGTGGAGAGCGCGACCAGCCGCGACGGACCCTCGTACAGCACCTGCCCCTCGCGGATCTCCAGGTCGGGCCGGTCGTCAGGGCCGATGCGCACGGCGGTGGCGCCCTCGTTCACGATCTTCACGATCGGGTGCGAGCGCAGCAGGAACTCGGGCAGGCTTCGCCCGACAACCGAGAGTGCGTAGGCGCTGGGCCCGGTCGCGAGCGGGCGGGTGAGCTTGCTCCGGGAGAGCCAGTCCTTGGTGAGGCCGTAGTGCTCCAGGCAGATCGCGTCGACGCCCAGGCCGGCGAACGGCGTTAGCAGGTCCTCGACCTCGATCAGCTTGAGCTTGCGGCTGCCGCCCTCGCTCTTGAGGCGCGCCAGGTCCGCGACCACGGCCTTGTTGCTGCTGGCCGCGTCGTTGCCGAGCACCCACGACAGCGCGTTGCCGGTGCCGAGCTTGAGCAGGCCGAAGCGAGGCGGCGTCTGGCCGCGCTTCTCGCAGGCGCGCACCACGCGCGTCACCATCTGCACGAAGGTCCCGTCGCCGCCGCCCGTGAGCACGGTCGGGTAGCGCCGCTCCGCGATCGTGTGGGCGATCCGGTCGGCCTCCGCGAGGTCGCGCGAGACGAACAGATCGCCGGTCTGCACGATCTGGTCGAGCACCTCGACGATGTCCTCGGTCACCTGCCGGGCGCGTCCGTTGACGACCACCGCGACCCGGTCGAGAGCACTCAGGTTGGACTGGGCTTCGCTGCTATCGAGCACGGCCGCACTCTAGCGCAAGGCGCGCGAGACACAGCAACGTTGGTAGCCGAGGTCGGACTCGAACCGACACATCCGAAGATAGCGGATTTTGAATCCGCCGCGTCTGCCATTCCGCCACTCGGCCAGGAGGAGGGGGTGTCTAACGCGCTCGCCTCGTGCCGTCAATCCCCTGCGGACAGGTCGCGCCACAC
>JBEVNG010000335.1:0-4865 GCA_040508235.1 Polyangiales bacterium | reverse complement strand
ACAACTCGACGTCGTCGAGCTCCTGGATCTGGTGGCGCCGCAGCACGCGCAGCGGACCTGCCGCCTGCTCGATGCGCGCCACCAGATCATCGGCGAGCTCGACGTACACCGCGAGCGTTCGTGCAGAAGACGTCATCGAGGCGAAGTCTTGCGCTCGATGCGCGGCGGCGCAACGCTCAGCGGTCCGCGAGGGCGTGCGCGACCGACGCCGCGAACGTCATCTCGCGCGCGTCGTGCGCGTTGTAGTGCGCCACCGCGTAGCCGGGCTCGAGCAGCGCGTTCACCTGCATCATCGCGGCGAGGTGGGCGGGGCTCACCACGAAGTCGTACATCGCGTCCTCGGACTCCCAGATCGCCAGCGTGCGCCCCGAGCCGCACGCCTCGGAGCTGCCGAGCTGGTACGCGATCAGTCCTCGCTGCTTGCCCAGCTGCTCCTGGATCGCGCCGAACGCGGCGGTGTACGCGGGCGGCACCCGCGTACCGTCCGCACCCCGGTTGGGCACGCCGTAGGTGGTGCTGACGACGTACTCGTGATCGGGCGCCAGCTTCAGCTCGCCCTGGTCCACGCCCGGCCCCATGAACGGTGACGAGTCGAGGTCGGCCTCCAAGAAGGCCGCGTTGCACTCGATGCCCTTGCCGCCGCCACTGTCGTCCGAGCAGCTGGCGAACGTGAAGCCGAGCGCGAGCAGGCCGGCCTGGATGCGGTGCGCCCGACGGCGCGCGATGTGTTGGCGCGAGTTCATGGTTCTCCCCTTCAATCGAGTGCGTCGACGATCCCGAACACCAGGTTCGGGAACTCGCGCTGCAAGCGCTTGGAGTAAAAGCTCGGGCTGAAGCCCAGGCTGCGCACGCTGACCTCGGTGCCCTCGCGCTCGCCGCGACCCATGGTCACGGTCCAGCGCAGTCCCTCGCGCGCCGTGCGCAGCCCGAGGTACGTGTAGCCGCCTGCCGAGATGCGCTGCTCGACGCGCCCGTACAGCGGCGGCTCGTCGACGGCGCTGCGCACCAGGGACGCCAGCGGGTTGGGGCCGGTGGACGGCTCCTCCGGGGCGGTCTCGTGGGCGGAAGCGAGCAAAAACGTGAGTGTGACCAGTCCGACGAGCGCTCTCACGGTGGGTCCTCCCGGGTTCTGCTCCTGGGTGCCCGCCCGCCGGCTCTTCGTTCACGCTGGGAGGCGAAAAAGTGTCGGCGCCTGTGCTATGGCTGGCGCTCGATGGGCGCACAGTGGAAAGCCAAGGGCCGCGCGCAGGCGGCAGACGCCAAGGGTCGTCTGTTCACCAAGCTCGCCAAGGAAGTCATGATCGCCGCCAAGGGCGGGCCGGATCCGACCATGAACGCGAAGCTGCGGCTCGCGGTGGAGGCGGCCAAGAAGGCGTCGATGCCGCGCGACACGCTCGATCGCGCCATCAAGAAGGGCGCCGGACTGCTCGATGACGGCGCCATCTTCGAGACCGTGGTCTACGAGGGCTTCGCGCCGCACCAGGTGCCGGTGATCGTCGAGTGCCTCACCGACAACAAGAACCGCACCGCCACCGCCATCCGGCTGCTGTTCCGCAAGGAAGGCCAGCTCGGCGCCAGCGGCTCGGTGTCGTGGGACTTCGCGCGCCGCGGCTCGATCGAGGCCACGCCGCCCGCCGCCGGCGAAGATCCGGAAGAGGCGGCCATCGAGGCCGGCGCGCAGGAGGTCGAGAGCGGGGACGAGGGCTCCAGCATCTTCCTCACCGAGCCCGCCGACCTCGACACCGTCGGCAAGGCGCTGGCCGAGCGCGGCTGGACGCTCAGCTCGCAGGAGCTGATCTGGGCGCCCAAGAACCCGGTCTCGCTCGAGGACGACGCCGCGCGCTCGCAGGTCGAGGCGTTCCTGGCCGCCATCGACGAAGACGACGACGTGCGCGCGATCTACGCCGGCTTGCAGTAATCAAGCGCGCGCGTGCACGCGCTCGCCCGCGACGTAGGTCGCCTCGATGGCGCGGTCGTCGCCGAGCGTCATGAACACGAACAGGCGTTCCTCGAGGTCGCGGGTGTTCTCCATGCGGAAGCGCAGCAGCGGCGTCGCTTGCGGGTCGAGCACCACGAAGTCGGCCTCGTTGCCGTCGCGGAAGCTGCCGATCTTGCCGTCGAGCTCCAGCGCCTCGGCCGAGCCGAGCGTGGCCAGGAAGAACGCCTCCAGCGCGGACAGCTTGTCGCCCTGCAGCTTCACGATCTTGTAGGCCTCGTTGAGCGACTGCAGCTGCGAGAAGCTGGTGCCGCCGCCGACGTCGGTGGCGAGCCCGAGCTTGATGTCGACCTCCTTGGCCTTGCGATAGCGGAACAGACCGCTGCCGAGGAACAGGTTGGAGGTCGGACAGAACGCGATCGCGGAGCGGCGCTTGGCGACCAGCTCGAAGTCGTCGTCGGCGAGCTGCACGCCGTGCGCGAACACGGAGCGCTGCGTCAGCAAGCCGAAGTGCTCGTAGACGCCAAGGTAGCTGGTGCCGGGCGCGCACTCGCTCGCGTACAGCTGCTCGATCCACGCCACCTCGCTGCGGTTCTCCGCGACGTGCGTGTGCAGCCAACAGGACGGATGCTCGTCGAGCAAGCGCTTGGCCACGCGCAGCTGCTCGGGTGACGACGAGCCGGCGAAGCGCGGCGTGACCGCGTAGCCGAGCCGACCGCGTCCGTGCCACTGCTCGATCAGGCGCTTGGACTCCGTGTACGCGCTCTGCGGCGTGTCGGTCAGGTAGTCGGGCGCGTTGCGGTCCATCAGCACCTTGCCGGTGATCAGCCGCATGTTCAGCGCCAGCGCGCGCTCGAACAGCGCCTCCGCCGAGCACGCGTGCACGCTGGCGAACACCAGCGCGGTGGTGGTGCCGTTGCGCAGCAGCTCGCTCAGGAACAGGTCGGCCACGGTGCGCGCGTGCTCGGGATCCGCGAACGCGCGCTCGGCCGGGTAGGTGTACGTGTCGAGCCAGCTCAGCAGCTCCTCGCCGTACGAGCCGATCATGCCGGTCTGCGGGTAGTGCACGTGGCAGTCGATGAAGCCCGGCACCAGCAGCTTGCCCCGGTAGTCGACCACCGGTGTGTCGCCGAGCTGCGGCGCGTGCTCGGCGTAGTCGCCCACGTCGCTGACCAGCCCGTTCTCCACCACCAGCAGCCCGTCCTCGAAGTACGCGTACGACTCGCGGGCGCGTGCGTGCGGCAGCTCGGAGGGGTCTTGCAGGAAGTGCAGGATCGAGGCGCGGAAGGCACGTCGCGACATGGGTTCACCCCGGGTAAAAGCCAGCTCGTCGAGGTATGGTGAGCACCCAAGATGGCTGCACGCAAGCGTCCACCCGCCGAGCCCGTCCCGAGCGCGGATGAGTTCCCCCTGCCGTACCCCATCGAACCGATGCTCGCCAAGGCCGCCGAGCGCGTGCCGGAGACCGACGGCATGCTGTTCGAGCCCAAGTGGGACGGCTTCCGCGCGCTCGTGTATCGGCGCGGCAACCAGCTGTACATCCAGAGCCGCGAGCTGAAGCCGCTCGATCGCTACTTCCCCGATCTGCACGCGTCGCTGTTGGCTCGCTTACCCGACGACTGTGTGCTCGACGGCGAGGTCGTGATCGTCGGCGAGCGTGGGCTCGACTTCGATGCCCTCCAGATGCGTATCCACCCGGCGGCCTCGCGCGTGCAGAAGCTGGCGGAGGCGATGCCGTCTTCGTACGTCGCGTTCGATGCCCTCTGGCTCGCGGGCGAGGACCTGCGTGGCTTGCCGCAGGCCGAGCGCCGCCAGCGCCTGGAGGCCGCGTTGAAGGACGCGCAGCCGCCGTTGCACCTGACGCCCGTCACGCGCGATCCGGCGCTGGCAAACGAGTGGCTGCAGCGCTTCGAGGGGGCGGGGCTCGACGGCGTGATGGCCAAGCGCGCGGACCAGCCGTACCAACCCGGCAAGCGCGCGATGCTGAAGATCAAGCACGCGCGCACCGCCGAGTGCGTGGTGGCCGGCTTTCGCTGGCACAAGAACGGCCCCGGAACGCTGGTGGGCTCGCTGCTGCTCGGGCTCTACAACGACGAGGGCCGCCTGCAGCACGTGGGCGTGACCTCGTCGTTCACCATGGCCAAGCGCGCGGAGCTGGTGGAGCTGCTCGCGCCGCTGCGCGAGAACGCGATGGCCGAGCATCCCTGGCGCGAGTGGGCCGAGGAAGAGGGCAGCGACCGCATGCCCGGCGCGCAGAGTCGCTGGAGCAACGGCAAGGATCTGTCGTGGCAGCCGCTGCGCATCGAGCGCGTCTGCGAGGTCAAGTACGACCACATGCAGGGCGACCGCTTCCGCCACGCCGCCACCTTCCAGCGCTGGCGCGTCGACAAGAGCCCGAGCGAGTGCCGCTACGACCAGCTGGAGGTCACGGCACCCTTCGAGCTGGCCAAGATCTTCTCAGGCGCTGAGTGAGGCCATGTCGATCACGAAGCGGTAGCGCACGTCGCTCTTGAGCATGCGCTCGTACGCCTCATTGATCTGATCGATACGAATGCTCTCGATCTCAGAGACGATCCGGTGCTCGCCGCAGAAGTCGAGCATCTCCTGCGTCTCCGCGATGCCGCCGATCAGCGAGCCCGCCAGCGACGCGCGCTTGAAGATCAAGTTGCGGATCTGCGGCGGATCGGGCGGCACGTCGGGCAGGCCGACCATCACCATGGTTCCGTCCAGGCGCAGGCACTGCACGAAGGTGTCGAGGTTGTGCTTGGCGGCGCCGATGTTGAGGATGATGTCGCGCGAGCCGCGCGCCTTCTTCATCTGCTCGCGCTCGCTCGACACCACCACGTTCTGGGCGCCGAGGCGCTTGCCGTCCTCGACCTTCGAGGCCGAGGTGGTGAACAGCGTGACCTCCGCGCCCATCGCGCGCGCG
>JBEVNG010000333.1:0-6234 GCA_040508235.1 Polyangiales bacterium | reverse complement strand
CCGCCGCCGACTGGTACGCGGTGGGCGTGATGCTCTACGAGGCACTCACCGGCGTGCTGCCCTATCGCGGCAGCGGCGCGCAGATCCTGATGCGCAAGCAGAGCAGCGATCCGATCGCGCCCAACACGCGCATCCCCTCGACGCCCAGGGATCTGAGCGAGCTGTGCATGGAGCTGTTGCGGCGTGAGCCGGGCGAGCGACCCGCCGGCGCGGAGATCGTCGCGCGGCTCGGTGGCGCGCCGTCCGAGAGCGACGAGGTCGACGTCGCACGGCACGTCTTTGTCGGTCGCGCGGAGCAGCTGGGTGCGCTGCGGCAAGCGTTCGCGGACGCCTCGGAGGGGCTGTCGATCGCCCACGTGCACGGGCGCAGCGGCGCGGGCAAGAGCGTGCTGCTCGGTCACTTCTTGAGCGAGCTGAGCGCACGCTCCGACACGCTGGTGTTGGAGGGCCGCTGCTACGAGCAGGAGTTCATCCCGTACAAGGCGTTCGACAGCCTGATGGATGCGCTCACGCGCTACCTGCTGCTGCTGACGCCGAGGGAGCTGCTGGCGCTGCTGCCCGATGATGCGCGCACGCTGGTGCGCGTGTTCCCGGTGTTCGGGCGGCTGTTCTCGAGCAGCGAGCCCGGCGGCGTCGAAGGTGAAGAGCCGCAGCAGGTGCGCAGGCGTGCCTTCGCGGCGGTGCGCGAGCTGTTGGTGCGGCTCGCGCGCACGGTGCGGCTGGTGCTGTTCATCGACGACCTGCAGTGGGGCGACGTCGACAGCGCCGCGCTGATCGCCGAGGTGCTGCGCGGGCCCGATGCGCCGAAGCTGCTCTGGGTGCTCGCGTACCGCAGCGAGCAACACGACGCGAACCCGAGCCTTTCCGCGATCCGCCAGGCGAGCCGGCGCGCGGCCCCGAAGCTGCTCGAGCTCGACGTCGGCTCGCTGTCCGGCGCCGATGCGCGCGAGCTCGCGCTCTGCCTGCTCGGCGGCGATCGCGCGGACTGGACGCTCGACTGGACGCTGGAGCAAGCGTCGGGCAGCGCGTTCCTGATCCACGAGCTCGCGCGTCACCTGCAAGCGGGTGGGGCACCGACCGGGGCGGAGGGGCTGTCGCTCGACGACATCCTGTGGGACCGCGTGCGCGCGCTGCCCGAGGATCAACGCGCGCTGCTGACGATGGTCGCGATCGCGGGCCGTCCGGTGCGCGTGCGCCGCGTGAAGCACGCCGCCGAGCTGGCCGTGCTGACGCCGACGGTGGTGCCCGCGCTGTGCGCGCAGCGTCTGCTGCGCACGCAGGGCACCGGTGCGGCAGCGGAGCTGGAGACGTTCCACGATCGCGTGCGCGAGAGCATCCTGGCGCGCACGCCGGCCGAGCAGCTGGCACGGCATGCGGCGTCGCTGGTGCGCGAGCTGGAGCGCGCCAAGGAGGGCGACGCCGAGACGCGCGCCGCGCTGTACGAGCGGGCCGGCGAACCCGGCAAGGCGAGCGGCTACTACACGATGGCCGTGCAGAGCGCGGTCGCCGCGCTGGCGTTCGTGCACGCCGAGCGCCTGTCGCGCAAGGCGATCGAGCTGGCGCGTACGGACGAGCAGCGGGCGCAGGCCTACGAGGTGGCGGTCCACTTCTACACCGACATGGCGCGCTTCGAGGAAGCGTATGCACTGACGCGCGAGGGCGTGGCGACGCTCGGCGTGCAGCTGCCCGCGAAGTTTGTGCCGCCGCTCTTGATCGCGGACTTGCTCGCCGCACAGGCGCGCTTGATCGGAAAGCAGCCCAGCGACCTGCTGCAGCTACCGACCATGCCGGCGGGCAGGCTGCGGCTCGCGGTGCGGCTCGCCAACGCGGGTGCCAAGGCGGCATTTCAGGTGCGTCCGGAGCTGTGCGTCGCGGTCTGCACCAAGCTGGTGCGGCTCTGCCTCGAGCACGGCAACAGCCCTGACTGCGCCGTCGGCTACATGGTGTTCGGCACCATCTTCCAGGGCGGCATCCTCGGTCGCTACCAGACCGGTCACGACTTTGGGCAGCTCGCGCTGGCGCTGGTCGACAAGTACAAGAACGAGCGTCAGCGCGCGGAGGTCTCGTTCGTGGTCGGCTACTTTGGCATCGCGTGGCTGCGGCCCGCGCTGGAGGCCGAGCGACTCTGGCGTACTGCGTTCGAGGCCGGGCGTGCGACGGGCGACCTGTTCCACATGGGCTGCGCGGCGGCGGGCCGCATGATGAGCTACGCGATGCGCGGCGTGCCGCTACCGGTCGTCGAGAGCGAGAGCGCGGAGCTGAGCGACGTGCTGGCGCGCCACGGCCTGCGCGAGCAGCTGGCGGTGGTGACGAGCGTGCGGCAGCTGGCGCGTGATCTGCGCGGGCGCACCGGCGTGTGCGGCAGCTGGCAGGAGGCCGGCTACGACGACGCGGGCCAGCTCGCGGCGTTGTCCTCGTTCGGCGCGCGTCACTTCGCGCACTGCTGCAGGCTGCTGCGCGCGGAGTCGCTCTACCTGTGGGGCCGGCTCGACGAGGCGGAGTCGATGCTGCGGGCGGCCGAGCAGATCGCGCCCGAGTCCAACGGCATGCTGCACTCGGCCGAGCACGTGTTCCTGCAGGCGCTGGTGGGCGCGGGGCGTGCGCAGGGCATGCGCGATGCGCTGTCCGTGTGGCGCGCCGAGCGCAAGCTGCGCGCGTGGGCCGGGCGCTGTCCCGACAACTTCGCGCACAAGGCGGCGCTGGTGCGCGGCGAGGCGCTGCGGCTGAGCGGACGCAAGCAAGCCGCCCTGGCGAGCTATGCGCGCGCGGCCGAGCTGGCGGCGCGCCACGGCTACGTGCAGGTCGAGGCGATCGCGCACCGGCTCGCGGCGCGTCTCGGCGAGGCTGGGCAGCAGGAGCTCGCACGCGAGGCCTTCCGACGCTGGGGCGCCGACGCGCTCGCTACGCGACAAGTGACCGAGTAGTACTAGCGCGTGCAACCGATGCGCTCGTCGTCGATCGCGAAGCTGTCGAACCAGAGGTCGTAGGTCGTGCCGGGCGTCTCGCCCTGGTAGTAGAAGAAGCCGAGCCAGAGCGTGCGCGGCGCCGGAATGTCGTACGGCACGCTGGCGTTGCCCTGGTGTTGCACCGAGCGCGTGGTGGCGAGCTTGGGGTACTCCACGCCGTCGCGATACACCTGCGAGACGTCCATGTTGGCGTCGATCAGCAGCTCCACGCAGGTCCACTTGTCGAGCTGCACCGTGCTGGAGTTGTCGATGTTGGTCCAGTCGCCGGACTTGCCGTGGTCGGTGCCGACGGCCCAGTACAGCTTCTTGTCCGACTGGTTCTGCCCGCCGAACCGGTGCTCTTCGACGCTCCACTGCGCGCCTTCTGGGATCGTCCACAGCATCGACCAGTGCGCCCAGTTCGGCGTCGGCAGGTTCTTGATGTTGACGAACGTGCGTACCCAGAAGCGCTCGTTGGGCATCGGGAACGAGGCGCGGTGGGCGATGATCGCCACCTTGTTGTTCTCGGCCCGCACGTGCAGCGACTTCTGCCCGCGCATCGCCTTGCTGCTGTCGAGCTCGACCGTGCCTTGCTTGTTGGTCCACGCGGAGTCGAGCTGCGCGCCCTCGAAGTCGTCGCAGAACGTCAGGCCCGCGCCGCTGCAGCGACTCGCGCCGCCGGGGCCGGCATCGTCCTCGGGCGCTACGCCACTGTCTTGCGGCGTCTGCGCGTCGATGACCTCGGTCGCGGCGTCCTCCTCGCTGGGCACGCGTGCATCCACCGGCGGCGCGGCATCGCGTGGGACCGTGGCATCGCGCGTGACCGGCGCGCGCGCGTCGGTGGGCGGGCTCGCGTCCTTGGCTTGCACCGCCTGCGCATCCTCGGCGCGACCGGTGTTGTCCTCCTCGTTGCAGCAGAACAGCGGCAAGCAGAGCGCGAGTACGGCACGTTTCATCCCGCAAGTTCCCCACGCGGAGCGCGCGTGGTCAACTCCGGAGACGCAGAGTGTCACGTCACCCACACGCTCTGCCAGCGGCGCACTCGGACGCACGAGCTGTCTCGCGGCTGGAGCTTGTTGACCGTCACGCGTCGCGCGGCGCGTGCGCGAGTGCGTACGAACGTTTCACCCATTCGTTCACCCTGATGCGCTTTGGGGACGCGCGCGGGGTGTGCGATAGCCGCTGAGCATGAAGCAATATCGAGCGTGGATCGCCGTCGGCGCCGTGTTGAGCGCGTGTGCGGCCGACGAGACGAGCAAGGTGGTCGAGGACCCGGTCGCGGAGGGCCTGCTCCGACCTGACTGGCTCGGCTTCGAGATGGGCGTCGCGCCTCCCACGTTCGTGGACGAAGGCAAGGTCGAGGTCACCACCGATAGCAAGCAGCTCGACGTGCCTGCCAAGGAAGCGCCCCCGAGCGCGCCCTTCGATCACGGCGATCCCGATGCTTACGACGTCACGGACCTGCGCACTGGCCACCACTACTCCGTCACGCTGGGCGCGGAGCTCGCGCGCGTGGCCGAAGCGCGCGCCACGCGTCTTCGCGCGGAGCAGCCCGCCGGTCAGGC
Source organism: Polyangiales bacterium (assembly GCA_040508235.1). Classification (GTDB taxonomy): domain Bacteria; phylum Myxococcota_A; class Polyangia; order Polyangiales; family DASUME01; genus DASUME01. The sequence continues at coordinate 1,724 of JBEVNG010000333.1, read as the reverse complement.
CCCCACCGGCTCCACCACGCCCAAGGTGATCGCGGACTTCTTCGACACGCGCATCCGCGCATCCACCGAGGACGGCTACAGCGAGTCCAGCTACTACGCCGCGATCGGGGACTTTCGAGAGGATGCCGGGTGCACCGGCGTGCTCATCTCGCGCGACGTCTACCTCACTGCCGCGCACTGCGTGACCACGCCGAGTGGCAACCTCGTCGAACGTGATTTCTACCCGCGTCAAGACCGAGATGTCTCGCACTGGGGAGAATGGACGGCGACCCACGTCGAGGTCCCCAAGGCCTGGCTCAGGAACAACTGCACGGCGCGCGAGCCATTCGAGCCGGAGTGCGCGCAATATGACGTGGCGCTAGTGCGCGTGACGCGCGACGCGTACCTGGGCGAAGGCCACTCCTGGTGGTTTCGGGTCGCTGCCGAGACGCACAGCGAGATCCACGGGCGAGCACTTCGCAACTACGGGTACCCGAACTGCGGTCTGCCCGAGTCGCCGCCCAGCTGCGAGCCGCACGTCCTCTACGGCGACCGCAACGACTGCGCGCTGGGCGACGACTTCAACGCCACGGCCGAGCACGCACCTGTCACCGAGCACAGCTGCGACACCAGCAAGGGCCAGAGCGGCAGCCCCGTCTTTTACTGGGACGACGCCGGCAAGCCCGTGCTGGTCGGGCTCCACGTGGGTGGTTCGCCAGCGGGCGCGTATCCCACGCCCAACTGGCTCCGGCGCTTCACCCCCAACACGCTCAACTGGATCCATGCCCTGCTGTGAATGGCGGCGGCATGCTCACTGACTCGGAGAGCAGGAAGCCGAGCAACCAGATCACTTCAGAGCGTGGTCGAGAGCACGAGCATGAAGCGCGTCGCGCTGGCGTGCTCGCGGCGCACGGACGGCAGCACGCTGTAGCCGCGGCGCTCCAGCTTCTCGCGCCGTCGCTCGGTCTTGTAGTCGCGCGTCAGGTGCTCGTACTCGTCGTGGAGCGCGTCGATGCGATCCTGATGGGGATTGAAGCCGTTCGCGGTGGTGAAGGCCCAGATGCCGATGCCGAACAAGGCTGCTCCGAACGTCGCCGCGATCGGATAGGCGACGGCCTCGGTGCGGCTGAAGCTCCGCTCCGAGTCACTGTGTGGACCGAGGCCCGGCATCGCCGCCAGCGCCAGCACGGTGCCCAGGGTCGCGGCACCCAGGCTCAAGCCGACGATGCCGCCCACGCGGCGCTCCAGCCAGTTGGCCGGACGGCCCTCCTGGATCAGCCGCGCACGCTCGCGCCGGACCTCGTCCATGCGAACGCGGATCGCCTGGCTGTGCGGCACGAATGCACCCGGCGCGTACGCGGGCGGCGGCGGAGCGCCCGGCGCGTAGAGCCCGTACGGCTGCGGCGGCGGGTAGGGCACCGGCGCACCCATCGGATCGGGCGCGACCTCCGGGCCGGGGGCGGGCTGCGCCGCCGCCATCGAGATTACGCACAGCCCGACCAGTAGACCCACGATCGACGAGCGCAGCATTGTCACCCGCGTAGCACGAGCGTGGCCAGGGACGGATCTTTCGGCGCACGCGCCTCCGGTACTTTCACCCCAACTCGTGCAACGCCGGCCGTCGCGCCGCGGGCTGACGCATGGCGATGCTATACGCGCTGCGCATGACCGAACCGCGCTCGCGCAACCCCGTCATCTTCGTGCTGCTGACGGTGCTGATCGACACCATCGGCTTCGGCATCATC
>JBEVNG010000322.1:0-8242 GCA_040508235.1 Polyangiales bacterium | reverse complement strand
CGCTGGAGGGCGTGGGGCGGTCGGCGGACTTGGATTTGGGTCGTTTGCGGTCGTTCACGGGGCGCGGCCGTTGCGGGTGGCTAGCGCGAGCAGGATGCCGGCTGCGACCGAGACGTTCAACGACTCGACCGCGTCCGTGCCGAGGATGTGCACGAAGTCCGTGCACACCGCCTCCAGATCCGGCGACAGCCCATGCCGCTCGCTACCTAGCACCAGCACGACCCGTGGGGGAAAACGAAACCGGGTCGCGGACTCGCCGCGGTGGGCATCGGCGCCCACGATCGCGGCGCCAGCGCGCCGCAACTCAGCCAGCGCGGGTGCCAGCTGGGGCACCGCGCACACCGGCACGTATTCCGCGCCACCTTCCGCGACCCGCACCGAAGCCGGCGTCAGCGCGCGCTTTCGCGGCCCGCTCAGCAACAACCCGCGCGCCCCGAAGAACGCCGCCGAGCGCAGCAGCGCGCCCACGTTGTGCGGGTTCTCGACGTTGTCGAGCGCCAGGATCAGGCCCTCGTTCGCGATCGCGCGCACCAGCACGCCGAGCGTGGCATCGGGACGCTGGCGCACCAACAGGCACACGCCCTCGTGGTGCACCGTCTCCGCCAGCGCGTCGAGGTCCTCCGTGGGCAGCTCGCGGTAGGCGATGCGCAGCCGCGCGGCCTCGCGCAGCAGCTCCGACAGCTCGCGTCGCGACTGTCTGCCGTGCGCGATGTTGAGCACGTCGCGCGGACGCGTGCGCATCACGGCATGCGCGCCCGCCAGGCCGACGATCTTCTCGGTGGGCTCGCGGCTCATCGCAAGAGCTCGAAGGCGAGCTTGGGTCGCTGCGCGAGCCCCTTCAGTGCCGCCACGCGGATGATGCCATCGAGCGCGTACGGCTGCGCGTGCACCCCTCCGTGAAACTGGCGCGCGAACAGCGCAGCCAGCCGCGCCCTGCGCGAGCTCGATGGCGGCGTGCGCCGCGGCGCGACCACGTCGCTGATCAGCAGCAGCGCGGCCACGCGGCGTGCGCTCGACGGCTGCGCGATCAACATGTCGAAGCTGGGAGCGCCCAGCAGCGCCGCCTCCAGCACGGGGCTGGCCAGCGAGCGCGTGTTGGCCACCGGCGCCATGTTCGCGAACACGCCCACGCTGCCCACGCCGCGCGGCTTCTTGCCGGCCTCGAGCCCCAGCCCGAACTCCTGGAACGCCTCGGCGGCGAGTCGCTTGGCCACGTACTCCGCCAGCTGATAGCCGGCGCCCTGCTGCATCACCACCGCGCAGGAGAAGCGGTCGTCGCCCGACTCGACGCTGCCCGGCGTGAGCTGCCCCGTGCGCACCAGCGCGCGCCGCACCGCGCTCGCGCCCTGCTGGCGATCCTCCGCACAGAGCGCGTCGTCCGCGAAGATGGGGCTCACCGACGTCGGCGACAGCAGGAAGTGCAGCGCCTTGACCAGCTTGCCGGGCAAGCTGCGTGCGATCTCGTTCATCGCCAGCGCGAGCTTCATCGACTTGCCGACCGCGAACGCGAGCATCACCAGGTGCACCGGGGCGCCGTCCGCGAAGGCTTCGACGGTGGCGCGCACGCGCCCCGGCTCGCGAAGTAGGTCGACGCCATCTTCCACGTACGAGATCGAGCCGCTCAGCTGCGGCTCCAGCAGGTGATCGATCGGAGGGCGCTCGCGGTCGAGCCAGAGCACGTCGGCGCCCGCCTCCAGCAGCGTGTAGACCGGGCTCAGCTCCGCCGCGGCGCCGAACAACACGAAGCGCTCGCCACGAAGCGAAACGCCCTTGGCGGCGCGCTTGGCCAGATCCTGCAGCGCGGAGGCCACGGCGGCCGTGGCCATGTGCGTGCGCTCCAGCTCGTCCGCCAGCGTGCTCAGCTCGTCGCCCGCGTAGACGCGACCCGCGTAGTCGACGTGCGGACGCAGCTGCCCCGGACCCGGCAGGTCCACGCGCAGCAGCGGATACGGCTCGTGACGCTCCAGCAGCTGGCCGGTCAGCGTGCGGTCGCCCTCCGCATCGACGAAGCGCAGCTCGTTGGCGGCGGCGAGGTAGAGCGTGCGCGCGATCTCGGCTCGCTGCTCGCTGCGCGCGCGCGCGGCCTCGAAGCTGGGCAACAACTCGCCCCAGCGCGCCTTGAATCCAGCGGCGTCGGGGGGCAGGGCAAAGTCCGCGAACGACTCCGGAAACTCCGTGATCGCCCGCTCCATCAGCGCACGTAAGACATCCACGCCGGCCGTGCCCAGGGGCAACACGATGCCAAGGTTCTCAAGGGTCACCAGGGATACATAGCCGCAGACCCATGCCCGTGCCCGTTTCTCATCGGCCCAGCGCGGCCATGGGCATGGGCACGGGTTGGGGGTAGCGAGCGGCGGTCGTGCGGGCTAGGAAACGAGGGATGTCCACCCTCACGCCCGAGCTCCTGGAGCTGCTCGCCGACCCCGAGACGCACGAACCGCTCGCCCTCGCGGACGCGGGCCAGCTCACGCGCTTGCGTGCGGCGATCCAGGATGGCAGCGCCAAACGTCGTGGTGGCCAGCCCGCCGCGGCGGACTTCGACGGCGCGCTGCTCTCGCAGGGCCAGCGCGTCGCGTACCTGATCGCGGGCGGCATCCCCAACCTGCTGATCGACGAGCGCCTCGAGCTTTCAAAAGCTCTCTGAGCGCGCATGGCTACCTGGGTCGACCAGTTTGTGAGCGCGCTGCCCTACGCCAGGGCGCTGGGCATCGAGCTGATCTCACAGGATCCACGTGGCCACTGCGTGCTGCGGCTGCCCTGGCGTGAAGACCTGGTCGGCGATCCGGCCAGCGGCGTGCTGCACGGAGGCGTGATCACCGGCCTGCTCGACACGCTCGGCGCCGCCGTCGTGCTCGCGCGCAAGATCCCGCTCCAGGCCACGCTCGACCTGCGCATCGACTACCTGCGCGCGGCGGCCCCGCGGGTAGACCTGCTCGGCGACGCCGAGTGTTATCGCGTCACGCGCCACGTCGCGTTCGTGCGCGGCTTCTGCCACCAGGGTGATCCACTGCGGCCGGTGGCCAACCTCACCGCGGCGTTCATCCTGCGCGAAGAGGAAAAGCCATGAGCGCGCTCGACGACGCCGTGCGCACCGCACGCGAGGGTGGCGACTACGGCCAGCTGCTCGCGCAGCTCCCTTACTGCCGCTTCCTCGGCGCGGAGGCCGCGCTGGTCGCTGGGCAAGTGCGCGTGCACCTGCCGTTTCAGCCGCTGCTGGTGGGCAACACGCTGGCCAAGGCGATCCACGGCGGCGTCGTGGGCGCGTCGCTGGAGATGGCGGCGTTGCTGCAGCTGATCCACGAGCGTGGGCTGCCGATCCCCAAGACGATCGACTTCACCATCGACTACCTGCGGCTCGCGCGCCTGGAGTCGCTGTACGCGGTGGCAGATGTACAGAGACTGGGCAGGCGCGTCGCCAACGTGCGCATGCGCGCCTACCAGGGCGACGAGCAACAGCCGGTGGCGTTAGGGAACGGCCACTTTCTGCTCGAGTGAGGCGTGGCCACCTGATCGAGGATGGTCGCACATCGTGAGCTGATGCTCGATGGCATGCGCGTGTTCTACCGTGAGGCTGGGCCCGCGGATGCACCCGTGTTGTTGCTGCCGCACGGCTACCCGAGCTCGTCGTACCAGTATCGCAACCTGATGGTCGGCTTGGCGGATCGCTTCCGCACGCTCGCGCCCGACTTCCCGGGCTTTGGCTACAGCGACACGCCGGTCGACTTTCGCTACGACTTCGACGGCTACCAGGCGTTCCTGACGCGCTTCGTCGACGCGTTGGGCGTGCGCGAGTACGCGCTCTATCTGCACGACTACGGCTCGCAGATCGGCCTGCGCCTCGCGATCGCCGCGCCGCAGCGTGTGCGCGGGCTGATCGTGCAGAACGGCGACATCTACGAGGACACGCTGGGCCCCAAGTACGCCGCCATCCGTGCCTACTGGGAGCACCCCGACGCCGAGCACGCCAAGCCACTGCTCGAGTCGGTCAGCGAGGAGGGCTTCCGCAGCGAGTTTCGCGGCGAGCTCGCGCCCACCATGCAGCAGCGCATCGCGCCCGACCTGTGGAAGCTGCACTGGGCACTGACCACGCCCGCGCGACGCGCGTTGATGGTGGGCCTGCACCAGGGACTGCGCGCGAACCTGGCCTGGTTCCCGAGCTACCAGCGCTACCTGCGCGAGCACCAACCGCCGACACTGATCGTCTGGGGACCCGAGGACGGCTACATGCCGGAGCCGAGCGCGCGCGCCTACCTGCGCGACCTGCCCAACGCGAAGCTGCACATCCTGGAGGGCGCGGGCCACTGGCTGCTGGAGACGCACCTGGCGCAGGCGCTGCCCCTGGTGCGCGACTTCCTCAGTGACCTTCCACCGCGCTGAGCTGCGTCTCCAGCAGATCGAGCTCGCGGATCAGGCGCGAGGCGGCGCCCTCGGACAGCTGGCGCGCGCGTCGCAAGCGCATCAGCTCCTCGCGCTCGGCGCGCACACCCAGCAGACGCAGCGAGCGCTCGGCAGAAAGCAGCTTGCGCGCGTGCTCCTGCTCCTTGGCCTCCAGCTCCAGCGAGTGCGCCTGCTGCAGGCGCTGGTAGAGCATCGCGATACGACCGGACGCCTCGCTGAACACGTCGGGGTCGATCGCGAGCGTCTTGTCCTCGCGCGCGGCCTCGATGCGACGCAGCGCGACGTCGACCAGCCGCGCGCGCGTGCCCTCGTCGTCGTCTACCTCGTGCACCTCGCTGACCTCCAGGTCGCGCAGCAAGAACGGCAGCACCACCACCGCGAGCACCAGCGAGACCAGGATCACGCCCATCGCGATGAAGATCGCGGTGTCGCGGCTGGGGAAGGGCGCGCCGCCGGGCAGCGCCAGCGGCAGCGTCAAGACACCGGCCAGCGTGATCGCGCCGCGCACGCCGGCGAACGCCAGCGCCACCATCATGCGCAGCGGCGCGCGCACCTGCCGCTGGCCTCGCCGCGCCGCGCGCAGACCGGCCAGGCGCGCGGACATCGCCACGTACACGAAGCGCAGGAAGATCAGCGCGCAGGCGACCGCGAGCACCAGGTAGAACAGGTCCCAGCTGCCGGCGAGCTGGGACTCCGCGATCACCTGCTGCCGGTCGGCCCACACGCCCGGGATCTGCTCGCCGAGCAGCACGAAGATCGCGCCCTCCAGCGCGAACTGCACCATGCGCCAGACCGCGTTGCCGTACAGCCGCGCCTCCGCCGAGCCCGAGCTGTGGTCCTCCACGAACGACAACACCAGGCCCGCGGCGACCGCGGCCAGGATGCCCGAGCAGTGCAGGTGCTCGGCCGCGAGGTAGGCGGCGAACGGCTGCAGCAGCGTGGTCAGCACCTGGGTACCGGTGTCCTCGCCGCCCTGCCGCGCGAAGAACCGCTGCACTAGGCTGATCGCGAACGGGATCACCGCGCCGATCAGCAGCCCGCCGATCGCCACCACGAAGAAGGTCGAGGTGGCGCTCAGGATCGAGAACGTGCCGGTGACCGCCGCCGCGACGGCGAAGCGAAAGCCCACCAGGCCGGTGGCGTCGTTGAGCAGCGCCTCGCCTTCGAGCACGTGCATCATGGTGCGCGGCACGGGCGTGGCGGCGGTGATCGCGGACACCGCGACCGGGTCCGTGGGCGAGAGCACCGCGGCCAGCGCGAACGCGACCGGCAGCGGGATGCTGGGGATCAACCAGTCGATGAAGTAGCCCGCACCAACCACGGTGAACACCACCAGGCCGAGCGCGAGCGTGGTGATCGGCCGCCACAGGCGCTTGAACTCGGCGCGCGGGTAGCGCCGCGCATCCGCGAACAGCAGCGGCGGGATGAAGAAGAAGAGGAAGAACTCGGGGTCGAGCGCCTGCGAGGACGAGCCGTGGGTCCAGGCCAGCACGGCGCCGAACGCGATCTGCACGAGCGGCAGCGGGATGCCCTTGACCAGCCGCCAGGCGAGGCCACTGATCACCACCGCCAGCAGCAGCACCATCGCGGAGGTCGCGCTTTCCATGCGCCGGCAAGCATAGCCGAGTGCCGCGGCAAACGTGGAGTATGCCCCCTTTTGCTACATGCCTCCCCATGCGGCGGAGACGCGCAGCGAGCGGGTCAGTGCCTCGACGCTGCCGCCGACGTCGTACTCGAAGGTGACGCGCAGCTCCTGGCCGCGCCGTACTTCGAGCGGCTCGGCGAGCGGCAGAACCAGCGTGTGCATGGCCCAGTCGACCGAGCGCCGCGGCAGGGCGCCGAGCACGTTGCGGGTCACGAAGCGGAGCGCGTTCAGCGTGCCGTCGCGCTCGCTGCGCAGCCGCTGGTCGCCGTGTAGGCGCAAGCTGTATTCGTGCGCATAGTCGAGCGTGGCGTAGAGCGCGGCCGGGCCCAGCTCCTGGGTGTTCGCGGCTGCACCGGGGGCGAAGAACAGCGGCACCGGCGCGTGGTAGCCGGCAAAGTCGTAGGGCTGGTGCACGGGCTGCACCGCGAGCTGCGTCGCCTCGGGGATGACCAGCGGCACGTCGCGTCCGAAGCGCACGCGGTGGCGCGCCTTGAACGCCGACAGCACCTGCGCCTGCTTCTCGCGTAGCAGCGCCGGGTACAGCAGCTCGCAGATCAGCACGTCCACCGGCTCGTCCGGCAGGTAGTTGAGCGCGTCGGCCTCGACCACCTCGACCGCGGTCGCGCCGTTCGCGCGCAGCAGCTGGCGCGTGGTCGCGACCGTGTCGGGCAGCCGCTCCACGCAGCGCACCTTGCGGGCACGCTGGCTGGCGAAGAAGCTGAGCACGCCGGTGCCGCCGCCCAGCTCCACCACGTGCGAGCCCTCGGGCACCAGCGCCAGGATCACCTCACGAAAGGCCGCCAGCAGGCGCGCGTCGGCGAGCACCGGGTCGTCGAGCAACTCCACTCGCGCATCATCTCAGACTCAGAAGAAGCCCATCGGCTTTTCGTCGTAGCTGACCAGCAGGTTCTTGGTCTGCTGGTAGTGCGCCAACATCATGCGGTGGTTCTCGCGGCCGATGCCCGATTGCTTGTAGCCACCGAACGCCGCGTGTGCGGGGTACAGGTGGTAGCAGTTGGTCCACACGCGGCCGGCTTCGATCGCGCGGCCGGCGCGGTAAGCCTGGTTGGCGTCGCGCGTCCACACGCCCGCACCGAGGCCGTACGAGGTGTCGTTGGCGATCGAGATCGCCTCGTCGAAGTCGCGGAACGTGGTGGTGGACAGCACGGGTCCGAAGATCTCCTCCTGGAACACGCGCATCTTGTTGTGCCCCGAGAGCACGGTCGGCATCACGTAGTAGCCGCCGCCCAGGCTGCCCGAGAGCTGCGCCGACTCGCCACCGAGCAGCACCTTGGCGCCCTCCGCGCGGCCGATGTCGAGGTACTTCAGGATCTTCTCGTGCTGCTCCTTCGACGCCTGCGCACCGACGGTGGTCTTGGGATCGAGCGGGTTGCCCGGCACGTGCTGCTTGGCGCGCTCGACCGCCAGCTCCAGGAACTCGGTGCGAATCTTCTCCGCCACCAGCGCGCGCGAGGGGCACGTGCAGATCTCGCCCTGGTTGAGCGCGAACATGCCAAAGCCCTCGAGCGCCTTCTCCAGCAGGCCGTCCTTCTTGGCGGTGATGTCCTCGAAGAAGATGTTGGGGCTCTTGCCGCCGAGCTCCAGTGTGACCGGGATCAGGTTCTTGGAGGCGTACTCCATGATCAGCCTGCCGGTGCTGGTCTCGCCGGTGAACGCGACCTTGGCCACGCGCGTGCTCTGCGCCAGCGGCTTGCCGGCCTCTACGCCGAAGCCGTTGACGACGTTCAGCACGCCGTCCGGCAGGATGCCGTCGATCAGCTCGAGCAGCACCATGATCGAGGCCGGGGTCTGCTCCGCGGGCTTGAGCACGACGCAGTTGCCGGCGGCGAGCGCCGGCGCGAGCTTCCACACCGCCATCAGGATCGGGAAGTTCCATGGGATGATCTGGCCGACGACGCCCAGCGGCTCGTGGAAGTGGTAGGCGACCGTGTCGTGGTCGATCTCGGACAGCGCCCCTTCCTGGGCGCGGATGCAGCCCGCGAAATAGCGGAAATGGTCGATCGCGAGCGGAATATCGGCCGCCATCGTCTCGCGGATCGGCTTGCCGTTGTCCCAGGTTTCGGCGGTCGCGATCATCGCCAGGTTCGCTTCGATGCGATCGGCGATCTTGTTCAGCACTGCGGCGCGCTCGCCGGGCGAGGTTCGGCCCCAGGCGTCCTTGGCCTTGTGCGCGGCGTC
>JBEVNG010000236.1:0-8420 GCA_040508235.1 Polyangiales bacterium | reverse complement strand
GACCTTCTCGTGGGTGGTGTCCATGCTGCCGAAGCCGGCCGCGGTGGAAGACACCTTCTGCGTGAGCTGGGCGTCGGCGAAGAAGCCGGGCTTGGCGTAGGTCACGCCGCCGCCCGCGTCGTCCGGCAAGCGGAACAGCAGCGCGCCCGTGTCTCCCGCCGGCACGTAGTAGACGTCGGCCTTGGACGTGGCCAGGCCCGCGCTGCCGACCAGCAGCTCGGACAGCTTGTCCTCCTGCTCGTTGAGCTTGGGGCGCAGCTTCTCGACCAGCTGATCCGCGGTCAGGCCGATCGGCAGCTGGCGCAGCGGGAACGCCATGTCGCCCGCGCCCTGCGCCACGCCGTCGTCGTGCAGGCGTGCCTCGCCGACCTCCATCAGGAAGTCCCACACGTACAGCGGCGGTGGTGGATCGCCGATGCCGCCGGCGGTGGTGATCGTGATCCAGCCGCGGTCCCAGGCCAGCACGGCGGCGTTCTTGATCGAGCCCGCGTCGTAGCGGTCGGTCTTGGCGTAGTTGGTGGCCATGTAGTTGCGGCGGAACAGGCGGTAGCCGGCCTCGGCGGCGATGTTCTCGAACAGCCACGGCGACAGCGAGAAGCCCTGTCCGTCACCGCGGAAGAAGCCGGGGTCGCTGGCATCCGGCGCCGCCATGCGGTTGGTGCCGGCGCGCGCGTTGGTGGCCGACTCGCGCAGGGAGAAGTCGAGATCGATCGCCGGCTCGTCGACCAGGCCGACCGCGGAGAAGTCGTCGGTCAGCACGTTGAAGTCGAGCACGCGCTCGCCCTCCAGCAGGAACAGGTAGTCCTTGGTGGCGCGCGACAGATCGAGCGCGTCGTACTGGGCGAGGTTGGAGCTGACCGGGAAGCTGAGCAGGAAGCCCGGCTCCAGCACGTTCGAGCGCGTGTTGGCGCTCAGGAAGCCCGGGTGCGCGCCGTTGGCGCCGAAGCGCGTGCCGAGCGTCGTGAGGTCCTGCAGCACGTCGTACATGTCGATGTTCAACACGGGACGACCCTGCGCGTCGCGCGGCGTGTTCGGGTGCGTGCCGATCACGTTGTCGATGATCACCTGCGTCACCACGTCGAGGTCGAGCACGTAGTCGGTGGTGGCAATGTTGAGCAGCGTGCCCAACACACGCGGCGAAGGCAGGCCCACCGCGGACGCGATCTGCAGCAGCTTCTCCACCGAGGTGCCGGTGAGGTCCGCGACGTCCGGCGTGGTGCGCAGGATGCGCTGCAGGTTCTTCTCCGGCTTGCCCCAGGTGCTGGTGTCGACGCCGAACTTCTCCGGATCGCGGATGCGCTCCAGCGCCTGCTTCACCGGCTGCTGCAGGTCGATCGAGACCAGCTGGATCTGCTTCTGGTCTTCCGCCGTCAGCAGCTCGCCGAGCGCTTGCCGGTCGACCTCGATGTTCTGCGTGCCGGCGTTGCGGCGTGGCTCGCCGAGGCGCAGCACACGCGCGCGCGACAACGTCAGCGGGAAGCGCGCCTCGTTGCCGGCGCCGTCGGTCGCGATCAGCGTGACCGCGTTCTGCCCGACCGAGAGCTGCACGTCGTGCTCGAATGCGCCCGTGTTGGACAGCACGATGCGTCCACCCTGCTGCGTCTCCAGCGCCACCTCGACCACGCCGCTGCCGTCCTGCGCGCTGCCCATGATGCGCAGCGAGCTCTCGCTGGTCTCGCGCACGTTGCTGGTGAGCTGGAACGTCGGCGGCTGCTCGTCCTCCACCACCGAGCGCGTCAGCGAGCTGGTCAGGCCGGCCTCGCTGACATCGAGCTTGAGCGCGCTCGCCTGGTTGATGCCGAGCGGCACCACCACCTGAAAGCGGCCACTGGCGTCGAGCGTCACCGGCGCACCCTGCACGCTCGCGCTCAGCGCGCCGTTGTTCTTGCTGCTGACGCGGCCGTGCACGCACACGTTGCGCTGGTTGGTGATCGGCGTGCTGAGCTCGTCGCCCATGCAGTCGGGTGCCCGCATGCCGAAGCCGAGCCCGGGCGCGTTGCCGCTGTACTCCAGCGTGAACGACAGCGTGCGCACGCGGCTGCGGTCCGCGGTCGCGAAGCGCGCGAAGATCTGGTTGCTGCCGTGGGTGAGCCCGAGGTTCGCGCTGAAGCGTTGCTCCGGCCCCGGTGCGCCCATCACCTCGGCGCGCGTGATGCCGGTGGGGATCGGGTCGCCGCTGGCGTCGGGCTCCAGCTTGCCCAGCCACACGTCGAGCGGGGTGTTCGCGCCATCGACGTATGCGCCGAGCGTCAGCGTGACCGAGGCCTGATCGACCTGCACGCGCGTCGCCGGCGACACGACCCACGCGCGGATGCCGAGGCTCTCGGTGGGCAGCGACAGCGACGTGGGGTCGCCGTACTCGCGGTCGTCATCGTTGCTGGCACAGCTGAGGCACAACAAGAGGCCAAGGGCTGCTCGCCGCATTAGCGCACCTTCCTCGAAACGTAGACCTCGATCTCGGTGGGATCCGCGGGCACGACGCTGCGCACGCGGATGACCGCGCCGGTGTCGTCCTTCATGTAGAACGTGGCGTCCTGCACGACCGGGATGCGCTCGTGCGTGCCGTCGCTGGTGCTGATCTTCTGCGTCAGCGCGGGGTCCGCGAAGAAGCCGGGCGTCGCGTAGGCGTACGGCTTGGGCAGCGGATCGCTGGCGGCCACGAAGTTCAGGTATGGCTTGTTGTCCGCGCCGAGCTGGTAGAAGAAGTCGATCGCGCCGTTGTTCTTCTGGTAGTCGCCGAGCAGCTGATTGCTGAGCTTGGCGCGCTGATCTTGCAATGCCGGGCGCATCGCGCTGCGGATGCCGTCGGCGGTCAGGCCGACGTTGATGTTGGTGAGGCTGAAGGCGACGTTCACCTGGCCCTCGGGCAGCGTCATGTTGCTGAAGCGATGCAGCGCGACCTGGCCGACCTCGCTGATGGTCTCCCACAGGTACTGCGGCGGCGGCGGCGAGCCGAGGCTGCCGAAGGTCTCGAACGTGGACCAACCGGCCGGGTTGCCGTTGGCGCCCACGGTGATGATCGCCGCCGGGATGAACAGCAGGTTGTAGGTCTTGGAGTAGCCGCTGCGCGACTGGAACTGGAAGTTGGCGGCGCCCGCGACCACGGACTCGATCTGGAAGCGCGGGTTGGCCCAGACGTAGCCGGGGCGCGGCGCGTTGGGCAGGTTGGCCTTGCAGGCGTTCGCGTTGTCCGTGCAGGTGCGCACGAACGCCGGGTTCTCGCGCAGCAGCATGCGCATGTCGGCGCGCGGCGCGTTCACCAGGCCCACCACGTCGAAGCGCGCCGGGTTGTTGAAGTCGAACTCCAGCACGTCATCGAACGTGGGACCGGTCTTGTCGACCTTGATCGCGAGGTAGTCCTTGCTGGCGATGCCGGTCGTGCCGGTGGTGTCGACGCCGTCCATCCACTGCAGGTTCGAGGTCGCGGTGAGGCGCATCTCGAACGTGGGCGTCAGCAGCTCCGACTTGGGCGGGAACGCGGGATCGAGCAGGCCCGGGTGCGCACCGACCGGCCCGAAGCGCTCGGACAGCGGCATCAGCTCGTGCATCGCGTCGTAGAGCGTGATCGGCAGCTTGGCGCCGGGCAGCACGTTCGGGTGCGTCTGCATCCAGAACTCCTGCAGCGCGCGCACCACGTTGGCGGTGGACACGATCTCCTGCGTGATCGGGATGCCCATGGTCTCGGCCAGGATCTGCTGGAAGCCGCCGCCGATGTTGAGCCCGTTGGCGACGCCCTCCAGCGCCTCCAGCGACGTGCCCGCGACCACGACGTTGGCCGGCGTCATCGTCAACAGGCGCACCATGCTGTACTCGGGCGTGCGCTGCCACGGGATCACCGGGTTGCGATCCTTGCCGTAGTTGGTGCTCGAGCAGTCGTGGCGCGGGTCCGCGTTGTTCTCGCGCCAGCGCACGCCGCAGCTGGTCTTGATCTGGTTGACGGCGTCGGTGACCAGCGCGTTGGTGTCGAGCTCGAGGAGCCGGATGTCGCGCTGGATCTGCTCGGTGAACACCTCGTCGATGCCGGTGCGATCGAGCGCGAGGTTGAGCTGCGGCGGCGTCACCGCGGCGTGCACGCGCAGCGGCAGCAACACCTCGTCGCTCCACTCGGGCAGGTACGCGTTGACCAGGTTGCGCGTGACCGCGCCGGCGAGGCCGCTCAGATCGATCGCGCGCACCTCCAGCTGGAACGGTCCACTCGGCGCCGGCAGCGAGGCGGTAAAGTTGGCGTAGCCGTCCGTGGTGGTGACCGGGCTGTAGTCGCTCCACACCAGGTCGACGCCGACCAGCCGGCCGACGCGTGCCTTCACCTCGCGGATGCCGATGTCGTCGCTCGCGGTTCCGCGCAACTCGACCGTGGGACCGTTGAGCGCGGCCAGATCCGCGGGCACGCTCAGCGCGACCGTCGGCGGCGAGCGGTCCGTGGAAGCGCGACCCTGCAGCGTGATCTGCGCCGTGGTGGTGCGGCCGCCCGCGTCGGTCGCGGTGAACACGAGCAGGTTCGCTTCGCCCGGCAGCAGCGGCACGGTGCGCGACCAGTGCGCGAAGAAGTCGTCCGTCTCGACCTCCCGCTCGGTCATCGCCACGCCGTTGCGAGTGAGCGAGATCGAGACCACGCCGCGGTCGTCGCCGGCGATGCCGCGCACCAGCGCGATGGGCTGTAGCGGAGAGCTTCCGTCCGGAGGTGATTCGATCTTGAGCGTCGGCGCCGCGTCATCCGGCAGGTTGCTCGGGTTGCTGAGCTGCACGCGCGCGGGGGCGCTGGGGTTGGCGTCCTGATCGAGGGCCACCGCGGTGACTGTGAAGTCGCCGTTGGGGATGGCGGAGCTCACGCTCCAGCTCCGGTAGTTGTCGGAGGTGGTTGCGTACAGCGGTTGGTTTGGACCGACGCGCACGGCGACCGACGCGATGCCCTTGTCGTCGTCCGCGCTGCCGCGCACCGTCAGCGGCGCACTCACCGCGCCACTGGTTGGACTAGTGATCTGCACCGTGGGCGCGCGCGCGGTTTGCGTGCCGCCTTCGCCGTTGAACTGACCGAGCACCGCCGCGGCATCGAAGGGGTTTCGGCCCGCATCGAAGCCCGCCGCTTCTTCGAGCGCGATCGGTCCGCAGCCCGCGTTGAGGATCAGCCACGAGCATCCCAAGCAGAGCGTGCGCAGTTGCATCCATCCCCCATCCCGGTGCATGTGAGGCCATGTCGCAGGGGACTCACCGCCCGTGATCTGGCACCATTCGATACCGAGATAGACGCAAAAGACCGCCTAGAAATGAGCCCGCTCTACAACTGAGTTGATGCGCGACATCGATGTCGCGGTTGGGCTCAGGTCGCGGCGTCCCCGGTCCCGTACATCGACTCCGCGATCTTGTAGGCGCTGACCTCGAGTCGCTGCAGTGCCTCGCGGATCGCGAGCGGGTCGTTGGCAGCCGCGAGCAGCGTCTTCAGCGAGCCGATGTCGACCTTCACTTCGTCGATCACGGCCGCCGGCACCAGCTCCGCGCAGTCGACCACCGCGCGCTCGGTGGTGTAGAGCAGCGCGTCGGCGGAGTTGCTGAGCTCGGCCAGCTCGCGTCGCTTCCTGTCCATCTCCTTGAAGCGATCTGCGTCGGTCACCAGCTGCGAGACCTGCTCCTGCGTGAGTCCACTCGACGCGACCACGCGCACGCGCTGCTCCTTGCCGGTGCGCACGTCGCTGGCGGCGACGTTCATGATGCCGTTGGCGTCGATCTCGAACGTGACCTCGATCTCCGGCACGCCACGCGGTGCGGGTGGGATCGGCGCCAGCTCGAACTTGGCCAGCGTGCGGTTGTCGGCGGCCATCTCGCGCTCGCCCTGCAGCACGTGCACCGGCACGAACGGCTGGTTGTCGACGCTGGTGGTGAAGATCTCGCTGCGCTTGGTGGGGATGGTGGTGTTGCGCGGGATCAGCGCGTGGAACACGCCGCCGCCAGTCTCGACACCGAGCGAGAGCGGCGTGACGTCCAGCAGCAAGACTTCGTCGAGCTCGCCGGTCAGCGCCGCGCCTTGGATCGCCGCACCGCAGGCGACGACCTCGTCCGGGTTCACGCCCTTGTTCGGCTCGCGCTCGAAGAACTCGCTCACCTTCTGGCGCACGAGCGGCATGCGCGTCATGCCGCCTACCAGCACCACCGCGTCGATCTCCTTCACCTTCATGCCGGCGTCGTTGAGCGCCTGCTGACACGGCTCCAGCGACTTCTCGATCAGGTCGATCACCATGATCTCGAACTCGCTGCGCTTGAGCGTCAGCACCAGGTGGCGCGGACCGTTGGCGTCGGCGGCGATGAACGGCAGGTTGATCTCGGTGCTGAGCGAGCTCGACAGCTCGTGCTTGGCCTTCTCCGCCTGCTCCTTGAGACGCTGCAGCGCCATGCGGTCGCGCCGCAGATCGATGCTGGTGTCCTTCTGGAAGCGATCACAGAGCGCGTCGATCAGCCGATGATCGAAGTCCTCGCCGCCCAGATACGTGTCGCCGTGGGTGGCGCGCACCTTGAACACGCCGTGGTGGATCTCGAGGATCGAGATATCGAACGTGCCGCCGCCGAGGTCGTAGACCGCGATGCGCTGGCCCTCTTTCTGATCGAGCCCGTACGCGAGCGCGGCCGCCGTCGGCTCGTTGATGATGCGCTTGACGTCGAGGCCGGCGATGCGGCCGGCGTCCTTGGTGGCCTGGCGCTGCGCGTCGTCGAAGTACGCAGGCACCGTGATCACGGCCTCGGTGACCTCCGTGCCGAGGTAGGCCTCGGCCACGCCCTTCAGCGTGGACAACACCATCGCCGAGATCTCCGGCGGCGAGTGCGTCTTGCCGCCGGCCTGCACCCAGGCGTCGCCGTTCTCCGCGCGCGCCAGCCGATACGGCACCAGCTCTGCCTGGCGCTTGCCTTCCGCCGAGTCCGCGCGTCGGCCCATCAGGCGCTTCACCGCGTAGACCGTGTTCTCCGGGTTGGTCACCGACTGCCGCTTCGCGACCTGACCCACCAGGCGTTCACCGCTGGAGGTGAACGCGACGACCGAGGGCGTGGTGCGACTGCCCTCGGCGTTGGGGATCACGATCGTCTCGCCGTTCTCGACGATGGCGACGCAGGAGTTGGTGGTGCCGAGATCGATGCCGATGACTTTCGCCACCGCAAAACAGTATCGAATCTCCGCCGGTTGCCACAGTGCGAACGCGCCCGGTGCGCGATCGAGCGGCGCGCTCGTCTCACACCGGGCGACATGGTGCCGTGTGGCTTGCGTTCAGTTGGCGACGGGGCGCTTGGAGACGGCGACCATCGCGGGGCGCAGCAGCTTGCCGCTCATGCGATAGCCGGCGGTCAGCTCCATGACGACGGTGCCCGGGTTCTGATCGCTCTCGACCTGCTGCACGGCCTCGTGCAGGCCCGGATCGAACGGCTGTCCGACCGTCTGGACACGCTCGACGCCGAGTCGGCTGAGCGCGTCCTCGAAGAAGCGCAGCACCATGTTGACGCCCTCCACCACGGAGCTGGCGTCGGTGGCCTTCTGGGCGGCCTGCACCGCGCGCTCCAGGTTGTCCGAGACCGGCAGCACCTCCAGCAGGACCTTCTCCACGCTCTTGCGCTGTGCGTCCTCGATGTCGCGGCGCGCGCGCTTCCTGTAGTTGTCGTAGTCGGCGGCGGTGCGGAGCAGCTGCTCGCGGAGCTTGGTCGCCTCGGCCTGTGCCTGCTCGAGCTCGGCGCTCAGCGCCTCCGCGCTCTTGGGCTCGGGCGTCTTGGCGCCCGCGTCCGCGGGGCTCACCTGGCCGGCTTCGGGCGGCACGGCCTGGCCACTGCTCGGCTCGGCGCCTCCCGCCGACGGCCGCCAGTTGTCTTCCGTCGCCTGCGCGTCGCGCGGCTTGCTCTCATCACTCACGTAAACCCCCTGGATGCAGCTCGCTGGGTGGAGCGCAACCATATCCATGAAGCCCTGCAAAGCAAGACTGCTTTCGGCTCATGTAAGCCCGTGCGGGCGTGGAGCTATTTGCGGCTTTCCAGCAGGTCCGTGAGCAGGCTGGCCGCGAAGCCGACCAGCGGCACTACCTTCTGGTAATCGGTGCGCGTGGGCGCGAGCACGCCGAGCGTGCCGATGCCTCGGCCTGGCATGCCGTAGGTGGCCGTGATGAGCGAGAGATCCTTGGTGTCGGTGAGCTCGGTCTCGCGCCCGATCAGCACCTGCACGCCGCCGGCCGCGACGGTGCGCTCCAGCAGCTCCAGCAAGTGCTCGTGCTCGTGCAAGGCGCTGAGCACGCCGCGCATCTTCTCGACGGTGGCGAAGTCCGGCTGGCCGAGCAGCAGCTGCTGGCCTTCGATCAGGACCGTGCGCGCGGTGGCCTGCGCGTTCATGGTCGCCTCGACCACCTGCTGGGCGCGCAGGCTCAGCTCGCTGCGCTGGGTCTCGGCCGAGCGCGCCA
>JBEVNG010000184.1:0-4605 GCA_040508235.1 Polyangiales bacterium | reverse complement strand
GTTCGAGCTGCTGCAGTCGGTGCGCCTGCTCGCCGACGCGGCGGAGAGCTTCCGCACCAACTGTGCGTACGGCATCGAGCCGAACAAGGCCGTCATCGAGAAGAACCTGAACAACTCGCTGATGCTGGTCACGGCGCTCAACCGCAAGATCGGCTACGACAACGCGGCCAAGATCGCCAAGCACGCGCACAAGACCGGCACCACGCTCAAGGAAGCGGCGATCGATCTGAAGCTGCTGACCGCCGAGGAATTCGACGCCGAGGTGCGGCCCGAGCGCATGGTCGGTCCCAGCGCCGAGGGCTGAATGAGCATCCGCATCCGCGAGCACCGTCCTGGCCGCGAACTCGACGCGTTCCTGCGCGTGCCCGAGCTGCTCTACAAGGGCGACCCGGGCTTCGTGATGCCGCTCTACATGGAGCAGCGCGACCGCCTCTCGCCCAAGAAGAACCCGTTCTTCCAGCACGCCGAGGCCACGCTGTTCACGGCCTACAAGGACGGCAAGCTGGCGGGGCGGATCTCGGCGCAGGTCGACCGCGAGCACCTGGCGACGCACGCGGACAGCGCGGGCTTCTACGGCTTCTTCGACACCATCAACGACGAGCGCGTCGGGCGCGCGCTCACGGACGCGGCCGCGACCTGGCTGCGCGTGCGCGGCATGAAGCGCATGCGCGGTCCGTTCTCGCTCTCGATCAACGAGGAGATGGGCACGCTGGTCGAGGGGCAGGCCGAGCCCTCGATGTTGTTCAGCCCGTACCATCGCGCCTACCAGGACGCGATCACGCTCTCCACCGGGCTCGCCAAGGTGAAGGACCTGCTCAACTGGCGCTACGTCGTCGGGCAGGTGCCACCGCGCGCGCTCCGGGCGCACGAAGAAGTCTCGATCATGCCGGAGGTCAAGATCCGCGGCGTGCGTCGCGACCGGCTCAAGGAAGACGTGCGCATCCTGCTCGACGTCTTCAACGACGCCTGGCGGGACAACTGGGGCTTCGTGCCCGCCACGGAGGCCGAGGCCGAGAAGATGGCCGAGGATCTCAAGCTGGTGCTCGACGAGAACCTGGCGTTGATCGCCGAGGTCGACGGCCGGGCGGCGGCGGTGGCGCTGGCGTTCCCGAACCTCAACGAGGCGATCGCGGATCTCGACGGCAAGCTGTTCCCGCTCGGGCTCGCCAAGCTGCTCTGGCGCACCAAGGTGAAGAAGCCCAAGAGCGCGATGCTGCGCATCCTCGGCATCCGCAAGGAGTACCGCAGCAAGAAGCGCTACGGCGGCTTGTCGACGGCGCTCTACGTCGAAATCGCCAAGCGCGGCAGCGCCGCCGGCTACGAGTGGGGCGAGCTCGGCTGGACGCTGGAGGACAACCGCCCCGTCAACTTGGGCATCAAGATGATGGGTGGCGAGATCTACAAGCGCTACCGCATGTACGAGAAGAGTCTCGTCTAACCACTGGGGTCGGAAGCGATGTGGTTTCAGATCAGCAAGATCGTGCACGTGATCGGCAACGTGCTCTGGCTCGGCGGCGGCGCGGTGGTCGCGTTCGCCTATGTGATGCTCGCCAGCGAGAGCGCGGAGGTCCGTCTCAAGGCCGCGCAGGCGCTGCGCAAGCTGACGCTGTTCGTGGTCACGCCCGGCATGCTGCTCAGCCTGGCTGGCGGCCTCACCATGCTGCTCGGCTTCTGGACCGAGCTGTACGCCAAGGCGCCCTGGGCCCACACCAAGCTCACCGTCGGCATCATCGCCGCCGGCTTCTCCGGCGTGCTCACCGGCAAGCTCCGCCGCGCCGCCGCGGGCCAGGAAGTGAAGCCTGGCGCGATCCGCAACGCGGGCATCGTGCTGCTGATCAGCGCGGTCCTCGGGGTCGTGCTGGTGTTCACGAAGCTGGGCCAGCGCTGAGCTCGCGCCAGGCCGGGTGACGCGCGGTTCGCACGCGTAGCGTCCGGCCGTCGCTCTCCAGCTCGATGCCGCCTTCCTGGTCGGTGCGCAGCAGCTTTGCGCCGAGGCGCTGCACGATCTCGGAGTGTGGATGGCCAAAGCTGTTGCCGCGACCGGCGCTGGCGATCGCGAGCTTGGGCTGCACCTGAGCCAGGAACGCGGGCGTGCTCGAGGTGCGTGAGCCGTGGTGGCCGAGCTTGAGTACGTCGACAGGGCCCACGCGCGCCAGCAACGACGCCTCCGCTTCACGTTCGCTGTCGCCCATCAGCAGGAACGTGTGGGCGCCCTGGGTCACGCGCAGCACGAACGAGTTGTCGTTGGGCTCGCGCGTGAAGTCGAAGCCGGGGCAGGGCGCGAGCACTTCGATGGTGGCGCGACCCAGCGTGTGCCGCCCGCACAGCTCTGCCGGCGACCGCACGCGTGTGCCCTTGGCGCGCGCCGCCTCCAGGACCGCGATCACCGGCCGTACGTCCTCGGCGGGACCTTGCCCGTTGTCCCACAGCTCGCGCACCGGCAGCGCCGCCAGCACCGCCGGCAGGCCGCCGTAGTGATCGGGATGCGGATGCGTCAGCACCACGCGATCGAGCGCGCGGATGCGCCGCCCACGCAGCGCGGGCAGCACCGCGAGCAGGCCAGGATCCGGACCGGGACCAATCGCGCCTCCCGCGTCGATCAACATCACCTCGCCGTCGCTCTCCAGCAGCGTCGCGTCGCCCTGGCCGACATCGAGGTGCGTGACGCGCAGCGTGTCCGCGGGCAGGCCCAGCGTCAGCTCGACGCCCGCCAGCGTCAGCACGCTCAGCCCCGCGACGAGCGCGCGTGTCCTCCAGCTGCACGCGACGAGACCGCTGATCACCACCGCGGCGATCGCCAGCGTCTGCACGGGCGTGGGCGGTGGCAGCGTGAGTCCCGGGTCGAGCGCCGCGCACCAGCGTGCGCCCTGCACGAACGCGCCGCTCGCGATCGAGAACACACGCGCGCTCGGCAGCACGTCGAGAGGCGCCGCCAGCAGGTGGAGCGCCGCCAGCGGAACGAGCGCCTCGCCGAGCGGCATGAGCACGACGTTCGCGAGCAGCGGCACCAGCGCCAGCTGTCCGAAGCAGACCAGCAGGAACGGCATCGTCGCAAGCCAGGCGCGCCAGCTGGTGCGGAGCGCGTTGCGCAGCCACGCCCACGAACGCCGTGGCGGCGGCGAGTCGCTCAGCAGCGCCGCGGTCGCGAGCACCGACAGCTGAAAGCCCGGGTGCAGCGCCTCGCGCGGCTCGACCACCGCGAAGCCCGCCACCACCAGCGCCGCGACCGGCAGCGGCGCGGGGCGCAGGCCGAGCGCGGTCACCAGGTACATCAACGTGCTCGTCCAGGCCGCGCGCTCGGCGCTCGGGGAGGCGCCACACAGCCGCGACAACAGCGGCGCCAGCACCACGCCGACGCCCGCGCCCACGCGACGCGCCTCGAGAGCGAGCGCCCACGGCGTGAACAACCACAGCCGTCGCACCGCCAGCACCCAGGCGCCCACCAGCAGGGTCACGTGCATGCCGGACACCGCCAGCACGTGCGACACACCCGCGTTGCGGATGGCTGCGTTCAGCTCCGGGTCGACCGCACTGCCTTCGCCCAGCAGCAGCGCGCGCGAGATGCCCGCGTGCGGCGGCCGCAGCGAGCGCTCCAGCAGCGCCCGGATCGAGACGCGCAGCGAGGCGATCGCGCCGCCGAGCCACGACACGTGATCGATCCGCGGTTGCGCCCCACGCTGCACCGTCGCCAGGCAGCACGCGCGGGTGTCGACCCAGTGCACGCCGTCGGCCAGGTTCTCGAAGCGCGTGCGCGGGCGGATGCGCACCAGCGCCGTCACTTGCGCGCCCGCCGGCAGCTCGGACGCGCTCGCGATGCCGAGCGAGGTGCCGTCGCGCACGCAGCCCGGCTCCAGCTCCTCGCAGTGGAGCGTGGTCGCCTCCGCGAAGCAGCCGCGCTCGCCGCAGCCTCCGCGGTGCACCTGCACCGTCAGCCGCGAGAGTCCCCCGACAGGCAACTCCTCTTGCACGGGGCCGGGCGCGAGGACCACGCCCCAGCAGAGCGCGGCCAGCCACGCACCGAGCCAAGCCCTCGGGCGCAGCATCGCGAGCAGCCAGCCCAAGGCCCCCATGCCCCACCAGAGCCCGGTCGGACCTGGTACCCAGTCCAGGGCGCGTGCGCCGAGCGCGCTCAACAGGGAGGCTGAGAACCAGGTGATCGCCATCACAAGGGAGCCACTGCACGAGCGGGTCCGGAGGTGGCTCACGCGAGACCGCGCACTTGGCGCCGAATGTGTGACGGGTTTGGCGGCCTGCCGACAGGAAAACGTTTGACAGTCTCGAAAAAGGTCCCAAGGTACTGGGGTCGGCTCACCCTTACGTGTACGTGAGGGTTAGGGTTGGCGAGGCACCCGGCATGACCATCCAGCTCCCACTCCACAGAAAGCGGCCGCAGGGCGAGCACCTTAAAGGTGACGCACGCCCCGAGGCGCTCGGAGGGGAGTCCACGTCGGCCAGCCTGGACCTACAGAACTTGCGGGTCGGCGATCTCGCCAAGCGCACCAACAAGACCGTGCGCGCTCTGCATCTCTATGAGGAGCACGGCCTGCTGACCCCGGCCCAGCGCTCCAGCGGCGGCTATCGCCTGTACGGTCGCGACGCCGAGCT
>JBEVNG010000180.1:0-8841 GCA_040508235.1 Polyangiales bacterium | reverse complement strand
CGACCGCGTGCTCGGCGGTCGACCCGCGCGCGCCGATGATCTCGCGAATATGCCGTTCCTCGACGCGGTGATCCGCGAGGCGCTGCGCTTGTATCCACCCGCGTACGCGTTCGGACGCGAGGTGGTCGAGCCGTTCAAGCTCGGCGGCGTGCTGCTGCCCAAGGGCGCGCAGGTGATCACGTCGCCGTGGGCGATGCATCGCAACCCGCGCTACTGGCGCGCGCCCGAGAGCTTCATGCCCGCGCGCTGGCTCGACGGCGAGACCAAGAAGCTGCCGCGCTACGCGTACATGCCGTTCGGTGGTGGCCACCGCATCTGCATCGGCAGCCACTTCGCGCTGCTGGAAGCGGGCCTGCTGCTGGCCACGCTGATGCAACAGGCGACGCTGGACGTGCGCCCCGGCTTCCGCATGCAGCTCTCGCCCGTGGTCACGCTACGCCCCGCCAACGGCCTCCCCGTCACGGTGCACCGCCGCACCACCAGCCTGACACCTCAGCCCCCCAGCCCTCACGCCCCCCAGTAATTTCCCGTTGTCGCCGTCGCAGTCAACGTCAACGGTCGAGAACTAGCGGCGCGCGATGTCTTCGAGCAGCGCGCGGTAGGCGTACGTGGTCTGCTCCATGTTCTCCAACACCCACGCGCGCTCGCGCTCGGGCACGGTGGCGATCATCGCCAGGGCCTTCTCGATGTGGTCCTCGTCCTCCTCGGTGTGCACCTTGAGGAACGCGGCGCACTTGGGGCCGAACGCGTCGGTCACGGTCTGTACGATCGGCCGGCCGTAGGCGGGACCGAAGGCCTCCAGCGCCACGATGTAGCCGAACAGGGCGCTGGGGCTCTGGTGCTCGATCTTGAAGTACTGCGGCTCGTAGAACATGCGCGTGGCGTGGCGCTCCGTGAACTCTGTGAGCGAGAAGCCGAGCTGCTTCAGGTCGTGCACGCACAGCTGCTCGTGCTTCTTCTCCTCGCCGATGTGCGCGGCGAAGCGGTAGTGCAGCGCGTCGCCGCGCTCGCCCATTTCAAAGCGCGCCGCGGCCAGCGCGCCCAAGCGCGTCGAGTGCCGCACGTAGAAGTACGTCTGCGCGAGCCAGTCCGCGTAGGCGGACTTGTCGTGCCAGGGAAAGCTCTCGGCCGCGCTCTTCATGCTCTGTGTGCAGCGCTGAACGTGCTCGATCACAGGGCCCCCACGATCTGCCCGGCGAGCTTCTGGATGATCGCCTCGTTGCGCGGGTCGAGCGGCTGCCGCTGCGTGCCGCGATAGACCGCCACCAGCGTGACCGGTCCACCGTGCATGTCCGTGTGGCCGAGCACCTCGGCGCCGAGCGCACGGGTCAGCGTGTCCATGCCGCGGTCGTCGCGCATCGTGCCCAGGATCGCGTCGAAGTCGGAGCGCAGGAAGCGCTCGATGCACATCGCCGTCACCACCGCCGCCAGCGAGCCGCCCTGCGCCCCGCGCCACTCCTTGGCGATCGTGATCTGGTTGCCGATGCACACGCGTGTGCCGCCGCGCAGCGCCGCGTGGCGCGCGCTCTCTGGCCAGTGCTCGAAGTACGAGTCGCGAAACGACATCGGCAGCGACAGGTCGACGAAGCGGAAGCACGACAGGCCCACGCATTCGTAGCCGTGAAAGACCGCGCCCACCTCGTCCTGACGCGTGAACTGATCGGACAGCAGGTTGGTCAGGCCGATCTGGTTGCTGAACGTCTCGTACCAGACGTCGCTCCACACGCGGTACGCTTCGCCGATCAGCGGCACGTCGGCCAGCCCGATCTCGCGAGGTCGAAGCAGGTGGTACGACAGCTGGTCGAGGTCGATACGAGGGCGGACGGATGCCGCCGCCTCGCTGTCCGGCTTCGCCGGCCCAGCGCTGGGTCGCAGAGATAGAGCCACAACACATCCCGTTCTGCCGCGGCGCGCTCTACTACTAGCGCACGCTCGAGCGTTCAGTCTTGGACCGACGGCACCCAGGGTCCGTACCCAATCAGGGGTGCAACTGAGCGTTCACTTAGCGTAACGACAGCTACGACGTCAACCCACTTTATACGTGCAAGTGTGCGGACTGGCTCCGCAATCTTACTTGCGTTGGAGGTGTCACAAAGCTCTTGGTTGTCGTACAAAGTCCGCTACCATCGAGGACGCCGGCCGAACGCGGGGCGGGGAACAGGGGGCACTGTGCCAAATCGTGTCGCTGTCATCGTGTGGCGAAACGTGCTCGTCCTCTGCGACGACGGCCGCAGCACCGTGTCGGACTACGCCGAGCTGTTCGAGATCGGCGACGAGCTGCACCGTCGTTATCCGTTCGGCTGGGGTCTGCTGATCATCATCCCGCCCAACGCGGTGCCGCCGTCCGAGCCGGTGCGCAACGCCATCAACGACACGCTCAACCATGCGCACGACACGCTTCGCGGTGTGTCGTGGGCCATCGAGGGTGGCGGCTTCCAGGGCGCGACCGCGCGCGCGGTGCTGACCGGCATGCGCTTTCTGACGCGCGCGCCGTACGACCGGAACATCTCGCGTAGCGTCGACGAGTCCCTCGCCTGGCTGCTGCCGATGATCTCGGGCGCCGATCGCCATCCCGATCTGAGCGACGCGAGCTCGTTCATCGCCGCGCGCCGCGACGCGCTCACGCGCTTCGAGTCCGCCATCCGCGCCACCGAGTCCAAGGCCATCTCGAACGCGGAGTGACCGGTTGTGAACCGGCGCTGAATCTGCGAGCTTCCCAGCCCTGCCAGAACGCTGGCGGGACAGGGGCACGCCGATGAGCATCTACGACCGGGGACTCGAACGCAACGCGGCCAATCACTCGCCGCTCACGCCACTCTCGCTGTTGCGCTGGAGCGCGGACGTCTACCCCGAGCGCGCCTCCGTCATCCACGGCGCGCGGCGCTACCGCTGGCGCGAGACGTACGAGCGCTGCCGTCGCCTCGGCTCGGCGCTGCACAAGCGCGGCATCGAGCGCGGGCAGACCGTCTCCGCGATGCTCGCCAACACGCCCGAGATGTACGAGGCGCACTTCGGAATCGCGATGGCGGGCGCGGTGCTCAACGCGATCAACACGCGGCTCGATGCGGACGCGGTCGCGTTCATCCTCAAGCACGCCGAGGCCAAGGTACTGCTGACCGACAGCGAGTTCGCGCCGGTGGTCGAAGCCGCGCTCGCGCAGTTGGAGCACAAGCCGCTGGTCGTCGACGTGATCGATCCCGAGTTCCATGGGCCCCCCAAGCGGCTCGGCCCGCTCGACTACGAGGCGCTGCTTGCCGAGGGGGATCCCGCGTTCGAGTGGCTGATGCCGAACGACGAGTGGGACGCGATCTCGCTCAACTACACCTCCGGCACCACGGGCAACCCCAAGGGCGTGGTCTACCACCATCGCGGCGCGTACCTGACCGCGCTCGGCAACGCGCTCGAGGGCGAGCTGCCGCGCCACGCGGTCTACCTGTGGACGCTGCCGATGTTCCACTGCAACGGCTGGTGCTTCCCCTGGACGATCGCCGCCAAGTCAGGCGTCAACGTGTGCCTGCGCAAGGTGGAGGCCGCGGCCGTGTTCAACGCCATCCGCGAGCACAAGGTCACCCACTACTGCGGCGCGCCGGTCGTGCACAGCACCCTGATCGACGCCGCGCCCACGCACGGCCAGGGCATCGCGCACCAGGTGAGCGCGCTGGTCGGCGGCGCCGCTCCGTCCACGGCGATGGTCGAGGGCATGGCGCGCATCGGCATCGACCTGACGCACATCTACGGGCTGACCGAGGTCTACGGACCGGCGGCCATCTGCGCCAAGCACGAGGAGTGGGACCAGCTCGATGCCACCGGCCAGGCGGAGCGCAACGGCCGCCAGGGCGTGCGCATCCTGGTGCAGGAAGGCATGACCGTGATGGACCCGGAGACCATGCGCGAGGTGCCGCGCGACGGGCAGACCATCGGCGAGATCATGTTCCGCGGCAACTGCACCATGAAGGGCTACCTCAAGAACGAGCAGGCCACGCAGGAGTCGTTCGCGGGCGGCTGGTTCCACTCGGGAGACCTGGCGGTGCTGGAGCCGGACGGCTACGCCAAGATCAAGGATCGCTCGAAGGACATCATCATCTCGGGCGGCGAGAACATCTCGTCGCTGGAGGTCGAGGACGTGCTCTATCGCCACCCGGCCGTGCAGGTGGCGGCCGTGGTCGCGCAGCACGACGAGAAGTGGGGCGAGGTGCCGTGCGCGTTCGTGCAGCTGCGCGAGGGCATGCAGGCGAGCGAGCCCGAGCTGATCGAGTTCTGCCGCGGCAAGCTAGCGCGCTTCAAGGCGCCCAAGCGCGTGATCTTCGGCGAGGTGCCGCGCACCTCGACCGGCAAGATCCAGAAGTTCGTGCTGCGCCAGAAGCTCTGACTACTCCTCCTTCGTGGAGAGCTCGTGCGGGTCGCGCTCGTCGACGCCGAGGTGCATGCGCTTCCAGAGCGCGGCCAGGCCGGCGGGCGCCCACCAATTGTAGTGCCCGAGCAGCTGCATCGTCGCCGGCACCAGCAGGGCGCGCACGATCGTCGCATCGACGATCACCGCGATCGCCATGCCCACCCCGAGCTCCTTCACGAGCAGCATGTCCGCGCTTGCGAAGCCGACCATCACCGCTACCAGCAGCAACGCCGCGCGCGTGATGATCTGCGCCGTGCGCTCGAGGCCGATGGTCACGCTGGTGTGCGTGTCGTGGCTCTTGTCGTAGGCCTCGCGGATGCGGCTGAGCAGGAACAGCTCGTAGTCCATGGCCAGCCCGAACACGACCGCGAACATCACCACCGGGATGGTCAGCTCGATGGAGCCCGGCGACTTGAAGCCGAGCAGGCCCTCCAGCCGGCCCTCCTGGAAGATCCAGACCAGCGCGCCGAAGCTCGCGCTCAGCGACAGCACGTTCATCAGGATCGCCTTGATCGGCATCACCACCGAGCCAAAGGCCAGGAACAGCACCACGAAGCTGGCGGTGCAGATGATCGCCAGCGCGTAGCCCATGCGCGAGCCGAGGCTGTGCTGCAGGTCGAGCAGGCGCGCGCCAGGGCTGGTGGACATGGTGCTGAGGCCCGGCACACGCAGCGCGCGGATCGCCTTGATGGCCGTCTCCGCCTCGCGCGAGGTGGGCGGCACGTCGAGCGCGACGCGCAGCGCGGCCTCCTTGCCCTTGGCCAGCGGCGCCATGCGCGTGCGCAGCTGCTCGGCGCCCGGTCCCTGCAGCGCGGGCGCGAGCTGCGACGCGGTCCGCTCGCTGCCGACGACCGCGTCCACGCGCGCGACGTGCGGCACCTTCTTCAGCTGCTGTACGTAGCTCTCGATGCGCTCGAGGCCCGCCGCGCTGAGCACGTCCGGCGCCTGGCCACGCGCGTCCGGCCCGAGCGTGGCGATGATCTCGAGCGGGCCGGTGACGTGCTGCGGGAAGCGGTCCGACTCCATCAGCTCGGCGACCTTGCGCGCCTCGGCCTCCTCGGGCAGCGCCGCCGCGCCCGACACCGACGGCTGCATGCGCAGGATCGGCAAGCCGAGCACGATCAGCAGGCCGGTCACCGACAGCGTGACCAGCACGGGCGCCTTCATCACCGCGGTCGCGACGTTGTGCCAGAAGCGCGGCACCTGCTCGGCGCTCGGCTTCTTGCCGAAGCTCAACCACTCGATGCGCGGCCCGAGCGCGGCCAGCAACGCGGGCAGGAACACCAGCGTGCCGATCAACGACATCATCACCACCAGGCTGCCGGCGATGGCGACGCTGCGCAGCAGCATCAGCGGGAACGCCATCAGCGCGAGCAGCGACACCGCCACCGCGCCGCCCGAGTAGCCGATGGTGCGGCCGGCGGTCATCAGCGTGTGCTGCACCGCGTTCTCGACGTCGACGCCGGCCGCCAGCTCGTCGCGGAAGCGCGTGGCCATGAACAGCGAGTAGTCGATCGCGACGCCCAGGCCGACGAAGGTCACGATGTTGAGCGCGAACACCGAGACGTCCGTGAAGTGCGTCAGCAGCCGCACGCAGGCCAGCGCGCTGGTCACCGAGAAGGCGCCGATCAGCAGCGGCAGCGCGGCCACCACCAGGCCGCGGAAGAAGACCACCAGCAGGATCGCCACCAACGGCAGCGTGATCAGCTCGGCGCGCGAGAGGTCGGCCTCGGCAGCGGCCTGCGCCTGGCGGGCGCCCGGGATCGTGCCGCCGACCAGGGTGTCGAGCCCCGCCACGTGCAGCTTGGGCTCCAGCTGGTCGTACGACTCCTGGATCGCGCGCCGGCGTCCCTCGAGTCGGATGCCGATGACCACCGTGTGTCCGTCGTTGGAGACCAGTGCATCGGGCTGCACGGCGTAGGGCGTGCTGACGCGCTCGACGCCGGGCACCTTGCGGAGCGACTCCAGCGTGGGGGCCAGCTTGGTGCGGAAGCCCTCATCGCGCACGGTCAGGGTCGGGTGCGAGTAGGTCACCACCACGTCGGGAGTGCCGCGCGCGAACACCTCGTCGAGCCGGGCGTCGGCCCGCGCGGATTCACTGCGAGGATCGTCGAAGCCGCCGCCGACCAGGTCGCCCGCGGCACCCCGCCCGTATAGGCCAGCCGCCACGATTACGCCGAAGAAGACCACCAGCAGAGCCCGACGCCGACGATAGGCAAAGCTCGCGACCGGAGAAAGCAGGCTCATCGAAACGGTCTCCAGCGTGGTGCGCGTGGTCGCGGGCGCGGAGCGCTCGATTTCATACGCGTATGCGAGATCAGGTACACGCCGCCCCCGTCCTGGCCAGCCAGCGTCGTTCTGGGTGATCCACGCTCGATTGTGGGCTCGTTCGCCAACTACATCGTTGCAGAGCGAGCCCCGTGAGAGCACAGCTAGGGAGCCCAAGTCGCCCCATCGATTTCGGGTAGCTCGAGGAAGCAGATGGCGCGTTTCAGCTGGTTGTGGGTGGCCGCGATGGCCGTGACGATGGTCGCCTGCAGCGGAGGCCGCGAGGAAGATCTGTCCTGCGACGACGTCTCGCAGTGCAGTGACGGCACGCAGTGTATCGACGGCCTGTGCCAGACGACCGACAACGCGGCCCTGTCCGCGACCGCCGTCTCGGCGGGGGCGACGATCCCCGTGCTGATCATCGATGGCACGGGCAACACCTGCGAGGCCCAGAAGTGCACCAAGCTGCCGTACGGCACGCAGGTGACCTTCCGCGCCGGCAGCGACCCCGGCTACCGCTTCACCCACTGGAGCGGCACCGCGGAGTGCAAGGGCACCAACATCGACCTGGTGATCCCGAACCTGCAGCAGAGCGCCAACTGCGTCGCGAACTACGTGAAGCGGGTCAAGGTCAGCGCCCACACCTCGGGCGGCGAAGGCGGCGTCATCGCGACCTCCGACAGTCCGTTCGCGGTCTGCAACGGCGGCGTGTGCACCGTGGATGCGGGAGCGCCCGTGAAGCTGCGCGCGGACGAGCGCTTCGGGCAGCGCTTCACCGGCTGGAGTGGCGCGGGCTGCGGCTCGGCCACGACCTTCGAGACCACCGTGACGGCGGCGGGCGACCTTATGTGCGTCGCCAACTTCGTCGAGCGCATCGTCGTCAGCGCCGAGGCGATGAACGCCAAGACGGACATCGCGGTCGCGTCCGACGGCGGCGTCTGCGAGCCCAACTCGTGCGTGCTCGACAAGGGCGGCAACGCCACCCTGACGGCGCCGGTGGTGCCCAAGTTCCGCTTCGCGGGCTGGAGCGGGAGCGCCGGCTGCGTGGGCTCGGACCCGGTGCTGCGCTTCAGCGCACTGCAGAAGTCCGAGAGCTGCCTCGCCACCTACACGCCGCGCGTCACCGTCAGCGGCAGCAGCAGCGGCGCCGAGCCTCCGCCCGCGATCACGGCGCTATCGTCCGATCTGTACGCGGCCTGCAACGGCGGCTCGTGCGACACGGACGTCGGCGGCGGCGTGACGCTGCTGGCGGGCTCGACCGAGGGCTTCCGGCTCACTGGCTGGAGCGGACCCAAGTGCGAGGCCGAGACGGGCGCCGCGGTGACGCTGACCGAGGTCACCGAGGACGCCCAGTGCGTGGCGAACTACCTGCAGGGCATCGCCGTGATCGGCGCCGTGGTGGGCGCACCCGGCGAGGTCACCGCGAGCTCGACCAACCCGGCGGCGGTCTGCGCCGAGGGCGGCTGCGTGATCGACATCGGCGCGGACGTCACGCTGACGGCGCCGAGCCCGGCCGGCTATCGCTTCCTGGGCTGGGACGGCGACGAGGGCTGCACCTCCAGCGAGGTGACCATCGCCTTCCCGTCGGTCAGCTCCAGCCGCACCTGCTACGCGCGCTTCGCCGCCCGCTACCTGGTGCGCGGCACGGTGGCGCCGCAGGCGGGCGGCAGCGTGGTCGCCACCTCCGCCAGCCCCGGCGCGGTCTGCGAGAACGACAACTGCACGCTCGACGGCGCCGGCGAGGTCACGCTCACCGTGACCTCGCGCGAGAACTACCGCTTCTCCGGCTGGAGTGGCGGCGGCGCGTGCACCGGCACCGAGCCGACCGTGCGCATCGCCAACGTGCAGGGCAACACCACCTGCCAGGCCAACTTCGTCGGTCGCTTCACGGTCGCCGGCATCGCCGCGCCGGTCGGCGGCGGCAGCGTGGTGGCCAGCTCCGACTCGGGCGCGGCCAGCTGCACCGGCGCCACCTGCCAGGTCGACCGCGGCTCGCGCGTGTCGATGACGGCCACCGCGGCGGAGGGCTTCCGGTTCGTGAACTGGAGCGGCTGCCCCGGCGCCAATGGCGCCACGCTCACGCTCGAGGGCATCGCGCAAGACCAGGCCTGCACCGCGACGTTCACGCCGTTGCGCTACACCGTCGGCAGCAGCGTCGCCCCGGCTGACTCCGGCACGGT
>JBEVNG010000156.1:0-10674 GCA_040508235.1 Polyangiales bacterium | reverse complement strand
GGCAGTGGGCGTACCGCGAGCGCTACGAGCAGGCGGGCCTGATGGCGCTGCTCGGCTCGGGCTTCGACCCCGGCGTCACCAACGTGTTCTGCGCCTACGCGCAGAAGCACCTGTTCGACGAGATCCACACGGTCGACATCGTCGACTGCAACGCCGGCAGCCACGGCAAGGCGTTCGCGACCAACTTCAACCCGGAGATCAACCTCCGCGAGGTCACCGCGAACGGCAAGTACTGGGAGAACGGCAGCTGGATCGAGACCAAGCCGCTGGAGCAGTCGCAGGTGTTCGACTTCCCCGGCGTCGGCGATCGCAAGGCGTTCCTGATCTACCACGAGGAGATGGAGAGCCTCGTGCTTCACGTCAAGGGCCTCAAGCGCATGCGCTTCTGGATGACGTTCGGCGACGAGTACCTCACGCACCTGCGCGTGCTCAACAACGTCGGCATGCTGCGCATCGACCCTGTCGACTACAACGGCCAGAAGGTCGTGCCGATGGAGCTGCTCAAGGTGCTGCTGCCGGATCCGGCCAGCCTGGCCGAGAACTCCAAGGGCAAGACCAGCATCGGCGTCATCTTCGAGGGCATCAAGGACGGCAAGCCCAAGAAGGCGTTCGTCTACAACATCTGCGACCACGAAGAGACCTACAAGGAAGTGCGTGCGCAGGCGGTCAGCTACACCACCGGCGTGCCCGCGATGGTCGGCGCCGCGATGATGCTCACCAAGAAGTGGAAGAAGGCCGGCGTGCAGCACATGGAGCAGATGGATCCCGATCCGTTCCTGGAGCTGCTCGCGGAGAGCGGCCTGCCCTGGCACGTGAAGGAGCTCTGACGCTACGCTGAGGGGATGACGCAAGCGAGCCTGATCCCCGAGAGCCAAGCGGCGCATGCCATCGCCACGCTCACGCTCGCCTTCGCGGGCGACCCGATGGCGCGCTGGACCTGGGCCGACCCACAGGTCTTCCTGTCCGCGTGGCCACGCATGATCCGCGGCATGGCCGGCGCCGCCTTTCAGCACGGCAGCGCGTGGTCTGTCGATGCGCTGCACGGCGTGGCGCTGTGGCTGCCCCCCGGCGTCGGCTCGGACGATGCCGCCCTGGAGGCGCTGTTCCGCGAGACCGTGCCCAAGGCGCAGCAAGCCCAGGGCGCGGAGATGTTCGCGCGCATGGAGGAGCAGCACCCCAAGGAGCCGCACTGGTACCTGCCGCTGGTCGGCGTCGACCCGGTGGCGCAAGGTCGCAAGCTGGGCGCGGCGTTGATGGCGCCCGCTCTCGCGCTCTGTGATCGCGATGGCCTGCCTGCGTACCTGGAGTCGAGCAACCCGCGCAACGTGCACTTCTACGAGCGCCTCGGCTTTCGTGTGAAGACCACGCTGCAGGTCGGCAACAGCCCCGAGCTGATCCCGATGCTGCGTCCCCCACGGGGCTGAGCTGTCACTCGAAAAAGGCGGCTCGCTCGTTGCGCCCGAAGGTATACACGATGTATACGTCGTGGCGGAGGGACTCATGAAGGCTTGGCTTGGAGTGGCACTGTTGGCGTGCGCGGCTTGCGGCAGCGCGGACGCGGAAGTCAGCTCGAACGATCCGGACCTGGTGAACGAGCTGCAGGCGGCGCAGCTGGACGCGGTCACGCAGGCGCTCGCGGTCACGGGCACCCATCAACCAGGCGGCGCGCTGCCCGCCAGCTCGCAGTTTCAGTACTTCGAGCTGGAGGGCACGTTCTGCCGCGATGGCAGCCGCGCCGGCGTCACGCTCAAGCGCGGGACGTCCGACAAGGTGCTCGTGTACCTGCAGGGCGGCGGCGGTTGCTTCAACACGCAGACCTGCCTGGAGCAGGTGAACCCGAGCAAGATCGCCGAAAATCGCCGCGCCCCCGGCCTCGGTGGCATCTTCGCGGAGCGCGCCGAGAACCCGCTCAAGGACTACAACATCGCGTACGTGCCGTACTGCACGGGCGACTTCATGATCGGCAACAAGATCAACAGCGTCCCGTTCGGCCCGAGCAACCAGCGCTTCGTCGGCCGCAAGAACCTGGAGCTGATCCTGAAGAGCGTGACCGCCACGTTCCCCAACGCGAGCAAGGTCGTGCTCAGCGGCTCCAGCGCGGGTGGCGCCGCCGCCTCGGGCAACGTGGCGCCCGTCAAGGCCGCCTACCCCGGCGCGCAGCTCTACCTGATCAACGACGCCGGACCCGTGCTGTCCGCGGGCAACAACTTCCTCAACGACTACTTCCCCACCGGTCAGCAGACCAAGCTCAAGAACCTGTGGGGCCTCTCGGACACGATCCTCAAGGACTGCGGCAGCGACTGCAACGTGGCCAACTGGTTCCCCGCGGCGGTGAAGCGGCTGTCGAGCGTGATCGGTCGCAAGCCCGCGCTGGTGTGCGGCAAGCAGGACATCGTGGTCGCCGTGTTGTTCGGCAACATGCGCGCGGATCAGTACCCGCTGATCGGCTTCTTCGGCGTCGAGATGCGCGATGCGCTCAACGACTACCGCAGCCGCATGGGCAACACCTGGTCCACCTACTACGTGACCACGCCCAACAGCCTCGCCCAGCAGCACATGTTCCTGCTCGACGAGACCTTCTACACCACGTCGCAGCAGGTCGTGGGCAGCAGCGCCAAGAAGTCGATCCGCGACTGGGTCGCCGACTACCTCAACGACGCGCCGACTCCCGCCGTCGGCCCCTAGTTTTCCTGGCCATCCGTGCGAGCAAAGGTCACGCTCGCGCGGATGGCGGCACGCAAGGCACGCGACGAGTCCGGAGCCACCGGCGTTCAGCTCGGCGAGGACACGGTACGCGCGATGGTGATGGCGGGTGGCGCGATGGTGTTCACCGAGCGCGGCCTGCGCGCCGCCTCCGTCGAGGACATCCTGCTCGCGGCCAAGGTCTCGCGGCGCACGTTTTATCGCCTCTTCGACGGCAAGGAGGCGGTGATGATGGCGCTCTACCACGTGGGCACCGAGTCGCTGCTGGGCGGCTGCCGGATCGCCGTCGCGGAGGAGTCCGAGCCGATGCGCCAGCTCGGCCGCTGCATCGACGTGCACCTCAACAACGCGCAGGGCCTGGGTCGGCTGGTGTTCCTGCTCGGCGGCGAAGCGCAGCGCCATGACTCGCCGCTCTACGCCCGCCGCACGCTGGTGCACAACGAGCTCGGTGCGCTGCTCGGCGGCACCGGCGCGTTCAAGCGCATCGACCCCTGGCTGATCCGCGGCGTGATCCTCGCGCTGGAGGGCATCGTGCGCTTGATGCTCGACGAGTGCGACGGCGGCCGCCAGGTCACGCCCGCGGCCGTGAAGCGCGCCCGCAGCTCGATGCAGCGCATCGCCACCGCCACGCTCGCGGGCCAGGGCGAAGGCGTGGCCAAGCTGCCCAAGCAGCCGTAGTCAGTAGTCGCGCTGGATACGCAGCGCGCGAATGGTGGTGGCCAGCATCTCGTACTGCCCCACCAGCAGGCACAGCTCCACCAGCTGCTCCGGCGTGTAATGCCGCGCCAGCGCGCTCCACGTGGCGTCGTCGAGATCCTTCTCTTCGACCAGCCGATCGACACCGCTCAGCAGCGCACGCTCGCGCTCGCTCCACTGCGGATCCGCGGGCCCCACGTCTACGCGTGCGAGCTTGCCCGCGTCGATGCCCGCGCGCCTGCCGATGCGCTCGTGGTGGTCGCGCTCGTACTGGCACGCGCGCAGCTTGCTCACGCGCAGGATCACCAGCTCGGTGTCGTAGCGCGACAGCTTGCCGCCCGGCATCATGCGCGCCGAGAAGTGCAGCCAGGCGCGGAACAGCCCACGCTGCCGCGCGAGCGTGCTGAACAGGTTCACGTCCGGCACGCGCATCACCAGCGAGGCGGTGCGGCAGAACAGCCAGTTCACGGTGCCCAGCTCGCTGCGCGTGCCGGGTGCGATGCGCGCGCTGGTCATGAGCGCGCCCCGAGCGCGTGCAGGCGGTCGTTCAGCAGGCGCATGCCCAGCTCGTAGAGCGGCGCGAAGCGGCGCTGCAGCAGGTAGCCGAGCTGGATGTCGCGCGAGGTGAAGATCAGGTACTTGTTGCGCTGGATGCCGCGCACGATCGCCTGCGCCGCCACCTCGGGCGTCACCGCGTGCTTCTGAAAGCGCTCCCGGTTGCGCGCGAGCGCGCCGTTGTCGCTCACGCCGAGCACTTGCACCGAGCGCACCAGCGGGGTGTCGACGGCGCCCGGGCAGACCAGGCTCACGTCGATGCCGTACCGGCGCAGGTCGAAGCGCAGCACCTCCGAGATGCCGCGCAGCCCGAACTTGCTCGCGCTGTACGCCGCGTGCCACGGCAAGCCGAACAGTCCCGCGGCCGACGACACGTTCACCAGGTGGCCCCCTCGCCCGGCCTCGATCATCGCGGGCAAGAAGCTCTCGATGACGTGGATCGGGCCCATCAAGTTGATCTCGATGCAGCTGCGCCAGTGCCGGTGCTCCAGCGCCTGCACCGTGCCCCAGATCGAGATGCCCGCGATGTTGAGCAGCATGTCGAGGCTGCCGTGCCGCGCGTGCACGTCGGCCGCGAACGCCTTCACCGCCTCGAAGTCGGCGATGTCGAGCGCACGCCAGGCCAGCGGACCCAGCTCATCCGCCGCGCGCTCCAGCCCAGCCGCGTCGACATCGGTCAGCACCAGCTGCGCGCCCGCCTCCGCCAGGGCTTGCGCCGTCGCGCGTCCGATGCCACTCGCCGCCCCCGTCACCAGACACTTCTTGCCGCGTAGGTCCCGCATCGCCGTTGGTATACGCAGTGTATACCTTGGACGTCAAGGGCGACGACGGCGCTTGGTCCCGCTGGCCGCCAGCGCCAGTACCACGAACGCCGTGGTCAGCGACTCGACGTGGTTGTTGTCGGTCAGCTGACATCCATCGGCGCGCATGCTCGGCGCGCGCACGCCCGCATCGAGCGCGGGGACCTCGGCGTCCTCGCTCGTCGCGACGCCGCTGTCGGGCACTTCGCGCCCGGGCACGATGCACGTCTCTAGCAGCGCGTTCGCCTGCTCGATCGTGAGCTCCTCGAACAGCCCTACGTCCGTGTTCCGGTTGGGCACGCACTCGGACAGCACTTCCACGATCTCGCCGCCGCGCACCGGCTGGGCGCGCACGCGATAGCAGTAGGCGCTCGCCGGCTCGCGCTCGACCACGAGCGAAGACTGCCTCTCGTACAGGTCGCGACGAAACTCGCTGACCGGCTCCGCGCCGACGGGGTAGAGCTCGAGGTCGAACGAGAGCTGCGAGCTCGCCGCGAGCTCGGCGCCGACGAGCTTCGCGGACACGTACAGCCGGCGCTGCTCGCCCGTACGCACGCAGACCCCGCCGCCGGGTAGCTCCCCCTCCGTGCAGCAGGCGCTGGTCCGCGAAGCCATGCCCTGGTAGCGCAGCGAGACCGTCAGCGAGGCAGGGTCGAAGGCCGTTGCCTCGACCACCATCACCTCGGCCCGGTCCAGCTGCTCGCCCGACTCCGTGACGCGCAGCGTGAGCTTGCTGCCGGCCGCGAACGGCTCGTCCGGCACGAACACGCCCCACTCGTCCACGTCCGCCGGACCGGTTCGCTCGTAGTGCCCCGGGACCACGCCCCCCGCCTCGTCGATCACATGGAACCGGGTCGGCCAGGTGCACGGCGGCCCCACCGTGCACTGCCCCTCCAGCACGATCACGCCGCCAGCCGGGATCTCTGTGCTGACCCACTGGATATCGTCCGTCAGCACCGTCGCGTGCGCGACCGCGGCGAAGGAGAGGCAAGCGAACAGCGAGACCCGGATACCCACCCCCGCGTAGAGAGCATCGGATGTGCCACCGACGTTTTCGCGACAACTTGCGCACGTTCGGAGCGCCAGCCGTGCCGCCAGCGTCCCACCCTGGGTCAAAGCGTGCCAGTTCACTGGCGCGCACCGCGGTGCACCCTAATTAAGCGCTCATGAGCTCGCGTCCGAACAAAGGCATGCTCGCGATCGATCCCGCCAAGGCGCCCGACTCGCCGTGCTGGGTGATCGATCTGCCCGCCCTCGAAGACAACCTCAAGCTGCTTGCGCACGTGCAGCGCGAAGCGGACTGCAAGATCCTGCTGGCGCTCAAGGGCTTCGCCACCTGGAGCACGTTCCCGCTGGTCTCCAGGTACCTGAGCGGCGCCACCTCCAGCAGCCCGCACGAGGCGCAGCTGGCGCGCGAGCACCTGGTCGGCGGCGAGGTGCATTGCTACGCGCCCGCGTACACCGAGCAAGACCTGCGCGAGTGCCTGAAGTGGTCGGACCACATCGTGTTCAACTCGTTCAATCAGTGGCAGCGACTCGGGCCCATCGCGCGCGCCGCTGGCGCGTCGTGCGGCATGCGCGTGAACCCGCAGCAGCGCGAGGTCGCGGTCGAGCTGTACGATCCGTCCGCACCGCGCTCGCGCCTCGGCGTGATCGAGAGCGAGTTCAAGCCGGAGCTGCTGGAGGGCCTCGACGGTCTGCACTTCCACGCTCTGTGCGAGCTCGGCTCGGACGCCCTGGAGCGCGTGCTGGCCGCGTTCGAGAAGCGCTTCGGCAAGTACGTTCCGCAGCTCAAGTGGGTGAACTTCGGCGGTGGCCACCACATCACGCGCCCGGGCTACGACGTCGACTTGCTGATCAAGCTCGTGCGCTCGTTCAAGGAGCGTTACGGCGTCCAGGTCTACCTGGAGCCGGGCGAGGCGATCGCCATCCGCACCGGCGTGCTGGTCGCGACCGTGCTCGACCTCGTGCACAACGAGATGCCGCTGGCGATCCTCGACACCAGTGCGACGGCCCACATGCCGGACACGCTCGAGATGCCGTACCGGCCGGAGATCGTCGGCGCGGGCGAGCCCGGCGAGAAGCCTTACACCTATCGCCTGGGTGGTCTGACCTGTCTGGCAGGAGACGTGATCGGCGACTACTCGTTTGGTCAGCCGCTATCCATCGGGGACCGCATCGTGCTGCTCGACATGAGCCATTACACGATGGTGAAAACATCCAATTTCAACGGCGTTCGCCTGCCCAGCATCGCGCTGCGTCACGAGGATGATCGCTACGAGTTGGTGAAGCAGTTCGGCTACGAGAGCTACCGCGACCGCCTCGGTTGACGTACTGTCGGCGCGATGCTGCAAGGAAGTCACGAACCCGGTTTCGAACCTCTCGCCCGTCAGCTCGAAGACATCCTGCGCGCGCCGCCGTTTGGGGGTGCCGCGGTCTCTTTCTACGATCGCGGCCGGCTCGTCTTCGACATGTGGGGCGGCACCAAGAACAACGAGGGCGCCCCGTGGGAGCGCGACACGCCGGCGGTCTCGTTCTCCACTGGCAAGCCCGTCGTCGCCACCGCGCTGCACATCCTGCACGACCGCGGGTTGGTGCAGTACGACAAGCCCGTCGCCAGCTACTGGCCCGAGTTCGCGCAGAACGGCAAGGGTCAGATCACCGTGCGCCAGGCGCTGACGCACGCGGCGGGGCTGCACTCGGTGCGCACCATCGTCGAGCACGCGGACACGCTGCTCGACTGGGACGCCACCGTGAAGGCACTCGAGCGCGCCCCCGCCGCGCATGCCCCGGGCCGCTATCACGCCTACCACGCGCTCACCTACGGGCACCTGATCGGCGAGATCGTGCGCCGCGTCTCCGGCAAGTCGGTCGGACAGTTCGTACGCGAAGAGATCGCGGAGCCGCTTGGGCTCAAGGACTTCTACTTCGGCGCACCGGCCGAGGCGATCGCACGCGCCGCACGCATCATCGTGAAGCCGCGCAGCGCCAGCTTCGACAAGGAGCGCGCCCGCGCCAGCGCCAAGCAGCGTGAAGGCCGCATGAAGCTGATCGCACGCGGGCTCAACCTGGTCGGCATCCCGATGAGCCCCGAGCGCATGCTCAACTCGTTCAGCGCCAACGGCATCAACAAGTGGGACTTCTCGTCGCCCGAGGTGCTCGGCGCGTGCATCCCCGCGGCCAACGGCGTGTTCAGCGCGCGCGACCTGGCGCGCTTCTACGCCGCACTCGCCAACGGTGGCTCGCTCGACGGCGTGCGCGTCTTGTCCAAGGACACGCTGCGCGAGGCCACGCAGGTCCACACCAGCCGCCCCGACGGCATCCTGGTGCTGCCGATGCGCTGGCGCCTCGGCTACCACGGCGTGTTCAGCACGCGCGGCCTGGTGCGCAACGCGTTCGGCCACGCGGGCT
This sequence comes from Polyangiales bacterium, assembly GCA_040508235.1. Lineage (GTDB taxonomy): Bacteria > Myxococcota_A > Polyangia > Polyangiales > DASUME01 > DASUME01. The sequence continues at coordinate 2,509 of JBEVNG010000156.1, read as the reverse complement.
ACAACGGCTCCGGCGGCTGGGCCAGCCCCGGCCACAACGCGTCCTTCGCCTTCGTGGTCAACGCCGGCACCGGCACACCCGTCGGCGACATGCGCATGCTGCGCCTGACCAGCGTCGCGCTCGCCTGCCAGAAAGCGTACCGCAAGCAGAGCGCGGCCTAAGCTCGGCGCGTGCAGGCCGCCGACTTCGCGCTTCGGCTCGCGTTCTTCGCGATCGCTCCGTATTCGCTGGTGTGGATCGCGCAGCTGTTCCCGATCGTCGGCGCGCTGGTGCAGATCACTCTGGCGCTGGCGGTGTTCTACCTGGCGGAGCGCGGGCGCGATCCGATCTGGGCCGCGATGGAGGAGTCAGGCGCGCTGACTACGGACCCGAGCGTGCTGCGTCCACGCTTGCAGCGGGCGATGGGGCTGGAGAAGCGAAGGCCTGAGGCGCCGAGCGTGCCACCTGCCGCTCCATGAAGCGGGGGAACATGCGCCACAGGAACAGGAACAGGTTGTAGACAGGGCTGGCCGCGACCTTGCGCGAGCCGCGATCGATCGCGCGCACGAGCCCGCGCGCGGTGTAGTCGACCGGCAAGCGCGGCACACCCTCGAACCGCACCCGCCGTCCCATCTCGGTCTCCGTGTGAGGCGCCACGAAGATGGTCACGGTCAGCTCCGGGTGCTCTGCGCGCAACGCCACCGACCACGCTTCGAGCGCGGCCTTGCTGGCGCCGTAGTTCGACGTGCTGGGCGACGCGATCGTGCCGATCAACGACGACACGTTCACCACGCTGCCGCGACGCGCGCTCAACGTCGGCAACAACGCGCGCGTGATGCGCAGCGCCCCCCAGTAGTTCACCTCCATCTCCTCTCGCCGCGCGGCGTCGGACAGCTGCAGGAACGCGCCCTGCTCGGACAGCGCCGCGTTGTTGACCAGCACATCGACAGGCTTCAGCGCCGCCACCGCGCGCCGCACGCTGGCCTCGTCGCGCAGGTCCATCACGGCGATCTCCGCGCCTCCACACTGCTCGGCGACGGCTCTCAGTGCGGCCTCGTCACGCGCCGCGAGCACCAGCTCGTGGCCGGCTCTGGCCAGCTGCAGCGCCGCTTCGCGGCCGATGCCGCGCGACGCACCGGTGATCAAGATTCGCTTCTTCTTCGCGAGAATTCCCATGCGCCGAGCATGCCGAAGCGCGCGCACGCGGGCTCCTCCCGCCCTGCCCTGGAGTTCTCCTAGTCTGCTCTCTTGGGGCGCACGCGGAACCACATCTCCAGGTTCACCTGGCCCTGCTCGGGGAAGTCGCCCACGTAGTGATCGAGCGCGATGAAGTCCTCCGGCGCGAGGCTGCTCTCCGGGAACCAGCACGAGTAGACGCTGCGGTAGGCATCCCCCACGTCAGCCGCCGCTCCCTGGTACGTGAACACCGCGTAGCGACCGGCCGGCATCAGGCCGCGGAACAGCGGCGCGGGCAGCTCGGCGTCCGCCCGGCAAGGTACGCATGCGTGGTAACGGCACAGCTCGGGCGCCGTGAGGTTGGGGCTGTCGTGTGCCACGCCCCAGGCATCGACGTCCTCACCCGCCAGCCCCAGCTGACGCAGGCGCCGGATCAGCGCATGCCACGTCTGATCGAGCGCAGCGAGGTCGTAGCCATCCGGACTCGCCAGGCACGCGAACGACAGCTCTTCCCGGTCCTCGAAGCGCACCCGAGCGTCCCACTCGGCCGCGATGCGCGCGCGCTCTTCCAGCGCAGGGGATGGCGGCAGCGTGTAGAGCGCTTCGGGCGTGAAGCGCTTGTCGTACTCCTTGGCGAGCTTGCCCAGCGCCACCGGCAGCCCCTGCCGTGGATCGCGCACGCGCGACGGGCTGACGCCGAAGAACGCGCTGAACGCCTTGCTGAAGTTGGAGCTCGACGAGTAGCCGGAGCCGAGCGCGATCTCCGTGATCGCCAGGTCTGGCTCGTAGGCCAGCCGCAGCGCCGCCAGCTCCAGGCGTCGTCGCGTGATGAAGCGGCCGATCGACTCGCCCACCTCGGCGTGGAAGACGCGGTGCAGGTGGAACTCGCTCAGGTGAGCCGCGCGCGCGACCTCGGCAGCGCGCAGCGGGCGCTCCAGGTTCGCCGCGATGAAGCGCAGCGCGCGCTCGACCTCGGGCCGCGACATCAGCTCTTGCGCGGAGGCGGTGCGCCGCTCGAGCGATGGCGCAGGATGGTCGCTTCGAACGCCTCGTCGCCGTCCTGCGCGCTGGGCGTGTCCAGCGGTCCCGGGTCCGCGTGCACACCGCGCTTGAGGAAGCGCTCGAAGGCCTGCTCCAGCTTCTCCACGCCGACCAGGATGCCCACCGTGGACATCGAGGTGGCGAGCGCGACCCCGAAGCGCCCCGCGCCGATGGCGCCGCCCACGGCAGCCAGCACCCAGACCACCGCCGCCGAGGTGACGCCGGTGACGAGGCCGTTGCGCGAGATGATCACGCCCGCGCCCAGGAAGCCGACGCCGCTGACCACCTGCGCCATCACGCGCGTGGAGTCGCC
>JBEVNG010000150.1:0-9092 GCA_040508235.1 Polyangiales bacterium | reverse complement strand
TGCGGTACTTGCCGGGGTCGCTCATCGAGTGCCCACGGAAGCGGTAGGTCAGGATCTCGATCAGCGCCGGGCCCTTGCCGCTGCGCGCGTGGTCGACCGCCTTCTTCAGCTTCTCGCGCACCTCGAACACGTCATTGGCCTCGAAGCGGTCCGAGTACATGCCGTAGCCGGCGGCGCGCGTGGTGATGTCGCGCACGGGCAGCGTGCGATCGAGCGGGGTGCCCATCGAGTACTCGTTGTTCTCGACGATGAACACCGCCGGCAGCTTCCAGATCGCCGCCAGCGACAGCGCCTCGTGGAAGCCGCCGATGTTGGTGGCGCCCTCCCCGCAGTAGCCGAGGCAGACGCCCTTCTCGCCCTTGTACTTGAGCTTGAAGGCGACCCCGGACGCCAGCGCGAGGTGCCCGCCCACGATGCCGTGCCCGCCGAGGAAGTGGTGCTCCAGGTCGAACATGTGCATCGAGCCGCCGAGGCCCTTGGAGCAGCCGGTCGCCTTGCCGAACAGCTCGGCCATGGCCGCGCGCGAGGTCATGCCCAGCGCCAGAGCGTGCCCGTGATCACGGTAGGTGGTGATCACGTAGTCGTCCTTGGTCAGGGCGGCGGCCCCGCCCACGGCGATCGCCTCCTGCCCGATGTAGAGGTGGAGGAACCCGCCGATCTTTCCCTGCGCATAGGCGCGCGCCGACTCTTCCTCGAAGCGTCGGATCAGCCACATCTGCCGGTAGTAGCGCTTCAGTTCATCAACGTTGACCTTGCTGGCCATTGCGTCCCCTGGTCAAAGCCGCGCGAAGGCGCCGCGCAGCAGAAAGTATGGCACGGAGCATTTCCCGCGCGTTTTCATCGCGCGGAGCCCTTTCCGGCATGCTCGCCCACAGGTCGGGCGCGAACTTCCGTCCTCGTCCAATTGATTCCACGGCCCGAGGACGTTACTTTCCCCGGCGATGTCTTTGGTGCGCACCTTCGCCAACACCGCGCGAGGCCTGTTGGTCTGGGCGGTCATCTTCTTGTTCCTGGCCGCTTACGGGGTGCGCCGCGTCGGTACGCTATTGATCTCGGACAAGCGGGTCCGTCGCAAGGAAGTGGCCCGCATCCAGGGATCCCTGCTCCGCACGGCGATGAGCTGGCTGGGCGCATGCTTCGTCAAGCTAGGACAGGTGATGTCCTCGCGCCCCGATCTCTTCGAGCCAGAGATGATCGCGGAGCTTCGACTGCTGCAGGACAAGTTGCCGCCGTTCGGCTTCGACAAGGTCCGCGTGCTGGTCGAGGGCGAGCTGAAGCAGCCGCTGGAGAGCGTCTACGCCGAGTTCGACAAGGCGCCCGTCGCCGCCGCGAGCGTCGCACAGGTGCACCGAGCCCGGCTCAAGGACGGCAAAGAGGTCGCCGTGAAGGTGCTGCGCCCCAACGTGCAGGCCCAGGTCGAGCGCGACGGAGCGATGCTGATCTTCGGCGCCAAGGTGCTGGCCTTGCACAAGACCATCCGGCTCTCGGATCCGGTGGGCTTCACCAGGGAGTTCGTCGATGGTCTGGTGCGGCAGACGGATCTGCGCATCGAGGCCGCGAACTACGAGCTGTTCCGGACCAACTTCCAGCACAACACCAACCTCACGTTCCCCGCCATCGAGACGCAGTTCTCGGGCGAGCGCGTGCTGACCATGGAGTTCGTGCGCGGCATCAAGCTCGATTCGCTGTCGCCGGATCAGCTCGCGAACAAGCGCCTGGTCGCGGACACGCTGCGCAGCGCGACCATGCAGATGTGCTTCGTCGACGGCTTCATGCACGCCGACATGCACCCCGGGAACATGGTCATGCGCGAGGACGGCAAGCTGGTGCTGTTCGACGTCGGGCTGGCCACCAAGCTGACCCCCGAGATCCTCGAGATGTTCGTCGACCTGACGAAGTGCATCGCGATGGGCACGCCGGACGACACCGTGCACCACCTCAAGACCTACCACGTGTACGGCGAGAACGTGGACTGGGAGCAGATGCGCGTGGACCTGGAGGCCTTCGGCCGCAAGTTCCGCGTGCTCGACGTGTCCAAGCTCGACTACGGACAGCTTGTCGGCGAGATCCTCGCGATCGGCCGCAACTATCACGTGCATCCGGTGCCGCAGCTGGCGCTCGTGATCGTCGGCATGGTGACCGTGCAGGGCATCGCAAAGATGCTTGCGCCCGAGGTCAACGACTTCCAGGAGATGTCGAAGTACCTGGTGCCGCTGCTCATGAAGATGGGACAGAAGGTGCCCGACACCGCCGAAGCTCGCGCCGCCAAGCGCGCGATCGGCGATGTGAGCCTGGCGTAACATCTGCATCCCAAGGCGTGATCTCGCGCTGAGATTTGTTACCATCATCGCCAGATCATGAAGCGATGCGCTCGCGCTACGGCGCTCATCCTCGCCCTCATCACCGCCACTGGCTGCAAGCTGGAAAAGTTTGCGGCGGACTCGACCGTGAAGGTCGCCGAAGCCGGCGCGATGGGCTTCAACGGGTTCTGGGACTACGAGATCTTCGGCCAGGCGGTGCCCGGCGCCATCCTGCAGTCCGAAGCGCTGGTACGCATCAGCCCGCAGAACGAAGACCTGCTGATCGGCCTCGCCAAGGCGTACATGGTCTACGGCTACGGCTGGCTGGCGGCGGACTGGGAGCTCGCCGATCAACGTGGTGACTTCGAGGCCGCGGACGAGCTGGAGAACCGCATCCGCCTGCTCTACGAGCGCTCGACCCACATGGCGCTGCGCGTGATGCGCCTGCACGACCGCGGCAAGCAGCTCGACAAGGTGCTGGCGAGCAAGAAGGCCGACGAGCTCAAGGCGTACCTGGCGCGCGTCTACACGGACAAGGAAGACGTGCCGGGGCTGTACTGGGCGGGGCTGGCCTGGGGCTCGTCGATGGCGTACTCGGGCGGCGACCTGAATGCGCTTGCCGACGCGCCGCTGGCGCGCGCGATCCTCGAGCGTAGCGTGGAGATCGACGCCAGCTTCTCGGACGCCGGCGCGCTCAATGCGCTCGGCACCACGGAGGCCTCGTTCCCCGAGGTGTTCGGCGGCAACCTCGAGAAGGCCAGGGGCTACTACGAGCGCGCGCTGGAGCTCTGCAAGCGGCGCAATCAGCTGATCCAGCTCAGCTACGCGAAGGCCTACGCGGTGGCCAAGCAGGACCGTGAGCTGTTCGTCTCGCTGCTGACCGAGATCCTGACCGCGCCGGATCAGGGCGACGACATCCGTATGAACAACAAGGTCGCGCAGGTGCGTGCGAAGCGCTACCTCAAGCGCGTGGACGAGTGGTTCCCGCCGCCGCTGCCTCCCACGCCGGAAGAGAACGCGCCCGCTCCCTCCGCGAAGAAGTAAAGGCCACGGCGCGGCACCGAGGATACCTGCGCCGATGTGGCACTTCGTCGTTCTGTTCGTGATCGCCTGCGTGAACCCGTTTGGTGGGATGTTCGTGGCGATGCCGCTCGCGCTGTTCAAGCTGGAGTGGCCGGCCTGGCTGGCGTGCGTGCTCGGCATCCCGCTCGGCTTCGTGCAGGTGATCGCGGTCGACCTGCTGTGGGGGCGCCTGCAGGCGTGGCCCTGGTGGGTGCAGCTGATCGAGAAGCGGCGCAGCCCCAAGCTCACCGCGTTGCTGGCGCGCGAGGACGCCACGCTGTGGCTGGCGGTGTTCGGCGTGTGGGCCGGTCCGTGGCTGGTCACCGCGCTGACGCGCTACTCGGGACACCCGATGAAGCGCGTGGCGCTGCCGCTGTTGTTCGGCATCACGTACGTCGCCATTGGCACCGCGCTGGTGTGCCTGTACGCGCCGGCGATGCTGCCCAAGTAGTCAGCTGGCCTTGAGCTGACGACGGCGCGCGGGGCGCAGCGCGAGCGTCGACGAGCCGTTGGCGCGCGGGCCGGTGCGCACGCGGAGCACACGACTCCAGGCGCCGCCGGCCCACAGCCGCGCCCAGTACGAGCGGCCGCGCTCCAGCCCGTGCAGGCTGATCTCGACCTGGAAGCCGGCGCGCTCGTGCGCAAGCAGCAGGCCGTAGCGCTCGGGTGCGAAGAAGCTGGGCTCGCGCGCGATCTCCCAGTGCACCGGCACGATGGAGAAGCCCTCGGCGTCGCTCAGCACCGTGCGCAGCACGACCTCGCCCGGTCCGGCCGAGTGGATGACGATCGGCCCACGGAAGGGCTCGGCCAGCGGGGCGAACTGCCCGCCGCGGGCGAACGAGGGCAGGTCGGACGCCTGCTCGCGGGGGAGGTGGTTTCGGAGTCGCATGAGGCCCGGATAGTGGAGCCCATGCGGGCTACGACGTGACGACGAGTCGACGAGGATTTTGAGACAAAGTCATGACGACGGCGCGCTCCCTCACGAGCGCAGCAGGAACAGCAGCATGTTGCGCAGCCGGAGCGCACCCGTGCGCTCGTACTCACCCCGTAACAGCTGGGCCGCCTCGTCCTTCAGCTCGGCGTTGGCGAGCCAGATCGCGAGCGCTTCCCGGGCGTCGGTCCCGCCCAGCTCGGCGAACGTGCGCGCCGCCTGCGCCCGGCGCTCGGCCGGCATGTTCTGGCCGTGCAGCGCGACCCAGCCCTCGGCCAGGCGACGATCGAACGGCTCCATGTTCGCGTCGAGCGGCTGCTCGCAGATCAGGTTGAAGCGCTGGTGGTAGAGGTTCCGGATCAGGCGCGGGGGTGCGAGCGGCGTGCGGTCGCGGTCGATGTAGCCGTAGCGCAGCAGCAGTGCGGGGAAGCCGCCGAGCAGTCCGTACGCTTCGCTGGGCGGCTCACGCTGTGGCAGCGCCGCGAGCGCGCGTGCGGTGAGGGTCTCGCGCAATGCGCGCACGCCTTGCTCGCCGAGCGTCGAGAACAGCTCGCTGGTGATGCGCGCCAGCTCTCGCTTCTGCTCCGCGACCATGTCGACATCGACCTGCGCCTCGCGCTCGTTCAGGCCCGCCTCGCCGTACAGCTCGAGGAAGCGCTGCAGCAGCGGGCTGTCGGGTAGCGGCTCGGTCGGCGTAGTTGGATCGTCCGCGAAGGCGCGCCCGGCCTCCGCGAGCGGCACCCGCAAGGCTGGCAGCCGACTCGGTTGGACCGGACGAGGCGAGGCGAGCACCACGATCGAGCAGACGAGCGTGGCGAGCAACACGCTGCAGGTACCCGCAAAGCCAGGCTCGCTCGGCTGCCCGTCGCTGCCCGGCTCATCTTTGCGCATCGACCCGTCCTGTTCGTTTATCCTCGGATCGGCACGCACGCGACGCACGCGCGCAGAAGGCGAGGCTCTCGTTGAATGAAAAACGATCGCACGATCGCTACCCGATCCAGCATTCCGTGTTGGTCGTTCACGAGGGCAAGGAGTACGTGGGCGAGACGCGCGACATGAGCCTGGGTGGCATGTTCGTTCACATCAGCGCTCCCCTGCGCTTCGGCGCCGAGGTGACGCTGAAGCTCAAGATCGCCGACGCCAAGTACGAAGGCGAGCTCCCGATGTTCGTGCGCTGGACCAAGGGCGAAGGCGTGGGTCTGGCCTTCCGCAGCCTGCGCGCGCGCGATGTTCATGCGCTGAACTCGCTGTGGAAGAAGTTCCTGTAGTCAGTTTCTTCTTCTGCGTGGGTGCTCGTAGATGCTGACGATCGGCACTCCGTCGTAGGTCAGCACGTGCACCGGTTGGACTGCGCCGTTGTGGGCCATCCAGGACTGGTAATCGAGCTCGTTCATGTGACGCTCGTGGTGCACCAGCACGTAGTCGGCCTCGGAGATGCGGCCCTCGGCGCGTATGTTCGCGGGCAGTCGGCCGTCGCGCTTGAGCACCTCGAACGCGGTGAAGGTGGTGTCGCCCAGGTAGACGCTGCCGCCGTTGGGCATCTTGGAGATCAGGAAGTCGACGACGCTGCCGGTGGTGAAGCCCCAGAACTGGCGGTTCATGCCGTAGTCGGCGGCGCCGGGTACACCACCGGCCGCGAGCGTGTAGTGGGAGAGGCCGAAGCGATGCGAGTGCGCGGTCTCCGCGAAGCCGGGCGCGAGCAGGATCGCCATCGACAGGGCGGACACCGGCCATGCCTCCGCCAGCCCGCGGCTGATCAGGCGCGACTCCGCGCTCACCAGCACGTGCAGCGCCGCGAAGCCGGCGAACAGGCACAAGAACGGGTAGGCGGTGAACCAGTGCTTGGTGCCGCCGAAGATCGGCGTGCCCGGCATCGCGATCACGAGCAGCGGCACCAGCGCCTGGCCGAACCAGAGCACGTCGGTCGCGCGTGCGTCGGCGCGTAGCTCGCCGCGTGGCATCGCCCAGTTGGCGAGCTTCTCCGGCATCAGCGCGCGCACGCGCAGCGCGATGCCGAACAACATCAGCAGCACGATCGTGAACGGCACCGTGAACAGCGTCATCACGAACGCGTAGCTGGTGGGGAATGGAGGCCGGAAGTAGTTAACTCCGAAGTACTCCATGTTGTAGTAGTCGTGGTGCAGGTGAAAGCGCGCGTAGGCCAGGAAGCGCGGCACCGTCTCGTGCCAGATCCACGGCCAGCTGCCGATGAAGATCAGCGGCCCCAGCGTGACCATCGCGATCAGCCAGTACGGCGTGAGGATCACGCGCTCGCGCTCGCCGCGCTTGCGGCGCGCCAGCTCCTGGCCGGCCACCCACGCGTAGTGCACGAGCAGCACGCCCGGCACGATCCAGGCGTTGTGCTTGGTGGCGAGCGCGCAGCCGTAGGCGACGCCGGTCCAGATCGCCCAGCGCTTCTTCACCAGCGAGCGCCAGTAGCAGTACGTCACCCACAGCACCATCAACACGATCGGGATGTCGAAGCAGTCGAGGTGCGCGTGGTAGAAGGGCCGCGGCAGCGTGGCGTAACAAAGCGCCGCGAAGATGCCGAGCCGGCGATCCGCGGCGCGCGCGCCGAAGATGTAGAGCAGCCACAGGATCAGCCCCGCGCTGACCATGCCGGGGAAGCGGTACGCCATGGAGGGCACGCTGAACAGCGTGTCGCGCTCCAGGCCCACGGCCTCGCGCAGCGCCGGCCAGCCGCGCTGATCGAGCAGCCAGGTCCAGGCGAAGAACGTCTTGGCGAGCGCCGGGTGCTCGTTGTTGAAGTTCCAGTGGCGGTCGATGGTGCGCCGCTCGAGCGCGTGCTCCGGGTCGTTGAACAGGTCTGCGTACCAGTTGCCGTAGTCCTCGGCGGCGACGACGTAGAAGCTCTCGTCGCGCGACATCGCGAGCTCGCTGGAGGTCGCGAGCAACACGGCCACGTAGGCCGCGCCGATCAGCGCACCGACCAGATGATCACGCCATCCGACGTGGGCGGGCGGAGTCACCACGCTCATGGCTTGTCCTTCTTGTCTTCACGCACGCCGCTCTGCACGCTGCCGGTCCAGCAGAACGAGCGCCGGAACGGCTCAGGGGTCGTGACCTCGAAGCGCAGGTCGCCCTTGACGGGGATCGCGGTGCCGAGCGTCTTGCGCAGGTCGATGTCCCAGCGCTTCATGCCGTCGCCGTCGCGATGCTCCAGGTCCGCGACCTCCTTGTCGTCGACGAACACGCGCATCTTCACGGGGGCTTTGTCGGTGTCGCGCTCGTCGTGGTAGTCGAGCCCGCCGTGCAGCACGATGCGCGGGCCGAGCGGCACTTGCTTGTAGGAGATCGCCATCGGCTGCCTGCCCTGCGGGTGGTTCCAGATGCAGCGGTGGGGCGCCAGGTCCAGCGCCTCGATCACGGTCACGCCGGCCCAGAGCCAGGGGCGATCCGCGTCGCACTGGAAGCGCTGGCGCGGCGCGACCACGCCGCCGCCGAGCCCACCCTGGATCACGCTGGGCGGAAACGTGCGCAGCATGCACGCCTGCGGCACGCCGTCGGAGATCAGCTCGACGCGCGCCGTGGGCAGCGCGTCCGCGAAGTCGAGCAGCACGGTGGAGCGACCGAGGTCGTAGCGCTCGATGCGCACGCGTCCGAAGGTCTCCGTGTAGTCGGCCGGGCGCTTTGGCGCGTCCGCCGCGGTGGCCCCACGAATGGACAGCACCCACAGCCGCTCGAAGGCATCGAGGTCCGAGCGCGCGGAGATGCGCAGCGACAGCCTGTCCCCGAGGTAGAGCCGCAGCAGCGGATCGGCCCAGCCGGGCGCGACGCTGACCGCGTCCTTGGGGCCCAGCTGCGCGCGCACGTGCTCGGCCGCGGCCGACCAGTCGCTCTCGGCGGGCACGCGGTGCTCGCGTACCCCGAGCGCGACCACCTCGGCGATGGCGAGTCCCAGGAAGAGCAACCACCAGGGGCTCGCCCAGCGCGGCGCGGGCACCCGACCAGAGATGGTGGTCTGCTGGGCGCGTCCCGAGTACGTGCCGCTAGATCCGAAGCTGTCTGGTGAGGGAGAGGCCCCGTCCCGCTCGATGCCAAGCAAGCTCATGCGGCGGGCACTCTAGCAGCGTGATCCCCCGTGAACAGGGTTTGCTGGGCTCCCGGCCGCGTGAGCCAAAGCAAAAGCGCGAGGGGCAAAAATGGCGCGCACCGCCAGATCTCTGTCGCTATACGGGAGCGTAGGGCCCCTGGTACGATCGCCCCGTGCTGCAAGTTTCGCCGACTGCCGTTGCCGATGCGCTCCTGTACGCGGTCGTTCGCACCCACGCCGAGGCGATCCACGTCACCCCGAGTCGCAATGGACTGCACTCGGTGACGCTGGAGTTCCCGCGCGGGCTGGTGACCTGCCTCGACCTGAAGTCCGCGATCGCCGATGCGGTGGTCGCGCGGCTGGCGTTGATCGGCAACATCGACTTCACCTCGCGCGACGAGCGCTTCAGCAACTTCGGCGTCGAGCTGGAGGGCAAGCGCCACTCGTTCACGATCAGCGTGCGCGCGTCGCAGGGCCACCTCGAGGCTTACCTGCGCCGCGCGATGCCGGTGCTCGAGCAAGAGACGCATCGCTTCGGGCCGCAAGCCACGCCGCAGTCGATCGGCGACTACCGGATCATCGAGGAGCTCGGGCGCGGCGCGCTCGGCATCGTGTACAAGGCCGAGCATCGGCTGCTCAAGAAGCCGGCCGCGATCAAGCTGTGGAGCTTGCCCAACACGCAGACCTCCAAGGCCAACGCGGCGCTCCTGCGCGAGGCGCGTGCGGCAGCGGCCACGCGCCATCC